>DAHVEJ010000051.1 GCA_027313145.1 Phycisphaerales bacterium | reverse complement strand
GATGTACGGCAGGCAGGCCAAGGTTTCCACGTTATTAATAATGGTGGGTTTCGCAAACGCCCCGGCGATGGCGGGGAATGGCGGCTTGATGCGGGGCCAGCCGCGCTTGCCTTCCAGAGATTCCAGCAACCCGGTCTCTTCACCGCATATATAGGCCCCGGCTCCGCGATGTACATAACAGTTATGTACAATATCCGTACCCGGAATCTTCTGCCCGAAAATTCCTTTGGCATAGGCTTCTTCTAAAGCCGTTTCAAGAATTTTCGCTTGCAGGTGGTATTCACCACGTATGTAAATATAGCTATTAGTAATATGGTTGGCGAACGCCGCGATGGCGATACCTTCCAGCAGCACATGGGGATCATGTTCCGCCAGGTAACGGTCTTTAAAAGTTCCCGGCTCAGATTCATCAAAATTAACCGCCAGATAGCGCGGATGCAGGTCCTTGGGTAAAAACTTCCATTTCGATCCACAAGGAAACCCCGCCCCCCCGCGCCCCCGCAAATTGGAATCGATGACCAGTTGTATGATCTGCTCCGGTGTCATCGCCTGGGCTTTACGCAGCGATTCATAACCACCGGTCGCCATATATTCATCGATGTTGATGAGCTTGCGCTTCGCCGGATCATCCGGAATACGCTTAAGTAGAACTGGGCCGGCAAACGCCATAATTAAACCTTTCCTGTAACCGTTCACGCACCGGGAATTTACCCCGCACACGCGATGGCCATGGGGATCTCCTCATGGCCACATTTCATTTTCCCGCCCGATCAGTGCCCCGCGGCAGGATGATCCGGCAGCGCCTGTAACCGCGAGGCAAACGCCTGGGGGTCAAGGCAGCCGTGCAAGTCTTCATTCACCAGCGCACATGGAGCCTGCTCACAGGCACCAAGGCATTCAACTTCAAAGAGGGTAAATTTATCATCATCCGTGGTTTCACCCGGTTCTATGCCGAACACATCACGAATTTTATCCAGAACCGCCTGATGACCGCAAAGTTCACAGGAAATTGAGCGGCAAACATTGACTACGTATTTTCCCGACGGTTGGAGGCGGAATTCCTCATAAAACGTCACCGCATCCTGAACTTGCGCCCGGGAAATTTCAAGAAAGGCCGCCGCTTCATCAATGGCCTGCGGCGCGATGTAGCCGTAGGTGTGCATGATGGTGTGAAAAAGCGGCAACAACGCCGCCTGCTTACGCGGGTAGCGCGGGAAATATTTTTGCTCAATGTGGGCTTTAATCTCAACGGTGAGGTAAGGCTCACTGCGCTTCGGTTGGTACTGCTTCAGGCGATCTTCAACAATCCAGGCCATAACATTCCTTGCGTTTAACGATCCAATTCCGCGGCGATGATATTCAAAGATCCCAAAACCGCCACCACATCTGAAAGGGTGTGGCCTTCCATCATCTTGGGCAGGACGCTTAGATGAATGAAAGACGGCGGACGGCATCGCGCCCGCCACGGATTTTTTCCGCCGTCACTGACAATATAAAAGCCCTGTTCCCCATTGGCGGTTTCACTGCACGCGTAGACTTCACCGATGGGCGGCTTAAATCCGCGATTGGTCATGACGAGTTCAAAATGCTGAATAAGCCCTTCAATGGAGCCATAAACCTGGGATTTGGGAGGCAGCACATCTTTTCCTTCCGGACTGACATTGATCGGACCGCCGGGAATATCATCGATGAGTTGCCGGATGATTTCAATGGATTGCTTCATTTCTTCAAGGCGTACCAGATACCGCGCCAGCACATCGCCGGTTTTCATGATCGGCACTTTGAATTTCACCGCCGGCGCGCCTTTGCCGTCCCAATTATCCTGGAAGCAGAAATAGGGATCATCCTTACGAACATCCCGCATAACGCCGCTGGCTCTGGCCACCGGGCCGCTGAGGCTCCAGTTAATGGCTTCTTCCCGGGAAATAATGCCGATACCCGCCGTACGATCAATGAATATGCGCAGACGATTGAGAAGTTTTTCAACATCCTCAATGGCCCGCGGCAGAGATTCATTAATAAACGCCTTTACCAGCGGGCGAAACACGTTGTCATCGGCGTCTTTCATCACGCCGCCCACGCGGTTCCAACTGGTATGGAAACGTGAACCGGTGACATATTCCATAATGTCGTACACCCGTTCGCGTTCATTAAATCCGAAGAGAAACGCGGTAAATCCGCCAAGGTCCAGCGCGGCGGCTCCCACACACAGCAGATGGCTTTGAATGCGGGCCAATTCACCCAGAATCGTACGGTAGACCTTACAGCGGGGGGTGGGGTCCACACCAAAAAGCATCTCAACAGCACGAATCCATGCCATCTCGTTGCCCATGGGGGCCAGGTAATCCATACGATTGACGATGGTAATGTACTGATTGAAATCCAGCACTTCCGCATTTTTTTCAAAACCGCTGTGCAGGTAACCGATAATTGGAACGACTTTAACCACCCGTTCGCCATCAATTTCCATTACCAGTCGGATAACCGTATGCGTGGCGGGGTGTTGGGGGCCGAAATTCAGGGTCCAAAGATTGGGATTATCAGAAAGTTGAGGGGTTTGCATGGGGTCATCCATCAGCATGGAGACTCCCTTTTCCATTGTGTATGGCATGTCCAAAACTCCAGCACATCATCAGCCTGGCGCAACGTTATTCGCGTGGCAAGGCCCAGGCGGCCTGCTACAGGCACTGCCCCCTAACTTACTACCTTGTGATGTTATTCACAAACCCCGCCTTGAGCAAGCGAAGCGGAGCAAAACAGCTATTTTTTTCCAGCCTGAATCCAACCCGCAAACCCTTGGGTACCCACCATCCCGGAATCCCATAGCTCAATGCGGAAGCGTTGAGTTATCCGCGGAATGTCATTGGCTGACGCGATGTAGTGCCCCCGTCACCAATGGCACAGCGCGTCCCGCACGCGCGCCCATGATGGCCGCCAGTTTGACATATTGACGGCTGGCCGCGTGTTCGATAACCAGATGGACCGATTGCGGGTTGCGTCCGAGCTGGTCGAAAATCAGCAGCGTGTTTTTGGCCGGCTTTGAGCCAGCAGGATGGGATATATAAGCCCATGGGCATGAATGGATCGGGATAGCGGCCCAGGTTGTGGCCGTTGATCCACATATATCCACCGGCCAGATCGCCCCAGGCTACCCGCAGGACCAGGTGGAAACCTGCGGTTCCAGGATGGCAGATAAAACTGGTGCGATAAAAAGCCGGAACATCCGGCACATGGGACAATCTCTCCCATTGGGTTGACAGGTGATTCTTTCCTATGCCGCCGCGCATCCGCCAATGCCTCACACGCACCGGCCCGGCCTTGGAGCCGGGACGAAGCAGCAGAACGTGCCCCCAGATTCCCATGGAGGCAACAGAATTATATGGACCGATATATGTCCATAATTTAGGCCGTCCCTCTGAAATCGCCAGCACCGCCAGAGTATTAACCCCGGCCGCCAATTGTACCGGGATCGACTTCTGAGATCCTGCCGCCACGAGCTGACCATTCATAAATACGTCCGCACTGTTACGCAGGTGAGAAAAGAACAGGCGGTACTTTCCGCCATGCGCGGTTGTGATCTTCGCACGATACCATTCATGCAGGCCGGGATAATCGCCGACTCCCATCTGTACCGGATTAACGCCGACAATCCAGGATTTGTCGTTGTAATGCGGCATGGCCGGAGCATTAGCCAATTGCAACTGCCAGGAACCTAAGGCCGGCGGCGTAAGGTTCGGCGGCGGTGAAGCGGCACCGGCGGCGGGAGAGAGGGCAATTGCCCGCGATGAATCACCAAAATAGACGCTGGCGCCGTGGACTTTCCCGCGTAGAGGCGTTTGCGTATTAAGTAGAATTTTTCCATGAACCTCTGAAGCGGAACCCACGTAATCCGGCCCGCAAACCAGCGCCGGGCGGCCGCTTATATTCACATACCATGTATGGTCCATGGCGTGGCGGCTTTCCACAAAAATACGCAAAATATTTTCAGGCGTTTTTACGGTGTAAATATCAGCTCCGTGCGCCGGTACCTTTACGCTTAGCGCCAAATGAGACCCCGAACGCTGGGAAAATGCGGGAGATTTGGCCGTGATCCGGGCGTTGACCTGAACGTGAAACAGCACATTAGAGCCGGGCGGGCCGTAGGCTACCATCACGGTCGTGGAAGCTTGTTTAAAAATTCCAAAGATCCGGGCACAACTTAACCGCAGGGTAAAAATTTTATTGATCGCAAAGTTTGAAACTACCGGAAACAGATGGCCGCCCGCGATGGTTTGCGCGCAATGGCCAGGCATCAACACGCGCCGGGGCAGGTAGAAGAGATTTTGGAAAAAAGTGATATCGCCATTGGGGCTTTTTCGCTCAAAGACACGCACGCCGTTGACGGCCTTGAACGCCACATGCCGCACATTGATGCTGGTTTCAAGAATCCGCTGAAAACTTCGCGCAAAATAATTGGCGGTTTTATAGATGTAATAAAGAGGGCGTAAATCGCCGGCCTGTCCAACCGGTGCGCAAAAATCATAACTGGGGCCGACCGGTCCATTAACAAAATAAGAGGGCGTGGTGCCCCCCACCGCCAGATAGGCGTCGTAACCATTTCCGCCATAGGCGATAACCTGCCACATGGCCTGATGGGTCAGGCGGCTAAGCCAGGGCGGATGGGTGCGATACAAATTAAACCAACCGGTGTGCATCTCCGTGGTTAGCCACGGACAGGTGCGATTTCGGGTGCTCCAGGGGCCGGCACCGGCCGCGTTGGTACCATGGTGCATGCCACTAAAAAACATCGGCACATCAAGCCCCATGGCGCGAGCTTTGGTGTACAGAAATTTGTAATAGGCATTGGGAATAACATTGCCCCAGCCTTGAGAATCTTCATTTTCCAACTGAACCATGATGACCGGCCCGTCATGATTGATCTGACCCGCGGCGACAATCGGAAGGAGTTTATTAAAATATCCATTGACGGCGTTAAGAAATGGCTTATCGCCTTCCCGCACGGCAAGACCGGGAATAAAGCGCAGCCACACCGGCCAGCCGCCTTGACTCCATTCGCCGTCGCAATATGGCCCCACGCGCAGGATGGCGTACATGCCGAGTTTGTGCACCAGCTTAAGAAATGCCGCCAGATTATGGCGACCCTTAAAATTAAATTGTCCCTGCCGCGGCTCTTGATAACTCCAGAAGATGTACGTTTCAACGGTATTAAATCCGGCACGTTTCATTTTCAACAGACGGCCGGCCCACAGCGCCCGCGGAACACGGGCATAGTGCATACTGCCCGATGCAATAAATACCCGCTTGCCATTGATGAGAAATCCTTGGCCATCAAAATTAATAAAGGATTTGGCGGCGGCGGTGGGCGGAAACATGCCGACATCTTCGGGGCCGAATGCGGCAATAGGCGACGCGATGATGCCAAGGAGGATCAGCGTCATTAACGCTAGTGCCCTGTATCCGTGGCACCGCCATCGCCCCATAAAAGCACAAAACTGGTAATACGCCGTTCGCAAGACTGGTGCTCCCGCTAAGAGTCTGCCCGAGTATCCGTCGGCATTGCGCTTAAACTTTATCCGGACAGTTCCCTGCTGTCACTGGGAGCTATGCAAAATTGCACGTCGCCGACAGGCGGACCGATCGATGACCAGATGTACCCCGGCTGGAGAATGCCCGCGCTCGTCAAAAACGATCAGTGAATTACTACCGGCTTTAAGCCAGCATGACGGTATATACAAACCCATGGGCATAATGGGATCCGCATATCGGCCTAAATTATGACCATTGATCCACATATATCCACCACCCAGCCCATCCCACGCGGCGCGTAGCACCAGATGCAGCCCGTTCTGGTTCGGCTGATAGTTAAATGTTGCGCGATAAAATGTCGGCACACCGGCAGCGGCGGTAAAAGTGTTCCACCCACCGGCCGGGTCAACCGAACCGATACCGCCGTGCATGCGCCAGTTTTCAATTAAGCCGCCATTGGGCAACGCTGGACTCTGATCCCATTGACTTATGGAAACCGGCCCGAGCTTGATCATTTTTCCTGTGGGATTTTCAGTCAGTATTTCCAGCGTATTGGCGGAGGCACCGTTCCAGCCGCCACCCAGCACAATATGCAGCAATCCGCTTGCAGGTGCCAGCAGCGTCACGCGGTGACCATTGAGGAACACTGCCGAATTTGCGGGTAAATGCTGTAAGTTCAGCACCAGTCGCGCCGCGGATACCGCGGAAAACACCATTTGAATCGCCTGTGTTCCCGGTGGACATTCCAACTGCCGATGCTGGACGGCTACTTTTTTCCATGCCGGCTTAAATTGGCCTCCGCCGATAGCGGAAAGGCCTTGCGCATAGGTCTGATGAACCGGTGCCATGGACCAGGATTTTATTTTCAGAAGCGACACGTGCGGTACACTTAGATGTACAGCACCCCATAAGCCACGGGCGTTGACGATGTTGTAGGGGCCGATCCAACCCCAGTTTTTCGGACGGCCCTCGTCAACGGTAAAAATTGCCAAGGTATTTGCCCCCTGGTTGAGGTGAATATGGATCACCCGCGGCGATCCCGTCTGCACCAACTTGCCATTAACAAAAAATTCGCCGTAATTTTTTACGGGGTTCATGGTCATGATGAATGGGCCCGTGGACGGCGCAATAACTCGCGTCCGATACCATTCATACGCGCCGGGATAGTCATCCGCGCCCATGGGCTTGGGTTGGCGCACGCGGAGCCATTTTTTATCATCAAAGTTGACCTGTGCCGGCGCGGTAGCAACCCGCATTTGCCAGCCCTGCAATGCCGGCGTTTGAGCTTTCACAAATGTCGATGTATTCTTGGCCGCCGTGCCGGCGAAGGTAATGGGTGTTGCGGATGGGCCAAAAGCCAAAGCGGAATGAATCCGACTGCCCGGCCGGTTTCGTATCTGCATGGTATAGCCGTGCGCCCCGGCAGTAATAGCACCGACATATTGTGGCCCGTAAAGCACCCACGGCGTTTTGCCCCGATTGATAAACCAGGTGCGCCGGGCTGCCGAGAGATTTTCCGCCAGAACCCGCAGCGTTTGCCCCCGGGTTTTCAGCGTATAGACCTTCGGAGGCCCCGCAGCATATTGAATGTTTAATGCCAGCGTAGCGGGTTTACCGGCAAGCTTGTGAAATGCGCCAGCAATGGCCCCGGTGATTGGCGCGGTTGTCGTAACTTGTAACGCCCCTTGGGAACCGGTGGGACCAAACATGACCAGCGTGGTGGTTGAACCTTGTCGCAAAAACCCTAACGTCCGGCCATAAAGACGGCGAATGGTGATGAACTTGTTCAGCGGATAATTTAATACAATCGGTATAATTTCATTGGGTTTGATGGTTAGCGGCACGCCACCGCGGGGTGTGGTCCGCAGCGGGGCATTATTGTAGTTGGTCATAAATACCAATGTCCCAAACGGACTTTTACGCGCATAGACGGCAGCGTGCGGAGCAAAGCCGCGGTATTGGGCGGTGGCGTTGTCGCTGTCTTCCAAAATCCGCTGAAAAGAACGGGCGAAATAATTGGCCGCTTTATAGGTGTAATAAAGAGGCCGCAAGTCTCCACCCTGACCAATCGGTGCGCCAAAATCATAGCTGGCACGCACCGTTGAGCAGTTCCAGTGAGAAAAATTTGTGCCCCCCACCGCCAGATAGGCGTCGTACCCGTTGCCGCCAAACGCTATAACCTTCCACATCGCTACATGCGTCAGCTTGGCCGGCCCGAACCAGCCGCCGTTGGCCTGCGGAGCGGTACCATATTGTGTGAACCATCCGGTCCACATTTCCGTCGTGAACCACGGCGACGTGCGTGTTTTACTGCTCCAAGGCCCAACCCCGGCGGGACTAAAGCCATGGTGCATGCCGCTGAAAAACATCGGTACGTCAATGCCTTCCTGCCGCGCTTTGTGATACATGAATTTATAATATCTATTCGGCAACACCGCCCCCCACCCCTGCCGATCCTCATTTTCCATCTGCATCATAATCACCGGGCCGCCATGATTAATTTGATTGGCCGCGACAATCGGCAGCAATTTATCGAAATATTTTCCCAGTTGCTTGATAAATGGCGGATTGTATTCACGGATGGCCAACCCGGGAATAAAACGCAGCCACACCGGAAAACCGCCGCTGTCCCACTCGCCGCAATCGTACGGCCCCACCCGCAATATGGCGTAAAAGCCCATTTTTTTTACCAGCGTTAAAAACGCCTGCAGATTATGCCGGCCCTTAAAATCAAAGTGCCCCTTGCGCGGTTCCTGAAAATTCCAGAAAACATACGTTTGCACACAATTAAACCCGGCCCGTTTCATTTTCAGCAGGCGATTGGCCCACAGCGCCCGCGGCACACGCGCATACTGCAAGCTGCCCGACGCAACGAAAACGCGTTTACCATGAATGATGAAACCTTTGCCATCAAAGTTAATAAATGGTTTGGCGGCCGGCAACGGCGGAAACATGCCGGCATGCGCTCGGGGTGCGGCCACGCCAAGCAGCAGCACGCCAAAGGCCACTGCCGGAAAAAATCCCAAAGGTAATGAAATAATCCGTTTAATAGACTTAATATAGCTCATTTGCCGCAGCCGCACTCGCGAAACACCAAAACATATCATACCAACGCGCCAAAGCGTGCAATGTTGCGAAAGATCGGCTTTCCCGGATTTCGGCAAAAAGTTATACCGCGGAAGCAAAACCCGAAATCGTCCGAAATAAGATTTCACCCGCGCGGCGATAAATCGGCTCAGGTGTTGGGAATGCGAGTTTCCACGACAAACCGTTCTCATACCCGTTGGCTGTGATGCCCGTTGGCTTACCCGTTGGCTTGCATATCCTGGCCATTTTAGGTAATTTAATGGCAAGTTATGGGTTGCAACTAAATATCCAGTAATGGATAAACCAACGGGTATCTGAAGAGGCCGCACATTGACGTGTGCGATTTTTCAGCATGGATGAACTCCCGTGGAAAGGACAATGGACGTGTCCGGAAGAAAAACAGCCCCCATTCCCTCTTTTTTTGCCGCGCTGTGCAGGGCGCTACCGCAAAGACTTTCTTTAATCCGTGGCATTTACTGCGCGGCCCTCATCATCGCGGCCTGGTCCGTTGGCGCTACGAAAGCTTCCACCACAATTTCATGGAATTTCTCCGCCGCTTCTGGTGCGCTGCCCAATTCCGAATCTTTTCTGGGCAACATTACCTCCGGCCTCGCCCTGCCTGGAAATCCCAACCTCACGATCCTGGCCGCCGGTTATGAATCACAAAAGATCGGCACGAATAAGGCCCAGATATCATCTGCCGATTTATACGGGGAATCATTAACCGGCACAATCAACGGATTGGGCTTGAATTACGCCACGCTGCCCTATCCTCTGGGCAGCAATATTCAGACAAACAACCAGGTCTTTAAGTCTGCTGTTAAAGTAAAAAAAACGACGACTACCTATCTGGGTTTTATACAGCTTGATTTAACGGCGCTTATCACTTTGGCGGCCCAAGCCGGTTCGCCGGACACCGCTACGATCGTCATCGCCGGGACATCCGGATCGGATAATGCCACCCTGGCCGATACCGCACAGGCAGGTGCCCTTGGCACGAGTTTTCAAACAGTCAAAGCTCCCGCTACCGGTGGCACGACCACCGCCACTTTTTCCCTGACCAATTTCACAGCCAAGAAACATTTCCTTACCCTCCGCGCCGGAGCCGGCGAAATATTGCTCAATCAAATCACCCTGACCATTCCCTCCACAGCATCCGCAGTGACACTACCGACAACCCTGAGCCTGGTTCTCACCGGCACCGCCGCCATAGCCTTACTATTGCGGCACCGACAACGGCGAGCTTGGCGGACTTCGCCAAAGACGTAGCCTGGTCGGGCAGGCCGGATACGCAGCTAAGGTTCTCCGACCGTTTAATTTGGTGCCGCTGGTAAATGAAACCTCACGCCATACACAACACCGCATACGTATAGCAACATTTTTGCGGGCACGAGAAATATCACCGCAGCACCGTCGCGGAATTACTGGCCGATATTCTGGATGCGGGAATTGTGGCAATGTGAGAAAAATGGATTCGCAACCATCGGGTACCAATGGGAATGTGGTTAATATGTGGGCGAATTCTTGATTCGGTTAAGTGCGGCTCACTTGTGCAAAAGCCGCCGCATTTCCTCAATGAATTCAGATGCCTGATGAATCCTGTCATATACTCGCGGTCCCTCGAATTCCGTCAGCGCCTGGTAGTCCGCCTCTTGCCGGTCTTCAAATGTCTGGTGTCTGGTCGTAAAATTGTCCCCATTGCACCGAAATACGATGGGTGTTGACCAGGTACTGATGCACCGCCGCCCGTACGCCGGCATGTTTGCTGAACTGCCGATTCTCACTTAGTAGCGCGGCACTGGCGGCGTAAAAGCAGGCGTAATAAATTCTGTTGATAGCTAAAGCCATATCTCCAGCGGCATAATCCCTCCGGGCCGCCGCCAGTGACGTTTCGGCCTTCGCCATCCATCCCTACGTTACCAGTTCACGAGCATCTTGGTCATTCACGCCAACACTCCGTCCCTTTCCACATCGGCGTGAATTGGCAACACGCGATAAAGCCCTTGTTCCCATTGATCCAACGGCACAATGAGTTTATTGATCACTACCGCGCGCCGAAGTTCCACGCCAAAGACGGCGTCGGTCATGCGGTCCTTTTCCGATTGTTCCACCGCCCGGCTCGTAAGCACGAGCAGATCAATATCCGATTGCGCGTCGTCCGAGCCACGGGCTTTCGATCCAAACAGGACAACCCGTTGCACGGGAAATCGTGCACGCAAAATGGCCGCAGCCTCCTTGACAGCCTGTCGGTCATTTTCTTTCAAATCTAAATTATCGAGCGTCCGCACGGACCATCTCCTGAAGTCACCCGACCAAACCGGCCGAAGAATGCCGCAATTCATGAACTCGGCATATTTATATTATATTGATTAGACGGAATTTAGACACTCCGCGAAAATTCAAGGCGATGCTCTGTCAAAAGCGCCGATTATGGTGTTCCATGGGGCGCGTCATTTGTCTTGTTGTCGCTTCGCCAGCGGTCATTTCACGCCCCCTCTTGCCACGTCACGGTAGGCGTTCCGGGCGGCGACGGTTTCCTCAGCAAATATGCTGAGAAAGGCACGCCGATCATCATCGAGGAAAAAAAACCGCTTGACGGTTATTTCCACGCTGGGTAACGTGGTGAGGTATCTTGGGGAGGACAATGCGAGCGGTTCGAGGCATAAAGAACAATGTACCATCATCCGCGCCCGGTGTGTAGAAACAGGTGGCTGTCCAGAATGCCTGCGGTGCTGAAGTTGATGCTGGCGGAGATGTCTTTATGTGGAAGCGATCTTTAGGGATTGTTGTCGTAGTTGCGGCCGTCGCCGCTTCGGCATTGGCTGCGATCAAGGTGCGGCGCACATACCAGCGTGAAAAATTCTACCGGCAGGCTTACATTAGCACCAATGCGATGCTCTATGGCCCGGGTTTATGGTTTCCCTTCGGCCGTATGATTCCCGGGAAACTGTGCCACATGTCCGGAGGCGGCCAGGGGTGGTTGAGCCTCCGATTACTTGAAGAACTTCGCTTTGACACCTATCTGGACAATGCTCCCCGTCTTGCTGGTGCCGTCGCGTGGAAATCATTCGTTCCGGGTATGGGGACAACCATTGACGTATCCTGGATCGGCAAGCTAACCTATCCGGCGGTGTTGAAAGTCTCTCGGCCCGGCGGGCATGGCTCGATCAAGCTGCCAATATACGCAGATTACGTTTCGCCGTTGTTCCCCGGCGGGGACTCCTTGGTCTACTCCGTCGCGCTTGGCGCGAGGACTCCGCACGCGCGCGGATTCTTTAATTTCAACACGCCAAGCCAAACGCCCGACCTGACCGTTCAAATTCTCGAGGGCGACGGGCGGCCTTCAAACAGGGCCCCGGTCGCATGGGAGGATGTGCAAGGCCGCTATAGGATTTCCGGGGACCCGGAAATATTCCCGCGTGGCTCGCCGCCCCCCGCACGCGCGATATACACCCGCCACAACGGTCTGCCTGTGGCGGACAGCACTTTGGCGGGGCCGCGGTTTTTGCGGCACCCTCCGGGGCCAGTACCGCCTGGCTTGGGGATTGGAATGCGAAAGCACTGAGTTGGCCAGCGATCCAGTGGAGCCCCGTGGTGGAAGATGTGGAATTGATAAGTGAGAATGGCACTGAACAGTTTCAGGTAGGTTATGGTTGCACTGAGCGAACAATTCCACCATCCCGGCACGTACGGAATAAATTCCGGCACAACCGCCCTCCGGCGGAGGTTACGGGTTACGGGGTACAGCGGAACGGGGAGTCTGGGGTGAACATCACTGATCAAGGAACACTGATCACTGATCAGAAACGCAGAACTTCCAATGATTTGTTCATTGATCATTACTCATTTATCATGGACATTATGAAGTTAGCTCCGGCGGGTGTATCGATCACCGAAACAATGAACCACCTATTGGACACTCAGGATTTTTCTGAGGTGCGGTGGCGCTCCGGAATTACGGCGGCGTGGAAAGAGCACGAGATTATGTGCAAGAAGGGGGCACAATGGAGCGTTTCCAAGAAATGGGTAAGTGGGCGACACTCGTTCGTCGTGTCCTATTACGGACCGGACAACGGGGAGGTTTTTCCGGGATCCCATGAGTCGAGCCAAAGTGTACTAAAGAGTACTTACGATGTAGCCAGGGAAATCTCAAAATTCGTCAACGGCGGGGAATAGTCTGATGGGAATGGCGGTCGAAACAGGTCCAGTCCGGGGAGCTTTCCGCGGACGAGCGAGCTTGGGGGTTGCGGGTGTTTCAGCGCCTTTGATTATCGTGGGCGCGTTGGCCCTTCTTTGTACATTCCAATGTCCAGTGTGTCGGGGCAATGCCGGAACGGCCGGGCATATTGCAGCCCACGTCGAATTTCGCCTGGAGCAATATTTTAAAGCGTCACGAATGCGTATTCTGCAGGCAAGGACGGGATCCCCTTTACTCGCAATGCGAAATGGCGTCATCGGGTATCTCTCGAGGGGGGCCTTGGAGATAATCCACGGCTTGGGCACCCCTTGGAACCGGCTGGTAATGCAACACTCCGGGGATCGACCGATGCCGGTAACGATGTTTGCAGAGCCACCATCCGTTTCGCCCGACGGTGAATATTTTGTAGCGTTGGTACTAAGCGGATCGCAAGCGCCGTCAGCGGCGAAATTGAATCTGCACGCGGAGTGGCAGACATGGTCCTTGAAGGGGAGACGGATAGTAAACAGGTTATTTACAACTCCTCCCCGGGCGGAGCCCATTCCGCCGCGAGGCCCGCAGCGGCTGGTTTACACGGATGAGGGTCACAAACTTGCAGGATTTGGTGGAGGCTGTCTCTATTTTTTGGCCGCGGAGACAATGAAGTTCCCAGCGTCGTCCGCCCCGCTTTCCTCATATCACGTCATTCGATTGTGCGCAGAACCTGGGGGGAAATATCTGCTGGCGTTTTGCACACAACCCGGGCGCGTCGAGGTTTGGAACAGCAAGACAGAGAAAAGGGTGGTTATCATTCCGCCACCGCCCGGCATCCAATGGGGTCCGACAACACGGGAAGCCATTGGAGGCAATAGGGTTGCAGTGTCGTGGGGACACAACTTGGCACTTTACGATGCCGATACCGGCCGCTGCATCGCGTGCCTCCGTCTCCACGGTACGTGCCACGCGCCTGCCTTCATGTCGGACGGATCGGTGCTGGCTGTCTGCACCGTTGCCAGCGCCCCGCATAAGGGTGGCCGCCAAACTCCGAAAGGAGGGGCCAGTAGTCGGATACAGATATTTAGGACAAAGAACGGGCTGGCTTTGGCAGGCGCTTCCCCGATCCGTCAAACCGTTCAGTCCGGATATTTCCAGATAACCTGGTGGGGGCACCAAACGCTGGTGGAATGTTCGGCGCAACACGTGGCGCTTTGGCACCTTTCCTGGCCAAAGCGTCCCGGAAGATAGTCGGAGTGACTCAAAGGATTGTGAAAGAGCTTGTTTCCATGGCCGCGCCACGAACCGCATCCACCGGGGAGTTTTCCAACATGGATAATCCACAGGAAAAGGAGCGCGTGGAATTACTGGCACATACTCCGGTATTTTCGATTTGGGCAATGCCCGACGGTTTGCAAACCGAAGATTTGGGGTAGAATGCTCGCATCATTATCAGGCCGATCGTGATCAGGAAAACCGCATGGTTGCACTGGACGAACATTTTCAGCACAACGGCACGACGACACGAAGTGGCGGCGGCAGCATCGCCACGCCGATCACACTGCCGAATACCGATCAAAGCCGCAACTACAATCTTGACGGTCTGGGCAACTGGAAGACCAGCGTGTATACGCCCGTGGGCGGCAGTGCCACTACGGATCAGCGCAATCACAATTATGTCAATGAAATTACGCAACGCGCGATCACCGGCAGCAGTCCGGTCGTGTTTCAATATGATGGCGCAACCAGAGCCAGTAACGGCAATCTCAAGAATGATGGCACGCTGATTTACTCTTATGACGCGCTGAACAGACCGATCCAGATCAATCGGGTATCCGATGGTTTGATCATCGCGACATATCTGTATGACGCGATGAATCGTAGGGCGCGGAAAACTGTCACAAATGGCGGACTTACGGGGAATATTCCAAATGGTACCACGGACTACGTCTGGAGCGGTTGGCAAGTTATTGAAGAACGCAATTCCAGCAATTCACCCATCAGACAATATAGCTGGGGAACGTATATTGACGAGTGTATCCAACTCACTACATTCGTAGTATCGGGAAGTCAGAACCTGGAACGTGGAAGTTATTATCTTTTGCAAGATTTGCTGTACCGTGCGGTGGCTTTGACCAATTCCACTGGTGCCATTGTGGAGGCGTACGATACGGACGCCTACGGAAACACGCTGATCTTCACCGGTCCCGGCACCGATGGCGTCTGGTTCACGGACGATGATGTGCAATCGAATTACGGTGCAAATGAAATCATCTACTGTGGCTATCCCGATAACAATCGTGTTTCAACGGATATCGGGACGGGCCTAAACGATCCTGAAACGGAACTCTATTACGCTCGCAATCGCACGTACAACTTGATTCCCGGCATGGTGTTGAGGCAGGAGCCGAAATCCCGACAGGCCACAGGAGTGGCGACTCGGGTGCTGCAACGCGATCCGATCGGATTATCTGATGGGCTTAACTCTTACCAATATGTCAAGGATAGGCCACAGGTTCTTATCGATGCAAGCGGCCTCGCCGCGTACAACATTAGTGGTACAAATCCTGGAAAACCAGTGTTGATTAATGCAGGGCCGGTCGTGGACTTGGGGCAGATAAAAGGGAAATGTTATGCATACAGGGATTGGTCTTACAGGCAACATGTTGGCGTCTTTGTTTCCGCTGGCGAAAGTAATCCCGACATCGCGAAGATATATAATCTGGCTCAATGGCTTCTTACGGGAATATCCAAGGTTAATCCTATCACAGAGGTTATCCGGGCAGCAGAGGGCGCATTGACCATCGGCGATGCAGGGTTCGCCTTTGATGTCACCTCCTATTATACTAAACATGTCCTATATACGTATTGCTGTGGAACACATTACAAGCATGTAATGATCGTGTCGGTTAAATTGCAGCATATGCGCCTGACTACGCAGGATTACACGAATCCAGGTATGGCGAATAACTTCATTCCTCGTGGGGCCAGCGAGGCGGATAAGAAATTCTCGGATTCTCTCATCGACGTGATCAAGGAAGCACTTAAGGTATCAGGCGGTGCAGAATGATTGCAGATATTTCCGCTGCTGTTCCATTGGATAACAACTTTGCCCCGTGCGGACAGCAATGGCCTAGCTGCAGAGGTAATTTTCCCCCTCCCCCTCGGTGGTTCCGCAAGGGCGTTACGTGGTTGGCCTTGACTGTAATAGTTGTGGCGGTGTTTGCAGAAGGGACGGGCAAAGTTATTGGCTCGCCGGCAAACGGCCCGAGGGTCATCGAGGGCAGTACCAGCGAGCCAATGCTTAGGCCAAGAATAAGACTGAATATAGACGGAAAATGGCGCAGCCATTGCGTGCTGGCCGCCTCACCCGGGAATTGGCTTGATGGATGTAGATACTTCGTATCGACCGGAATAGGGCCACGCGGCCGCCCCTTGCTTTTTCTGTGGGACGCCAATAACGGTTCCCTTTTGCAGTCTTTAACGGTGCCGATTGCACCACATTTTTGGCGCATGTGCGCACCGGAGCCTGGGGGCGTGTTTTGGTGCAATCGGAAGATGTACCTCCTGGCAGGACCGGGGAACACCTCATCGTGTTCGTCCACCAGGTTTGATCTGATGGATTGGCAAATACGTGGCAGGACGCTTCCATTAACGAGGCGGCCAAATTCAATTATCAGAGCTAAAGTTGCCTCCCCTTGGCCACGATTCTATTGGGCGGTTAAGCCGCGCAAAGCAGATTGGATTGCAGTGGTCCCCGGCCAGCTGATCCACAAGAGAATCGTGAAACGAAAAACGAGCGGGGCACACATCTTGCATCCGATGTTTCCTCCAAGGATGACGGCTACGAGCTATCGGATTACCAGGCATGGTTCGGCACCCATTGTTTTTTTGGATTTACAAGACGGGAGGCCCCTCGCAAAGTCCTCGCCGCTTCTGGTTGGCGCAACCGCCGCATTTACGTCGCTCCGAGGCCGCCTGCTGGCTTGGATTGCAGGCGGGGAGGCCTTCCTATTACCGACCAGTAACAGCTTCCATCGAAGGAACGTATCCGATGCGACCGCGGGGAAAACGGTGGCGCGCATCCATCTTGGCCCGTTGCGTAGAATCGGCATTCCGGGCATGTCTTTCCGCACTGGTGCCTTTGGTTTCAATGCCAAAACCCTCTACCTCGTGACCAGTACGAAGTTGTTCTCGCAACAGGTGCGTCTCCTCAAAATATCTGTGGCGAGCGGGAAAGCAATTTGGAACCACTTGATTGGCACGGGCGTAGCGATTGCAGCGCCAGGTCTTTCACCAGATGGACGGATATTGGCTCTGCCGCTACAGGGGCTTACACCACAACGCCGGCCCCTTGCGACGGTGTATATAATCAACCCAAGTGACGGGAGGATACTCAGTCACAAGTCGCTTCCCGACGTAGTTGAATCGGTCCATTTTGCGAAGGGCGAAAGCGAACTGGCGGCCCAGTGCTGGGAGCGGGTGTATCTATTTACCATCGCAGGCACCAAAATCCGCAACTGAGGCGGCTTTGGGTTGTCGTGCGGTTCATGGATTGGCGAAGAAGTTGAATGAGGACAGCGATGAAGCACGCACTGCGGGCGGGTCTACCGCCTGTTCCCAAGCCGGCTTGGCGCTGGTGGCTCGTCTTGGCAATGCGAGCCTTTGGGGCTTGGTGTATCGTGACGGCATTGCTCAACATGCATGAGCTGGCGGGACTTGTTTGCAGAATGCAGGACAGCGACGCCCTCCAACGAACGCTCGTCGCCAGCGCAGTGGGAGAGGTGCTTTTGACGGCAATTTCAGGGGCGTTCTTCTTAGTTATGTTGCGGCTATCTTGTCGGTACCGCTGGGCGTTTTCGCGCTTCCATTGAGCGAGCTTGGAGCGATTCACGCGCGCATTCTGATAACAGCAATTGTGGCCTCCATGGGCGTTAATGCTGCGGTCGTGCTGATAATGGGGCTGGTGCAATGCCTGCTGCTGCCTTCGAGCGGTACGGTTACGGTGGAATCGCGGCACGCGGCGCGATACAGTCTTGCGACCGGAGGAAGCGACAGTTTGTAAAGCTCGCCACCAGTGGTAAAATTCGCGGATCAATTTAGCCCCCCCCTCTCGGAGGATGATATGGTTGCGTTGAATGACAATTTTACGAAGAAACCGGAAGCCGGAGTCCGTAAGCAACAATCTGAGAAATTGGCAGATCGCTTCATTCCAGCGAATCGTCGCTCTCCGCGTTCCTCTGATCCCTCCGTGGTTCAACACCAATTTTTGTTCGTTGACCGTGGGCCCTTGGCCATGGAGCGGAGCGTTGACGCCATGAATCGGCGTGTCAGGAAAACAATCTTCGATGGCGGCTTGACGGGTAATATTCCCAATGGCACGACGGATTACGTCTGCATGGGTAATCAGGTGATGGAAGAGCGTAGTTCCAGCAATGCGCCCATCCGGCAGTACGTATGGGGTACATATATTGATGAGCTCATTCAACTTACCACGCTGACGACACTTGGCTCCCAAAACCTGTCACCCGGAACCTATTATCTATCCCAGGATTTACTGTATCGTGCGGTGGCATTGACCAATTCATCCGGCGCGATTGTCGAGGCCTACGACACCGACGCCTATGGCAACACGTTGATCTTTACCGCTCCTGATTCACGCAGTAACTGGTGGAGCGATTCCGCCGTGCAGTCAAATTACGGGGCAAATGAAATTATTTATTGTGGTCATCGTTACGATCCGGAGACGCAACTGTATTATGTGCGAAATCGGACGTATTCGCCGATCCTTGGCCGCTGGCTGCAACGTGATCCGATCGGCTATAGATCCGGGCCGAGCCTTTACCAGTATGTTGGCTCAAATTCGCCCGTCGCGGCCGACCCGCAAGGCCTCCGGCATATTCCGTTCGTGTTTGATTCCTTCATCAACGGCCAACTGCGCGGTCAATGGCTGCCGCAGCCATCGATTGGGCCGGTCGAGGCCGGCTGGCAATTCGAGGCGAACACGCGCGAATTTGGACAGTTCAGTCCAGGCAATTCAAAATTATTCAGTGAGGGCTGGATAGAGAGCATGGATATCGGGCATACCAAGGGTAAAGTGGGGGCGTATTGGGGAGCGAGTGACGTCGGCGTTTCTACGCGGCGAAAATTAGTCAATGGAAGTTACGTCTATCAGACGGAAAAGGCAACCGTAATTGGTGGCCAGCCGAGGGTAACTGACGGCTTCACGGGCGGGGCGGTGCGCTGCGACACAGCGATCCGTTTCACAGCAAGCGCAGGGTATCCTTTCGTCTGGGTGTCACCGCCGATTGTTTACAACATCGTTTTCGATTTCGCAGTGGTGGCTCATAATAAGGTCACGGTAATAATTAACGGTTTCACCACACAGCTCCCTGACTTCGAGGCGTATATTGATGGAGGCCTTGTTTACCAGCACGAATCGCCATTCGCCGGTCCGGGATTCAACGACTTGGGGCCGAACAACGAGACAAACTTTGTGAACGTGACCAAAACATTCAGCGCGCCTACACCCTGCAAGTGTAGCAAGAAGAATGGCTGATCAGAAGATCGGCGGAGTTGCAGCGTGAAAGCCGCCTCCGCAGCCCCTCGCGGGCCGAATGGAGGCTCTTGGATGGACACAACTGGCGTGAACCAAGGCAGTGGGGCTGATGTGTTTTGGCTGGCTCGCTCGTCGGCAAGTTTGGCCGCGCTGTTCGCGACGCTTGTCCGCATCCTTGTAACTCCCCAAGGCCGCCATTATTACGTCGGACTGGTGGCGGCGTGGCATCTGCCAATAATGCGGTATTCGGTCGCGGTGGTGTTGTCCTGTACGCTCGGATTAGGGTGTTGCATGTGCGCTCTGGCGACGATCTGGGACGGGTGTTCGTCCCGCCCCGTTGGTAGGCGGGATCGTGTTCGGCTTTTGGAGATAGCGATACTCCTGTTGGCGGTGGTCCTTGCTGCCACCATATGCGTCCCGCCGCTTTTGCAATCTCTTGTTTGGATACGCTAACTTTGATGTGACCCTGCCGGTGGTGAACCGATTTGGGAGAAACGCGGAGTAAAAGCGCAGGACAGGCATGGACAAAAATGGTTTTTGACCGGGGTGATGCTGCCCCGGCCGGAACGTGCGAAGGTTGACCAGGCGGGTCAGCGAATGTATACGGTAACCAACGATCTCACGACTTGAGGTTTGGCATGGATGGTTGTGACGAACGAACAGCATCGGGGGACGACGGCCAGATACGATCGCGGGCTCGAAGCCCATTCGCATACTCGACCGACCCCGAACTGATCGGCCCTGATCCATGCCCGCTGTTTAACTACGAACAAATTATGCGATTGACCGAATTTAGTTCGTCCCGTATCCAATGGCATAAGCATGACAAATTCCCTGCGCAAAACGGCACGCGCTTCCACAGAACCAATCGACCTGAAACATGTCATACCCGCTATGACCCCAATGGCAATCAAATCCAAATCACCAAGCCGGAAGGCAATATCGTTGAATATGATTACGATGAACCTAATATTCGCATCGCCCAGAGAGTGGGTTACACGACTACGGAACCCGCCATCGCGGCGGTAACCATTTTTATTTTCGATAACAACGGCAACTCTCTGGCCGTGATCGGCCCGGCGGAACGGGGCACGGCCGACAATTCTCTTACCGCCACGATCGCCGACGCCTTCGGCGGCACCACGAGTCTGGTGCATACCGGAGACTGGCATCTGATGAATACGTATGACGGCTTTGACCGTGTTACGCAGGCCGCCGACGCCGTCGGGCAATACACGGCCACGCTCTATGATCCCGGAAGCCGGTCAGTCGAAACCAACCGCTACGGCACCCTCGGCGGCCCGGCGCCCGCCGACCGCACGGGCACCACCAACCAACTGCTGTCCACCCAGATCACGCGCTACGATGAAGCCGGACGGGAGTACGAGAAACAGAACGATGTGTTTATCGCCAGCACATTGCTTTTGCCGTCGGACCGAAGCGTCGCCCACACCGGCGGCGGGCTGGCCAGTAATTCCACCGCCAATAACCACGACCAGACGGTGACATTAACCGCCGGTGGGCAAAGCTATGTGCTGACCCGCACGGTTTACGACCGCGCGGATAGCCTGAGGGGCTTCCGTCCCGCAAACCGCACTCGCCGTGGATTTTCCGGAAGCGGATAATCACGGGGGTAGGGGAAGCGAGCGGAGTATCCGGTAAATACCCTGCTGTTTCCAATTTGAAAGATTTTCGACGGTTTGCAAACCGGGGATTTGCGGTAGAATGACAACACCGCTATCAGGCGGATCGTGATCAGGAAAACTGCATGGCTGCTCTGAACAAACAATTTCACCATCCCGGTGCGCACGGGATCAACTCCGGCACGACGACACGAAGCGTGGGTGGGAAAGGAGGATGCGAATGGCCCGAGGCGTAAAGAACAAGGTGCCACCATCCAGGCCGGGTGTCAATAAACAAGTGACTGTCCCTAGATTTCAATGGTCGATGAACAAAGATCAAAGATCAGAACTTCGGAAAGCGCCGTGCGGCATCGGAACAATCGTTTGTGGTTCCGGTGTCGTGGAAGGCTATAGGGGGCGGGCGCTAGCGCATAATAAAAAAATGAGTGATGAATAATGAGTAGAACGAGGGGGTGCGATCCACAGATTTCTCAGATTACTCAGATTAGACGACGACGCGACGGGGAAGATTCACCATTCCGATCACAAGTATTTAAGCCGGCGTCATCGGGAACACAAAGGCACTACGACATCCCGATATCCGAGGTCGGCTTGCAGCGGTAGATTTGAAACCGGACCGCGGAACGCGGATCGTGCGTCGGCGCGCCGGTACGGAGAATTGGATGGGGAAATTCGGATCAGTTCCGGGCCAGAGAACCGCGTTACAGCTCATCCACATCCGGCATAAAAGGCTCCCCAATTGGCCGCCGAGCACCGTGCCGAACGTGCAGCACCCGCACGCAATTGCCATCTATCAGAAATATGATTCGGTATGGGCCGAAAATTAGCTGGCGAAAATTCTGGTTCGCATACTTCCGTTCGGGTGCCGGTGGGCACCGGTTGGGAGTTTGCGTCAGTGTTTCCATTTTCCGCAACAGGTTATTGTACCATTGATTGGCATTGACTTCGGATTCGTTCGCAATCCAACGGTAGGCCTCTTCCAGTTCGGTCGCCGCAGACGGGTGTATCACCACGTCAAATCTCATGCCACGCTCGCAATGCCGTACTTTTTCCGCATGGCGGCGTCCCACTGCGCTAAATCTATGCCGGAGGTACCCCGCGATTGGTGCAGCCGCTTATTAAGCATCGCCACAGACTGGGCCATGCCGGCGCGCTTTACAAGATTACGATAAGCCGTCGCATCCTGAACAATCAGTTTTGTCTCGCTATCCAAAGTTAAAATGGCGGGACGGCCCGATTTTGCCAATTGCTTTGCATACCGCCTGCCATGGCGATGAAAATCATTGAGCGAGCGAATATCCTGAAGTTCGTCCATAGCGCATCTCCTGTGCCGGAACATCAATAAGATTTTACCAGAAGGCGAATTGGAAACAAATCCGAAAAAAACGTGCCGCCGCGATTAAAGTCGCAATACGGTTCTATAGATGCCAAGGGTCGGTTATCCTCTGAGGTTGCCGGCCTCGCTGAAGAAGGCTGTTACGCGATTGAGCTTGGGGGATCGCACCAGCATTAACCAATTTGTGGTCACAGCGGTGGTGGAAAAGGTCTCGGCCTTTGAGATGGCACGGTTCTCCAACGACCGTAAATCTCGCGCGGACTTCAAAGCCTTTGACCGGATTATGAAGCGGCGCGGCGGCGACAACAATTTTCACTGATCAACGATCACGGATCGAATTGGGTGACAGTTTACAGGGGCTAATTGCCGGCGGTAAGCTGAAGCAACTATTGGTAAACCCGAAGGCGTCGTTAGGGAAGAATATTATGTCCCCTGTGCTGAACAACGCGGGCTTGCACATAAAGATACTCCGATCAGTTCCCGCGGGTGCCTATGCGCCTGGGCCGGCTGACGACTTTTTAATTCTCGCGATAAGGGGTAATAAACTGGCGCTGAAAAAAGTGAAGTTGTTGAGTTCCTCGAACCGGGATATTGCAAAAGGGGTTCACCTTTAACAGTCAGGGAGAGGGCGTGTTGACCTCGGCCTACCAACTCAAGCGGCCGCTGAGGGCCGGTGATAAGGTGGAATTGACCGTAGCGGTCGGGAAGAAGACGCGCACGGTGCCGTTTGATTTCCGGAATATCAGATTGCCGTGATAATGGGCCACACGCGCTGCCGCTCGACGGAATTGGCGTGCCGCATTAAGCTTTGCAGAACGTGACATGGAAAAACTGAAAAGCAGTAGGCTTGTTTATGGCTGCGTCGGCAAAGGTAAAAAAGGTTCACCTGCTTTCCGCGCTGACGTTCGGCCACTTCGCATGGGCCAAACTTGACGACCCGCAGTACGTCCAGGAGAGGGATCAAGTGCTGCTGGCAATCGCCTGGAGTCTTCAGACCTTGGTCATCACATCCCTGTTGTCCGGAATCGCGGTGGTGGTGGAAGTGTTGGCCGACTTCACGCTGAAAATTCCCGACGCGAGTTTCTGGTCGAGCGGCTGGCTGATAGGGGCGGTTACTACGGGCGTTTACCTGCTGATCGGTGTAGGCGGGGCGGGCGTGGCCATGCGTGCGGCGGCACAGGGGAGGCCGACCGCGGCATATCCTTTTTTGATGCCCAGCGCCCTTGATGAGGCCACGCGTGTTTTGGGGCCTCTGCGAAAGCTTCCCCGGAGGTCGCTGGATCCGAACGTAAAAACGGCTGCCCGGGTAAGAACACGGTTGTACATCCATGTTTTTACACATCTGGTGCTCGGAAAATGGCGCAGCCGATAACTGTGGAACAGCTTTCCGGACGGCACAACTCAAAGCCTACTGGGCTGTTCCGCGAAATTCTACGGGTGGCGGGGCGGATTTGGCCAGCCATTACCCCAGCCTGTGCCTCCACGTTGGGCAAT
>DAHVEJ010000050.1 GCA_027313145.1 Phycisphaerales bacterium | reverse complement strand
TTCAATGGTTTCCAGGTCCCATTGTTTTTCATAGCAGTACTGCGCGTCGGCATCATCGGTAAATACGTCCCAGGTTTTAATCCGGCTGCGGTGGCGGACATATTGCAGCGTTTTTTCGTCGACATCACATACGCCATTTTTGCCGCCCGCTTCAATGGCCATATTGGTCAAGGTCATGCGATCTTCCAGCGTTAAGCTGCTAATGCCCTCGCCGGCAAAATACATCGTTTTATAAGTTGCTCCGGCAACGCCGATATCGCCAATCACCAGAAGAATTAAATCTTTGGCAGTGAGATAGGGCGGAATTTCGCCATGGAATTTGAATTTCATGGTCGGTGGCACTTTCAGCCACGTTTTCCCGGTGCCCAGGGTAAACGCGGCGTCGGTATTTCCCACGCCGGTGGCAAACTGACCAAACGCCCCGGCGGTACAGGTATGGCTGTCCGTGCCCAGAAGAATTTCGCCCGGACGCACATGCCCCTCTTCCGGCAAGGCTTTGTGACAAACGCCTTTATACGTGGTCTTATTGGGATCCAGGTACGGATTGGGCATGCCCAGTTCATTTTTTACAAATTCCGGGTCATAGTAAAATGGCAGGCCCTGTTCGCGCACAAAATCACGCAGAATCTGCACGTTGCGGTGGCATTTCTGATCCGCGGTAAATATGTAATGGTCCGGGATAATCACCACACGCTGGGGGTCCCAGACTTTGGCGTTGCGGCCAAATTTTTCGTGAAATATTCCGATTGTGCCCGGCCCGCAAACGTCGTGCGTCATAAGAATATCCACATCCACCCAGATATTATCCCCGGGTTGGACGTGCTTACGACCTGAATGTTTGGCCATGATCTTTTCTGTAATTGTCATTCCAGCCATTGCCGGGGTCTCCATGAGAACACACTAATATCGCGGGCACCCGCGCGAACTATATATTATAGTGGACTTTTCGATTAAAGAAACGTCACGCGGAAATCAATGCGAGGATTTTTACTTTATAAGTGCGGCAGTGTGTCCCAGTATCGCGAACTACGAATTTTTCCGGTGTCCCGAATTTTCAATGATCGCTGCCGCCAGTGCCCGGGATTGTGGGCCATGCGCGATGAGCCGCCAGCGGCGCGTTGTGTCATCAAGCGTATCACCTTGTACCAGCAGGTAATCCTCTGGTAGCAGATCACTGACGCGCGATGCCCATTCGATAGCTACAATCCCTTCCTGCTCCAGAAGTTCCGAGAAACCCACCGCGGCGAAGGCATCGGAATTCTTAACGCGGTAGGCATCAAGATGATAGACGGTTTTGCTTTGTGGATTCCCCGGCACAGCTTCATAGATATTCAAAAGCACATAGGAAGGGCTGTTGACTAATCCAATATCAGCTACCGCGGCCCCTAAGCCTATGCCGCGAACCAGTTGGGTTTTTCCAGTTCCCAGCATTCCTTCCAAGGCAATACATTGCCCGGCTTTGGCAAATTCTCCAATGCGTCGGCCAAGGGCCACAGTTTCATCGGTTGATTGCGTGACAATCTCCAGGCCTTCTTGATCAGCCGTCATGTTCCACCACCGGTATATTCCCAACCGCCTTTCGGCCACACCTGTATATGCCCGTGATCATCCACCAGAACGCATTCGCCTTGCGGTGGCGTTACCCGGCCGATAATGGTAACGGGAATTTCCGGATCAACATTCGCCAGTTGCCGGGCGTCATCGGAATCAACCGCAAATAAAAGTTCATAATCTTCACCATCGCACAGCGCGTGGTGCAGCGCCGGTTTGCCGTCACGCTGCTGCAGCCGCAGTGCGTCGGGATGAATGGGGACCCATGCCGCGTTAACGCACGCACCCGTACCCGATGCGGTCATCATGCGGGGCAGGTCCATCGCCAAGCCATCGGATAAATCCATCATGGCGTGGATATTCATCGCCGCGGCCAATTGTTGGGCCGGCTCAATGCGCGGAATAAAATCCAGATGCCGCCCCAAAATGCTTCCGCCAAGCTTTCCCGTAACACACAGTGCATCACCCGCCTTGGCACCCGATCGACGAATCGGCGGCCGTGCTGAACTCCCCAGAGCCGCCACGGTAATCGCCAGGCGCTGATCCCATATCGCCGTATCGCCGCCAACAATCGGGCAGTTAAATGCCGCCGCCGCAGCTTGGCAGCCGTCAAATAATTCCCGCATCATCGCGGTCGTGGCCGTTTGCGGCAGCGCCACAGAAATAAGTATCGCCGTCGGCACGCACGCCATGGCCGCGCAATCCGACAGACACCGATTAACCGCCTTTTTTCCCGCAGCGGCGGGGCGATGGCTGCGCAGGTCAAAATGCACCTGATCCAGCGCCTGATCAATTTTCAGTAAAGCCAGGTTTGAACATTCTCCCCCCGGCAGGGTAACCGCCGCCATGTCATCGCCCACTCCGATTTGCACCCATGGATATGATTTTGCATTACGGGCGATCCATTCAAGTACGTCATTTTCCTTCATGACCGGAATTATACCGTCGGTACCGGCTTAACAGTACATTAGTAACAGTGCATGCAGTAGATGTAGTATTGGGCAGTAATTGCAGCAGTAGTACATGGAAACTCGCGCCAGGCATTCCGCAGACGTACTGCGTGACAAATGCCCCCGTCACCGTCCGCGTCTACACCTCAATATTGAAACTGCTGATTAACACTGATTCTGCAACCTTGTTTGGCCCGGGCGGCATTCTAAACAGTCACCAATTATAAATACGGGCTTTGGGGCGGGCTGCGACATTGCGGATCAGGTTGTTGTATCTTTTTGTGACCTGCCAGGTGGCGATGTCCGTCGATTATCATCGACGAAAAAAGACGGCTTGACGGTTATTTCCACGCTGGGTAACGTGGTTAAGTATCCCAGCGAGCGGGGAAAAATGCGAGCGGTTCGAGCCATGAAGAACAATGTGCGATCATCCGGGCCGGGTACGCAGAATCGGACGGTTGTCCCTGGATGTCTTACGGAGTTGGTGGAATGAAAATACCGGTGGTCCTATCCTGGAGCGGGGGAAAAGATTGCGCGATGGCGCTTTATGAGCTGTCCCGCCGCGCGGATTACGAAGTGGTGGCTTTGCTGACCACAGTCTCCGACGAATTCAAACGTATCAGTCACCATGGCGTGCGCGAGGAATTACTGGAGTTGCAGGCCCAGGCGATTGGCATTCCATTGGATAAAATCTATTTGCCCTCCCAAAATTCCCATCCTTGCACCAACGCGGTTTACGAACAGATCATGGGTGATGCCATGGGCCGCTATAAACGCCGGGGCGTTGAAACCGTGGGCTTTGGCGATTTATTTTTGGAGGATCTTCGGGCCTGGCGGGAGAAAAATCTTGCCACCATTGGTATGCAGGCGATATTTCCGCTCTGGAAACGTCCTACCTCGGTTTTGGCCCGAGAGATAATTGCTCTGGGTTTTAAAGGGTATCTCTCCTGTGTTGAAGGCAAGGTTGGGCCGGGGTTTGCGGGGCGGAGCTTTGATAATCAATTACTTTCTGATTTGCCTGCCGACATTGATCCCTGCGGGGAAAATGGGGAGTTTCATACCTTTGTTTATGCCGGTCCGATTTTTTCGCAGCCATTGGATGTGCAAACAGGACAGGTGGTTGTACGCGATGGTCGATACTATGCCGATTTATTGCCGAGCTATGTCTCAAATACGAACGTTTTGACAGAGGTCTCAATTCCGCCTGTCCGATAGGAGCCTGTCCCAGTAATCGCAATCTCGGCCATTACTGGGACAGGCTCCTGGGCTTACCGTTTCGTCGGCGCAAGCTGCCCCAGATACTGTGCCAATGAACCGGGTTTTTCAGATCCGATGGCACAGTACCAGCGTTTGCCGACCCGGCGCATGAGCATATTGATATGACCTGAAACAACCAGCGAATATGAATGGCCCGCGATGGTGACTGCTTGCCCCTGTGGACAGTTTACTTTACCGGCATTGCCGGCCACCATCACCACGCTAGCACGGGATGGCGATTTTACGGCAACACATGCCAGACGATATTTTCCCACCGTCTGCCGACAACACGACGCGATCTGCCCGGACTTCAACATACAGACCATCCCCGGTGCCATCTGGACGGGAGAATTGGCTTGCGCGCCGGTCTGCTTGATGCCGGGCTGGGCCGCGAGGTTCTGGTATACGCCCGCGAGTTCCGCAGCTGATAGTCGCGGCGGTCCGGTAAACAGCAACGCCGCGGCAATAATAAGTGCGGCGCAAGCCGCTGCTCCTGCACCAGCCAGCCAACCGAATACCAGAAACGGGCGATGTTTCCGAGGCATAGAAATCTGATCGCGCAACAGTTGATCCAGCCGACTGGTATCCACCGGAATCGTATTCAAACGTGCCAAGCGTGTGGAGATCGCCCGTTGTACCGCGTCGGATTCATCATGTTGTGTCATATCGTTATCCATAATCGGCAGATCCTGTCCGTTTTTTGCCTGTCCGCGGGCTGTTCCCGGACCTGTTGACCGCTTAATTACTCAACGCCTTTGGCCGTGGAAAAGTTCCCGCTGATCAGAAAATCCCGCACCATCCGCCTGCCCCTGAACAGCCGGGAGCGAACGGTGCCTACCGGCACGCCCATGGCGGCAGCCGCCTCCTCATAACTCAAGGACGAAACATCCACCAGCAAAATAGCCCAGCGATAATCCTCTCCCAGTAACCGCAGAGCATCAATCATTCGCTGATCGGAAAATGAATTTAGAATCGCATCAACGTCGCACCGTTGGTCTTCCTCGGGCTGCACGCTCTGTTGCGGTTCCGAAGGCTCCTGGGGAAGGGTTTCCAAGGCCACTTGGTTGCGTTCGTGGCGCGTGCGTCGGAAGGAATCCGTCCAGCAGTTGCGCAGGATGGTCAGAAGCCAAGCTTTGATGTTGTGATTTCGTGTCTGGAAGCGATCCAGCGCCCGCCAGGCTTTCAGCAACGTCTCCTGCGTCAGATCTTCCGCGTCGGTGGTACGGGGCGTAAGAAACATGGCAAATCGGAGGATATTGGCCCGTTCCGGCCAGATCAATTGATAGAATTTTTCCGCCAGTTCACTTTCCGTCAGTTTTTTCGCCGGGATGTCCTGGGCCGTATCCGAATTCAAAGCTGCTCCTATTCATGATGCCGCCGGGACCGTGGAAATCCATTTAACCATAGCGTTAATTCCTTCCCAATGCCCTCAAAGTTGTCGGCCACAGCGTATCCGCGCAGCTTGCACAGGATTATACCAGCATGTCCTATACTCCAAATAATCTCAAGCCGGCCATGCGAAGTCCATCTGAAATTTCCACATAATTATGATTCACCTCTGGGAACTTTTTAGCGTCCGGTTGGCGTTGATTGTGCAGCGACGTAACGTTGACGACGTTTGCACGCCAACGGCAGGCACGTTTTGGGTTACGGTCAATCGACGGAGGAACCGTTGATCCAGGCTTAAGGTTGTCAGGATAAAATATTATGAGGCGCATCATCTTAATTTCAGGGCTGGTCATCGTGGCGGCAGTCGCCGGATTGGTGGCCGGACTAATTTTGGCCTCGGGGGCCGGAAACAAGTCCGCAGGGGCGGCTGGCACACGATCTACCCCCGAGCCGCCCTCAGTATCGGCAGGAAACGCGATGGCGGTTAAAACCAGCCCCAAACGAAAAATTCTATATTACTGGGACCCGATGGTGGGGCCGTCATCAATTTCTCCCAAGCCGGGCATCAGTTCCATGGGTATGGCACTTATTCCTGTTTATGCTCCGCAAACGCGCACTGCCACGGCCGGAGAGGTACGGGTCGATCCCGCCATGGTTCAAAACATGGGCATCCAGACCGCGCCGGTTACCCTCGGAACGCTGGTTCACCCCGTGCGCGTTGTCGGTTATCTGCGTACGCCTGCACCGGGCCGCTACAGCATCACTATTCGCGCCAGCGGCTGGATTGGCAAGTTGTTTGCGACAACCAATGGTACAACGGTAAAAAAGGGGGCCAGACTCTTTACGCTGTACAGCCCGGCGATTCTGGCGGCGGAAGAGGAATTGATCGCAGCCCAGAAAGCGTTGGCGGCAGCGCGGAAAATTGCGGACCGCTCGGCTGTTCACGACACGCGTGAACTGGTGCGGTCCGTGGAATTGCGGTTGTATTATCTGGCGGTCGGATGGCCGCAGATAAAAAAAATTGCACGCACCTTAAAGCCCTTGGAATATGTAACGTTCTACAGCCCCGCGGACGGGGTTCTCACGGATATCAAGGTCCATCAGAAATCACAAATCACCGCGGGCACAACCGTCATGCGCGTTGACACACTCTCGACCCTGTGGCTTGATGCGTATGTCTATGAAAATCAGTTGCCATGGATTCACACAGGGCAGCACGTCGCGGCCCGGATCGCCGCATTCCCCGGCCATACGTTTGGTGGAAAAATTATTTTTATTGATGCGTTTGAGAACCCGCAGAATCACACCACAGCCGTTCGCATTGAACTGCCCAACGCCCGAAATGAATTACGACCGGGAATGTATGCCCTGGCAGATATCCATACCACGCCATTCAAACACGCGATCCTGATACCACGGCGAGCGGTCATTAACTCCGGTACCGGTGAAGTCACTTTTGTGGAGATATCTCATGGGCACTTCGACCCGGTGCCGGTGCGCACGGGGCTGTCTGGTGGCACGGGCATGAGGCATGTTCTGCAAGTGCTTTCTGGCGTTGGACCGGGGCAAAAAGTGGTCACCAGCGGCCAGTTCATGATTGATGTTGAATCGCAACTCAATGAAATTAAATCGCGTTTTATGCCCAAGGTGCCCACAACTGCGGCTGCGCCACCGCCCAACAATGCTATGCCGGCTACTCCGGACTCGCAGAAAAATTCGCATGGCGGCTCGACAAAACCTGCCGCCATGCCCAAGGGAATGAAAATGCCGGCGACAAAGCCTAGTGCTCTGTCACAGCAAAATGTTAGGGTTGACGAGGAACCTTTGCGATGGTGGGTGCGTCCTTTGAGAGGCCGCCATCCTAAAATGTTGATGTGACAGAGCACTAGCCCAATAAAACAGACTGGATCCATCCATGATTCGAAAAATCATTGAACTATCCGTTAAGAACCGCGTGCTGGTGCTGCTGCTTTTCGCCATGGGTATGGCGGTGGCGGCGTGGGCGGCGTTTCACAGTAAGCTTGACGCGGTGCCCGATCTGTCCGATGTGCAGGTGCTGGTTCTGACAAACTATCCCGGCCAATCGCCGGGCGTGGTGGAAAAGCAGGTAACCTATCCGCTGGAAACCCAGTTAATCCATGTGCCGGATGTGAAAGCCGTCCGCGGCCAGAGCATGTTTGAATATTCCCTGATTACAGTGGTGTTCAAAAATGGCACAAATTTGTACTGGGCTCGCAGCCGCGTGCTGGAATATTTAAGCTACGCCAAAGCCCTGCTTCCCGCCGGCGTGAATCCGCAGCTTGGCCCGGACGCCACCGGAGCCGGCTGGGCTTATCAATATATTTTGTTTCCGGGGTGGTATTGCAAGAATCATCCCGGTGGAATCTGGCATGATCCCTCCGCGCACAAATGGTACGCTCATCGCGGTGTGGCACCAGCTGCAGTACAAGCCCGGCTAGTGCTGGTCCGGGCATTTGACAAGCCTGGCACATCGCCTTTGTCACATCAGCCGCTGCTTTCCAGCAATATGAATCTGGGCCAACTGCGCTCATTGCAGGATTGGTTCGTGCGCTATCAGTTGGAAGCCGTGCCCGGAGTTTCAGAAGTTGCCGGAATAGGCGGCTTTACCACGGAATACCAGGTCGTATTGAATCCCAACCAGTTGGTGGCCTACCATCTGGGTGTCAACCAGGTGATCCGCGATGTGCAACAATCTAATAATGAGGTCGGAGGAGCAGTCATTGATCGCAGTGAATTTGAATATATTGTCCGCAGCCGCGGATACCTTAAGAACCTTGCACAACTGCGATCCGTGCCTGTGGGGCGGGCCATCAACGGCACACCGATTCTGCTAAGCGATGTGGCAACGGTCCAGAAAGCCGGTGCGCAACGCCAGGGAATTCTGGATTGGAATGGCCAGGGAGAAACGGTCGGCGGCATCGTGGTGGTCCGATACGGAGCCGATACATTTCGCGTGGTCACAGCTGTCAAAAAGAAGATCGCCGCTCTGGCCGCCAGTTTACCTCCGGGCGTCATGTTCAAAACCGGCTATGATCGCGTCAATCTTATCAATCGGTCCATCAATACCCTGTCCGATACGCTCACCGAAGAAATGATTGTCGTGGCCTTGATCTGCCTATTATTTCTATTGCATGGCCGCAGCGCTCTGGTGGCTATTACGGTCATTCCATCGAGCATGATGATCAGCCTGGCAATTTTATATTGGCTTAAGATCAGCGCCAACATTATGAGTTTAAGCGGCATCGCCATTGCGATCGGTGTGGTGGTGGATTCGGCGATCGTGATGGTGGAAAACGCCCATCAGCATTTCAACCGCGATGAGCTTCGCGCACAGGCCGGCCATCCGCCCACGCCTCGTACGGAGTTGATTCTGACCGCCGCGTCGGAAGTCGGTCCCAGTCTGTTTTTCAGTCTTCTGATTATTACGGTCAGTTTTCTGCCGATTTTTGTTCTGCCCGGCGAAAGCGGCAAGATGTTCAGCCCGTTGGCTCTGACGAAAACCTTTGCTATTGCCTCGGCTTCGCTGCTGTCGATTACCCTTGTGCCGGTACTGATGATCTATTTTATTACGCCCCGATTCTTTCCCAAAACCTGGGCATGGTGGATCTGGCTGCCTTTGGCCGTTGCGATTATTTTCGGCCCGGCCATCGGATTGTATTGGGTTATGGGCCATGATGGAGGCTTGGCGGCACGTTACCGCTGGTGGATTTGCGGCGGCTGGATGATTCTCGCCGCGTTGCTGGTATTGCCGCAGAATATTATCCATGAGGAACATAATTTTATCGCCACGTTGCTACAGCATATTTTTGATCCCATTTTCCGGGCAGCCATGTTTTTGCGATGGCCGCTGATCCTCGTGGCAGCGGTCTTGTGCGTTTCGGTAATCTGGCCGTTTGGCCGACTGGGAACCGAATTTACCCCACCACTGTATGAAGGCGACATGGAATATATGCCCACAACCTATCCCGGCATCAGCGTCGGGGCCGCCAAAATGGTGTTGCAACAGAGTGACAAAATCATCAAAAGTTTTCCGGAAGTTAAAAGTGTGTGGGGCCAGATTGGCCGGGCCGACACGGCCACCGATTCCGCACCCCTAAATATGATTGATACGATTATCCGCCTGAAGCGCCGCGCACGTTGGCCGGAAATAAATATTTCCCGCTTCTATCATTCCTGGCCGCATTGGTTGCAATGGCCATGCAAGCATACGTTTTGGCCCGATCGGGCACCGGTGACGCTAAGCCAAGTGATGAATGGCTGGACGGATGCTGCCGGTAAGTATCATGAAGGGATGAATCAGGCACTGAAGATACCGGGATTTGCCGCTTATTGGACCATGCCCATCGCTAATCGGGTCAACATGGCCAACACCGGCAGCAAAACACTGTTGGGCATTCGAGTGTTCGGTTCGGACCTTGGCGTGCTGGGCAAAGTGTCAAGCTCCATTGCGCAGACGCTACAACGTGTCCACGGCACCGGCAGTGCCATCGCCAACCAGACCCTTGGCGGGTACTACCTGGATATTCGTGTCAATCGGCTGGTTGCCGCCCGGTATGGTCTTACGCAAGCTGCCGTACAACGCATTATTACCATGGCCATCGGCGGTGAGCCAATTAGTACCATGGTGCGGGGCCTGAAGCGCCTGCCCATTAATGTCCGCTATTTCCGCAATCTTCGCGGCAGTATTTCCGAGCTTAAACAATTGCCCATCGCCGCTACCAATGGAACATTTATTACGCTGGGAATGCTGGCTGATATTCACTACAGTTCCGGGCCGCCGGAAATTGATACGCAGGATGCGATGACCGTCAATTATATCAACATCACCACCACGGGCAGTAATACGGTGGGTTATGTGCGCCGAGCCAACGCGGCGATTCGCTCGCACGTAACGCTGCCGGCGGGTTATACGTATCAGTGGATTGGCCTGTACAAGCAGATTCAGCAGGCCAACGCCCGGTTGAAACTCGCCGTGCCGATGGTACTGCTGACGATATTTATTCTGCTGTTTGTAGCCACCGGCAGTGTGGGCCGAGTGCTGGGCGTGCTGTTGTCGGTACCCTTTGGCCTGGTGGGGGCCATCTGGGCCTTGTATTTTTTGCACTATCACATGTCCGTAGCGGTATGGGTTGGTATTATTGCGTTGTCCGGGCTTTGTGCGGAAATGGGCCTGGTGCTGTTGCTTTATCTGGATGTCAGCTTTGCGCAGGCGAAACAGGCCGGATTATTGCGCAACAAGCGTGATCTATTTAACGCGGTGCACAACGGCGCGGTTCGCCGCATTCGGCCCCAGACGATGACTGTAGGCGCCGCCCTGATCGGTCTTACGCCGCTCTTGTGGGTCCACGGTGCTGGGGCAACGGTCATGCGACGGCTGGCGGCACCCATGATTGGCGGGTTAGGCAGCGCGTTTATTTTGGAACTGCTGGTGCTGCCCGCGCTGTATTACATCGTGATGGCTTGGAACCTCAAGGGGCATTTCGCCAGCCAACAGCCCAAGGTCGGCAGTCCTACCCCTGACGAAGGAGGCACCGCATGAAACTGAATCGCCCATTACGGTCAAAGCTCGGGGTCGCACTGATGCTGGGAGCCGCTGTATTTTTGTCCGGTTGTACCGTTACGCCAAACGGGGAAAATGCTTTGCGCCGGGCGGCTGTCAAAGCGGGAATACCCTACGCGAAACCGTATGCCCAGCGCCATATTCCTCCGCTGCCGCTGAACGCCAAATCCCCGCAGTTGGTCCGCTACGCAATACTGAACAATCCGGACGTAGAAAAAGCTTATTGGAAGTGGCGGGCGGCCATTGAACAGATTCCCCAAGCTGGTACCCAGGCCACGACGTTGATGCTCAATGCCGGTACGAGTTTGCAAAATGGCCAGGCCTCGCTGGCCAATACGATTTTGGGTGCCGGCAATATGACCGGTAGCGATATTCGCTGGCCTTCTAAACTTACCACACAAGCACGAGCGGCCCTGGAAGCAGCACGGGCGGCGGGCTGGCAGTATCGGGCCGCGATCTTTGCGGTGCGCCGCGCTGTGCTGGCGGCCTGGTATCGGTATGGCCGAACTGCGGTACTGTTGCGATTGAATCGACGCCAGCGGCAGCTTCTGGCCACCGGTGCCGCACTAAGCCGCTCTGGCATTAGCCCCGGCGGCAAGCGCGCCGGTCAGTGGCTGGCCGCCCAGAATGTTGTGGATGAAATGGATGCGAAAATTATCAATCTTCAACACCAACTGCCCCGTGACTTGGCGAAGCTCAATGCCGTCCTTGGGCGTCCTGCGGCACAGCCGCTCTCTCCGCCGTCGGCCATTGCGGTTCTATCTGCGCCGCATTTGAACGCGCAACAGCTCTGGCTCCTGGCGGCCCAACGCAATCCGCAATTGCGCGGTCTGGCACGTGATGTATCCGCCAACCGTTTTGACATCCGCCGAGCTAAGCAGCAGTACATTCCCAATTTTGATATTGGCCTTTCCAGCAGTTTGGATGGCACAGCGCAGAGTTTTTCCGATGCCCTGGTTGTTCCCGTGTTACGCTATAAGGCTATCAATGCCGCAATCGCACAGGCCGGCGATCAGCTTAGAGCCACGCAGGCCGCCTGGCGCAGTACCCACGTTTCTCTGGCAACGCAACTGCTCGTGGATATCATTGCCATGCACAATGATGATCGCCAGATCAGCATTTTTCAAAATACCATTCTGCCGCGACTGAATATCTTAGTCTCTCTGGCTCGCGCCGATTTTCAGCAGGGTAACGGCGGTATAGACCGCCAGATTAGAGCCCAAGATGAGTTGCTGGCAATCCAGCAAACTATTGTAAATTTGCGAGCCGATCTGGACACGCGCATCGCGGACCTAGATGCCATCATCGCCGCACCGTTGTAATCCCCGTTCAGCTTGATCGAGCCAACACAGGGGCCGGCACCGCTGCAAGAGAGGTTTGGCAACTGCTTTAATGCCAGGCGCGAATCGGGTATTCTCTACGGGACTTGTTAAGTCCGGCCTGGTATTTTAAGCTACCGCCCGGAAGTATGATGGCTTGGCTATTTTTTTTGGAAGGTCTTTCTAATCATGAGCAGCAGTGAATTTACCAGCGTTCAGGTTCCCGCACACGGACAACCCATTACCATGGGATCGGACAAAAAGCTCCATGTTCCGGATCACCCCATTCTACCGTTCATTGAAGGGGACGGTACCGGACCGGACATCTGGCGGGCATCGGTGCGGGTCTTTGATGCGGCGGTGGAAAAATCCTACAAGGGAAAACGCAAAATTGCCTGGATGGAGGTGTATGCCGGGGAAAAATCGTTCCTCAAATTCAAAACCGACGAACCGGTTGGCGACGCCAAAGCGTGGCTTCCCGATGATACTGTTAATGCGTTTCGCAAATTTCTGGTAGGCATTAAAGGACCGTTGACCACGCCGGTGGGCGGCGGAATACGTTCTTTGAATGTCGCGTTGCGGCAACAGTTGGACTTATACGTATGCGTGCGACCCGTGCGCTATTTTAGCGGTGTGCCCAGTCCGGTGAAGCGCCCGGAAGCGGTTAATATGGTGATTTACCGCGAAAACACTGAAGATATTTATGCCGGGATCGAATGGGCCGCCGGCTCGCCGGAAGCGCAAAAGGTTTTGAAATTCATTGAAGCTGAATTTCCACAAACATTTAAGAAAGTCCGTTTTCCGGCCACATCCGGCGTGGGAATCAAACCCGTCAGCAAAGAGGGATCCCAGCGGCTGATCGGGGCGGCGATAGATTATGCCATTGCCCATAAGCGTAAAAGTGTCACACTGGTTCATAAAGGCAACATTATGAAGTACACGGAAGGGGCCTTCCGTGACTGGGGATATCAACTGGCCAAGGAAAAATATGGTGCTGTTGAAATCGATGGAGGCCCCTGGTGTAAGTTGCCCAATGGTATTGTTATTAAAGACTCCATTGCGGACATTACACTTCAGCAGGTGCTTACGCGCCCTGAAGAATTTGATGTTATTGCCACATTGAATCTTAATGGTGATTACTTAAGTGACGCGCTGGCGGCACAGGTCGGCGGGATCGGTATCGCACCGGGCGGGAATATCAATTATCATACCGGCCATGCGGTTTTTGAAGCCACCCATGGCACGGCTCCGAAATATGCGAATCAAGATAAGGTGAATCCCGGAAGCGTGATACTTTCCGGCGTGATGATGCTGGAGCATCTGGGTTGGCAGGAAGCGGCCGATAATATTGTCAGAAGTCTTGAACGCACCATCGGCGATAAGGTCGTAACCTACGACTTTGCCCGGCTCATGGCGGGAGCCAGGGAAGTCAAATGCAGTGAGTTTGCCGATGCCCTGATTCGCAATTTGGCCTGATGCGGGGAACCAGCCTATAATTGACCTGCCGGAAAGTGCCGAAAAAGCGCTTGCAGCGATGGCGTGCCGGCTATAAGGTATATAGTTCAACCATGGGCTTATTAATATTAAGCTCCGGAGTTGATGGCGGATTCCGCTGGTGCAAATCAGTTGGAACAGGTGAATGTAACCATAAGTGCCCGCGTTGCGGCAAAAGGATTGATTATGAGCGAACAATTCAAAGATAAAACGGTTCTGGTTGTGGATGATGATGCGGACGTACTGGCAACCATCACCGCCGCCTTATCAACCACGGGAGCCAAAGTTATTTCCGCGGGCGACGGCAATACCGCGGTGGAAATGGCGGAAAAAGATCAACCCGACCTTATTGTGCTGGACATGATGTTGCCCAAACGCAGCGGCTTTCTGGTCGTGGAACGCATCAAAGCGCGCAAACCCAAAGGCAGTAAACCCTTTGTTATCATGATTACCGGCAATATGGGCACACGCCATAAAACCTATGCGGAAACTCTGGGTGTTGATGATTACATCAACAAACCCTTCCGCATTGATCGGCTTATTACATCCATGGATAAATTACTTAACCCGGCCCCGGCTGCACAGTAATCACGCTGCCTCGGGGGCCGCAACTGGATCAGCTACATGCCGGAGCTTCCCGAAGTTCAGGAAGTGCGTCGCACGCTTGAGCCATTTGTGCTCAATGTGCCAATTATTGATATTAAGATCAGCCGGAAAAGCTATGTTCGCGCCGGTGCCGGATCACTTCCCTCTCTGATTGGCCGCAAGGTCCACCATACCGCTCGGCACGGAAAAAAACTCTTTTGCATTTTTGATGACGGCCAGGTACTGCTGATCCATCTGGGAATGAGCGGTCGCATTGACTGCTGTGAACCTGCAACGCCGCTTGCGCCGCACACGCATTTTTCCATGCTTCTGGCCACGGGTTTGGAATTTCGTATGCGCGACCCGCGGCGCTTCGGCGGCCTGTGGCACTATCCCCACTGGGCGGCTGCGGAAAAGGCCGAAATTACCGGAAAAATGGGCGTGGATGCCTTGGCTATTACCGCAGGGCATTTTGCGCCGTGGCGTACCATGCGCAGTCGCCTGAAAGCCCATCTGCTCTCTCAACGGACTGTCGCGGGCTTGGGAAATATATATGTTGATGAGTCACTTTGGCTGGCGCAGCTCCATCCGCTGCAGGTGCTATGCAAAATCAGACCCCGGCATCATGCGATCCTTGCGGATGCCATCCATGCGGTATTAAACAAATCCATCAGCATGGGAGGCACAACCTTGCGTGATTATCGCAACGTCGCCCAACAGCGCGGCCGTTTTGCCCGGAGCCTGTGCGTCTACGGCCGCGCAGGCATGCCATGTCTGCGCTGCGGAGTCAAACTGATGTCCAAAGTCATTGGCGGCCGCACCACGGTCTATTGCGCGCGATGCCAGAAAAGAATCTGATAATCCCGACCAATTACTGGACGCCGGGAAAGGGGGGATGGAAGGCACCGGCCCTCCGCCAGCCCTCACATTGTCATACCAAAAAAAATGAAACCAATTCCAGCCTTTGTGCTACTAAACCTTCGGAACGCAGGCCGCCCGTGTATGGGATCATGAAAGGAGCCATATCATGGAACTTACAACACCTCAGACACGACGCACGTTTTTACAGGCAATGGGAATGGCTGCGGCTCTGGCCGAAACAGCATCAAACGCCCGCGCGTTTGTTGACCCCGATGTTACGCTTACGGACAAAAGCATTTTTCAAATGACGATCCGCGGAGGTTACCGCTATATCACATGCAACGATATTCCCAATCATCCGGTTGGAAAGTTTCCTGACCGAGGATGCCCCAATACAATCCAACCGCAAAATTTTCATTTCCGCATGCCGCTAAGTCCTCACGAAAATCATTTCCTCAAACCCCTGGTGAACAGAATTATTTTTGGCGTCGGTCTTGACGGCGTACCATTTGATCCGGGTACAGCCGCCTTCTGGAATAACCAGCGCGGTTCCATCTGGAATTATTGTCTGTTGACCGGTCATCTTCGGTTAGGATTAGATCAAAGCCACGCCCATGTGCAGGGGGACGGCACGTATCACTACCACGGTGTACCCACCGATCTGATTCGGCAGCGCCGCGGCTGGGGAAAAGTCTGTCTGATTGGCTTTGCTGCCGATGGATTTCCGATGTATGGGCCGTGGGGGTACAAAAATCCACACGATAGGTCCAGCGGGATCAAGCTGCTGAAATCCAGTTATCAACTCAAAACCGGCAATCGTCCCAATCCGCCGATCGGCCCCGGCGGCAAATACGACGGCACCTTCGCGGGTGACTTCCATTATGTCCCGGGCCTGGGCGATCTGGATCAGGCCAATGGCCGGTATGGGATTACACCGGAATACCCGCACGGCACATTTTATTATGTTATCACCTACAATTTCCCACAGATATCCCGCTTCTTCCGCGGCACGCCCGACCACAGCTTCTACAAACAGCCACCCGGACGATTACGGCGAGGGCGGTATCAAAGAGGTCAAGGCCTACGCCCATTCGGTCCCTCAGGCTTTGGCCCACCTCCCGGCTTCGGATTCGGCCCACCGCGCAACCCATGAGAACGATCCGGGTTGCAGATTTAGTCCATCGGGCCGTTCACGTTCATACCGGTTGTGCCTCAGAAAGCACTGTGGCTCGGAGCTTTGGCGGCAAATCGCCCGGTGTCAATAAATCAACATGACTGCCCAGCAGCGATTCTTTCTAAGACCCATTAGGGCCGAGCCAATTAGGTCTATCCGTCTTGAGGTCCACGGGGTCTCGGATTGCCGTTCACGCTTTCCAGCACCAAGCGGCTCCGGAGCGGTGTTGATTGCCGCAATGCGGCAGGCTTGGTTGCTCGTACCCAACCGAGGAGACCGGCCCCCGGCCCAGTCTGCTGCCGCAGCATTCATCACCGCAGCCTGATGCTGCGGCAGTCGAATAGGCCGCCGGCGAAGTTGCCCGGATCGGCTTGCAGGCGAACGGTGATGGTTGTTTTGCCGTGGGTTATTGTGCGCGGAATGTCGTATAGCAGGGTATCCAACCGGCCCGGGTCGATGTTTTCCAGCACCTGCGTGGCGATGGGGTGCCCATCAACCAGAATGTTGAATTTTCGCGCTCCGTTATCGCTTCCCCACCAGGTACAGGCTAGAGCCATGGGTGCATCCGGTAACACTTTCAGGTTAAAAGTGAAACCTCCGCCATCATGGGCGTCGATCCAGCGGCCTTCCGGTGAATGTCCTTGATCCACATTTATCTGATCACGGAGTTGATGAGCCGCAAGCGATGCAGCATTCCCGATAATCAGCCGATCCACGGTGCCGTGATGAATCAGTTGTTGTGTTTTTTTGCGTTGGGCCTCAAGCCGTTTTTCCTGGAGCCATTGATTTTGCGTTAGCGGATTAAAATAAACCACATAGCGTTCATGGGCCACTTTATAAAACGGTACAAGTTTTACATCATGTGGCCGACCTACGCCATGCGTATGCCAGACCAGCGGTTTGTGCGGATCAGGCTTTACCCATTGGTCTACCGGGGCCTGATCCACAAGCAATTGCGGAATGGTCTCTGGATCAGCAACGTTGGCCCATTCATATTGATTGCCATTGGCATACGGCACCGGGGGTAGCATCAGATCATTACCCAAGGGGGCCGCCAGCACGGTCGGGCCGGCCAGAATAGCAAACGTGGAGGGATGGTGGGCCATGCGTTCAATGCGCAACGGCATTTTAAGGTCAATCTCCAGTTTGTCGCCATTATTCCACGTTCGGTTAAGGTCCAGATATTCGCCTGGATTGCCCGCACTGATCTGTTTCCCATTAAGACGAACAACCATCGACGGAGTCGACCAGTAAGGGTGTCGAAGTTTAATAAGCGCCTCGGTGGGCTTTTCGCAGGTAAAATCCATGCGTACCTTGCCATCATCAGGGAAACGCGTGCTCTGGCGTACGGTCATGCCGACGGCCTTCCAATTGAGTTCTGAGGCAAGAAACAAGTTGATCCATAATGTTTTATCATTGTGGTAATAAACGCCCCGCGCATACTTGGCGTGATTTTCCATGCCGGTACTCATGCAGCACCAGCAGGAATCCCACGGGGTGTTGAACGTCTTAAAATGGCCCGGACGCATGGAGATGTAATACGTCATCATGCCGGTGTCTGGATCCTGCGAGCCTAAAATATGATTCACCAAAGCACGCTCAAAAAAGTCCGCGGCTTCCATGGTGGCGTTCCAGCAGAAATAATGGCCGGTGAGTTTCAGCATGTTATAGGTGCAGCAGGTCTCAGCCGTGCCCACACTTAGCTGCTGCCAGGCATCGCCCAGTGGGAAAAAGTATTCGTGGTTGCTGTTGCCGCCAAATACGTAACTGCGGTGGCGGACGACCGTTTCCCAGAAAAATTCCGCACCCGTGCGATAGCGCTGCCGGCCGCCGAGTTCATACTGCCGGGCAATGCCAATGACGCGGGGAATATACTGATTGGAATGGCAACCGGTGAGAATATCCCTTCTGTGCATCAGGGGATCAAGCTGGGAATTTTCATTAAAAGCCTCCGCGATTTTTAGATATTTGCGATTACCGGTAATGCTGTACACATCCGCCAACACTTCATTCATACCGCCCTGTTCACTGATCAGCATGATCTGCATCTGTGATTCAGTGAGCTTGCGCGGAAACTGGGCGCTCCAATCCGCCAGACCAATAAGAATCTCCTTCGCCTGCGGACGCCCGGTATAAAGCCACGTATCGCGCAGGCCCGCCATGATTTTATGGATGGAATACCACGGCGACCACATGCCATTAAGTGAAAAGGTAAAAAGCGCTTTGGGATTGCCCACGTTGATGTCACCGGCCAGAGCTTTTTTGAAGGCCGCAACGCTGGCCGGCAGCCCCGCACAATAGCCCTTAAATTCCGGGTCGCTTTTACCATTGGCTTTTTGGCATTCTGCCAGACGGGGCAGCAAATAATCAATTTTCTCCAGCAGGCGATGATCACGGGTATGGGAATACATCATCGCACAGGCCGAAAGGTAATGTCCGCAAATGGTGCCTGCTTGCCCCGCGCTGTCCCATCCCCCTAAATTCGGAGCCTTGGGAGCGATACCCGCCACTTTTTGAAATGAGGCCAGCAGACGGTTGCAATCGTAGGCCAGCAGATAATTCAGATCACGAGTCATGTTCTCATGAAACGGCCCGGGCAGAATTTTCACATCGGCCAGATCAAAATCATACGCCTTCATGGTGCTCGTGCCCGGTGAAGCGTATCCGGTTTGCCGCCCCTGGGGAATTGTCGCCCGCGCCGCCCGGCGCGCCAGCAGCATCGCCGAACCCGCCGCGGCACCAGTCATAAGTTTTCTGCGAGACAAACCCTTCATTGTCGTTTCTCCTGAAAGCCGGGATATTACCTATCTGCGATTATATCAAAGTTATTCCACATCAAAAACATCCGAGATTGCCGTATTCGCTGTACGCGGCAACTTGGGTAACTTTTAGTTTCCGCAGCTCACCGGTACGCAATAAAAAACAGTCGCCGAAATGGGAATAGCACATGTCCGTTAGGTTGCCTGGGATAGTCGGCGGTGATCCGCTTCTGATACGCTGCAATAAAATCCTTGCGTTCTGATTCAGCCAGAACCTCCAGATAAGGCCGCAGGCCTGTACCGATATACCACTGCACGATATCCTCAGGGCCGTTGAGTATATGGATATATTCACTTGTCCATATATCCAGTTTAGGTGAAACGCTCTGCAACACACCATAATAAAAATCCGGCTCGTGGCAATGCCACCGTCGAACTTCGGAAGGGAATTTATCCCGCCATCGACCGCCTGCCGCCAGTTCGCGCATTGCGCGGTGGGCCGGCGCTGTGTGATAATTCGCCGGCATCTGAACCGCCATCGCGCCGCCGGGGTTCAGCATTCCCATAAGTCTCGGCAGTAATTGCTCATGTCGGCCTACCCATTGCAGAGCCGCATTTGAAAAAATCAGATCAACCGGCTTGGTGGCCTTCCATGTGGAAATATCCGCTTCAATCCATTGCTGCCCCGGATATGCTCCACGGGCCGAAGCAATCATTTCGGCCGAACTGTCCAGCCCGATTATTTCCGCTTCAGGCCACCGCTGTACCAGTGCCGCTGTGCTATTGCCCGGCCCACATCCCAAATCAACAATATCTTTCGGTGCCCCCAACGCAATGCGCCCAATTAGATCACGGCACGGCCGCGACCTTTCGTCGGCGAACTTCAGATACTGTTCAGCATTCCACGTCACCATCAAAATACGCTAGCGAATGAACCGAATGCGGTCAAGGCTGCCAACCTAGAGGCGCGGACACAACGCGACGCCTTGGTCTTAAAACTGAGGCATCACTGCCGCCATGCTTGCGGAGATACGGCGTTGCGATTTTATCGGCTACGGGTGGGATTTTAATTTAGGCAGTAGTCGATGACACTACTATTCCCGGCCACTGGGCAGTTAATTCTGCAATTTGTCGGCTTCGCTTATCATAGAGGGCTGGTTTTGCAGGAGCGTGGCTTGGCTATGGGTAAAAATCGGTCTTATAGGTCTTTTATTATCGCCTTGGCGGTTGCGGCCAGTGGCGGGCTTGTGGCGGGGGGAGCATTGACCGCTGCCGGCGTGCAGGGGGTTACCGCTTTTGTGGCGGCTCCCGCAAAATCGGCGCTGCCGGCGACAAAAGCCGCAGTCAATACGAGCGGTCCAGTTTTTAATGAAACGCTAAAACTATTCAAATCCGCCCTGGTTCCGGGCATGACTGGCTCCATTGTCATGGGATCGCTGAAATCAACGGATGACCCCGGATTAGAGCCGTTTTTCTTGACTATTAGCCACGCGCGATCGCCGGAGTTGCAACTCATCGGTCTGCTGGATGCCAATGCCGTAAGCAAAAACCCGCGGCTTATTAACGTCGAAAAATTTCTGGCAATTCCCATTCCACGGTTAATCGGACCGTCTTTGGCAGTGATGATTCAATCCGGGCACATTACTTCGGCGCAACTCATGGAGATAGTTCATAAGGCCATTGAACCGTCACAAAAACTCATGGCCGCTTCTGAATTAGTCAATCGCGGAAAATCCGCACAGGTGATTAAGGTGCTTGACGCGCTGACGCGAAGTCAAACGGACGCCACACGCTATTACGCCGCATTGACACTCTTGCAATGTAAACAACCCGGACAGGCGGAACGCGGCCTTAAACTACTGATGCAATTGGCGGCACGCACAGCACCGCGGCTGTTGGACTTGAAAGATGCCCTTCTGGCCCGGGTGGCGGCCCAGAAAATCACGGCGGCTGCACCGTGGGCCGCTGAAATTGCGCGTGCAAATAAAAACCCATGGTCTTTGCGCCGTCGGGCAGTGCAGTCGTTACTGGTATTGAATAATCCCATGGCTCCCAAGCTTTTGGCCGCGATGCTGAAGGACGCCAAGGGGACCATTGATAAAATTGAATTGGGCTTACTGGCCATCCAATATCCCAAGGGGTTGGCATTGTCGGATGTCCAAACTCTGCGGCAGACAGATTCCCCGCTTTTAACCGGTATCGCCCGGACGGCCGCGGCGTGCGTATCAGGTAAAGATCCACTGCCGGGGATTTTATCGCTCATTGAGCAAGGGCAGCCGATTTTCTTAAACTGGGCATTAGCCTATGCGGATAACAAAGCTACGCCGCATCGCCTGATGATATTGACGGCCTTAATTAACTACGCCACCGCTGCGGGAGATGGTCAAGATACGGATTTTCGACGCGCTGTGGCAGCCGCGACAATACTGGCCAATAACGATGGCAACGCGGAGCGAAAAATATTATCCGCCGATCTGGATTCTCCCAATGCGGGAATTGTGGAAGCGGTATTGGCCGGCATGATTCAGAGCCATCATAGAAATTTCTCGACATTAATTCAGCCATGGTGGAAGCAATTATTGAAGCGAGATTCGCGTAAGATTCGTGAGTTTGCAGCTATGGAGCTGGCGCGCGAGAACAAAAAGGTTGAACTTTCCGTTTTGCGGAATATTGCTCTTTATGGCTTAGGGCGCAGTGACGGCTTTCGTGCCGCGGCAGGATGGTACTATGTAAAACTCACGGGTCGTGCGGAGGCGCTCATAGCTGCGGTGCAAAAGGCATCTCGTGCTGCTCTCATAGATAAAAATTAAAGAAAATGACGATTTTCTGCCGACACAGAAATCAGGCAGAGGATTTGGAAGGGGAGTGATGAACCTTCAGTCTACCTGCGCACTGGCAGAGGATGCAAAATTTAAAGCGGTCTGCCAAGCGTGAATTACAGCAGTGTAATCGCGTGGGACGTCATTAAAAACTTAGCCGAAAATTTTGGCATTTTTTTGTTGATGCTGAAGGAGTCACAGTGTATAATATCAACCGGTGGAAAGACCGAGCAACTCCGACCGTTTGCCACAACATAAGGAGCTTGCCATGGCAAATCAAGATTACATGTTCGTAGGCGGCAAGCCTGATGCCCAGCCGATCGCCAGTGCAACGCGGCGTTCTGAGCTGACCGACGCTCCTGCACAGCGCAGTGTTGCGGGACGGGGTCGCGTTTCGACCTATCCTGTTTCATTCGCTTCGCAATCTGGTGGATTGGCAAAAAAAGTCAACCAGACTATTCCGATGGACGACCGCCGTGAGCAATACGCGGATTCATGCCCATCGGAAGTGTTTCTGGGCTGAATGTCCTGCCGGATTATCCACCGGTTGGCGGCCTGTCCGGCGATGAACCAGCCATGCGTTACACGCCGCGAATGGCACACACAGAATGTATGCCGACGCTTGCGAGCTATGGCTCTGGTGGGTGGGAGACCGGCTAGCTGAATTGTTTCACAGGCTTGATTCATCGCTTGGGGATGCGTCACCCAAAGTCATCCGGAATGAGAGTTGCTCCAACTGTAACGCCAAGTCTACGCTTTGTACCACCACATCGCCGGGAACATTCAGCGCTACTGGGGCAAAATTCAAAATACCTTTGATTCCTACCGTCACGAGTTGATTAGCCACCGATTGTGCCGCCGCAACAGGCACAGCCAGCATGGCCATTCGAATCTGTAATTCCGCTGCCACCGAGGCAATATCCTGATCGGAACGGACAGGCAAATCGCCGATTTTTTTGCCCACCTTCGCCGCGTCGGCATCAAAAATGGCAACGATTCGAAATCCTTTTTGGAGAAACCCCTTATAGGCCAGCAATGCCCGTCCCAAGTTTCCAGCGCCCACCAGCAGAACATTGGAGATTTTATCCGTGCCGAGGATTTTTTTCAGTTGATGAACCAAGTCCTCTACGCGGTAGCCGATACCAGGATGGCCGAATTGCCCGAAATACGCCAAATCTTTACGGACTTGCGCATCAGAATATCCCAGAGCTTCGCCGAGTTGCCGGCTGCTGATCGTATGGCGATCTCCACGTCGGAATGATTCCAACTGGCGCAGGTAAAAGCTCAATCGGTACACGGCAGGATTTGGAATCTCTTCATTTCGCATCCGTTTTTCCCAAGGCAATAACCATTATCAGGGCGAGCGATCACACACGAACCACGCGAACGATGAGAATTTATCGGTGCGCCGCCACGGGGTCAAGTGCTATTGGTGATGCCATTGGTAATTTCCGTTTTTTTTTAATTCGGTTACAGATCAATCAAAGTATCACCCCTTAGAGAACTGCACAGCGTAGCGGGATAAGAGCGCAGCGGTTTGGCCGTCATCAGGTGAGAACATTTTGACGGCACTGGCGGCGGGCACACGAACAGGTTTTTTGCGTGGGATTTTCCCCAAGGCTCCTAGTGCCATCCTGGATCGCTGGAGCAGCGCGAGCTAAGCCGGAATCTTACCCATTGAGAATAGTGCTTAGCACATCGGCCGCAGTGTAAGTGGCCTGTCCGGTCTGAAGATAGCGGCTAATGTTCAAAACGTCATCACCGGCCGTTACGATAGCAGGTTCTTCAACACCCAGTGGATCAGTCTGCCCTAAGCCAATGGTTGCAAACAGGGCATTGCAGAGGCATTTTCTGCCGGTGGTCGTTTCCGCGCTGCCGCCTTTGGCGACATAGTCCGAAACCGGTTCAGCGGCACAGCGATAACCCGGGGTGCCGTCTGGGCGTTTATAAACTTTTCGCAGATATCCAAGGTCACATTTTCGTTCGCGCTGCGCATATATATCCGGTTCCGATATGGTATTGCGCAGCGCCACAACCTTAAATGGAAAGCCGGTGGGGGAGGCCTGCGGGTCGGTAAAAACTGTCGCTTTCCCGGAGGAGGCCATGGCAATGACCTGTTGCTTTATATCTTCACGAATTCCTGATTCCCGGCAAAACGCGAAG
>DAHVEJ010000004.1 GCA_027313145.1 Phycisphaerales bacterium | reverse complement strand
CATGGCCAAGGCATTGATCCCGATTTGTCCATGCGGGAGATCCACCGCCGGCGGCTGCTCAGGGGCCCGACTCTCCACCCGCTTGCGGCATCCGGGGCAATAGCCGCTGATGGTGTGATAGCAGCGTGCGATCACCTTGGCGGGGATGATGTCTTCCACGATGCGATCATGTTGTTCCACATCCGCCAATTGGACACTGCAATGCGGGCAACACGCCGCACCCGTGGTGTCCCGGGGAACTGGTACATCAATGTGTTCATCAATGTTCTCCGGCATGGGCCGAAGCGCGGCGGGATGGCCCACCTTGCGGCCGGGCCGCAGCCGAGGCTTGTCTTTGGATACATTGGCTTTAACAAACGTGGGTAACACCTTGGGCTGCTGATGTAACTTCTCCTTAATCCCAGCCAATTCCTTACGTAAGGCGATATTCTCCGCTTCAAGCTCCTTGAGCCGCTGCTGCTGGCGGTCGATCTTCCGATAGGCCTGATATAATTCCGGATTGATGGCCCGCAGTTCGCCTTCCAGCTCGTAGCACCGTGCACGATAATGACTCAATTCTTCCTTACGCTTGTCGTGTTGTTTGACAAAATAATTAAACCGCTTGGCCAGGTTACGGAATCGCGCCATGCTGACGGTCTGATCAGCGGCCGCGTTGGCGACCAGTTGTTTGCGATGTTTTTGCACTTCACCATCCATGGTGAAATCAAGCATACCACCACTTACCCGAGCGCGCCAGTGCCGTTATTGCGAATATTTGCCGCGGAGCGGTAAACAGTTACAGGCCGGGCTTAGTAAAACCAGTCGCGTCCCCGTTTCATTTCCCTCGTGGGCAATTATTTTTTCTCGGTACCTTTGCCGCCGCCGGTCAGCACCCGTAAGGCGATGCGGATGGGGTCATAATATTTGTCCACTACGCGTTCTTTCATCGGAATAATCGCGTTGTCGGTAATGTGAATTTCTTCGGGACAAACTTCCGTGCAGCATTTGGTGATGTTGCACAGGCCGATGCCGCCCTCATTTTTTAGTAATCCTGTGCGGTCCAGCGAATCCAATGGGTGCATTTCCAGGCTCGCCACACGCACCAGAAACCGCGGTCCAAAAAATTTATCTTCCAAATCATGTTCACGCAAAACGTGGCAAACATTTTGGCACAGAAAGCATTCAATGCACTTACGGAATTCCTGCGATCGGTCCACATCCCGTTGCTGCATAAGCCAGGTGGTGTCCGGTTTGGGCGTAAACGGCGGAATTTTTTTGTTGACGGTGTAGTTCCAGGAAACATCCGTCACCAGATCGCGGATAATTGGAAACGCCTTCATCGGTTGAACCGTAATGGTCTGGCCTTCGACAAAATCATCAAGCCGGGTTTTGCACATCAGTCGCGGTTTGCCGTTGACTTCCGCGCTGCAGGAGCCGCACTTGGCCGCTTTACAATTCCAGCGGCAGGCTAAATCATGGGCCTGTTCACGCTGGATCTGATGAATGGCGTCCAGAACCACCATGCCATCCTGCACGTCCACCGTGTAGTCCACCAACTGACCGCCGGACTTATCGCCGCGCCATACTTTGAATAATCGCGTGCTCATTTTGTTTCCTTGGCTTTCTTTTCTTCAACCAGCGGCAGTAGATCCTGCGTTTTTACCACCGGGCAAGGTTCCACTTGCATGGCGTCCCCGTTTTTCCGGGAGACAATATTATGCTCACCCCAATAGTCATCATATTTGGGATAATCCAGCCGACTGTGGGCACCGCGGCTTTCTTTCCGCAGCAACGCGGCCCGCGTAATGGCTTCGGCGCAAATCAGCATATTGCGCAGGTCTTTGCACAGATGCCAGCCGGGATTATACATCCGCTGCCCTTCATTGATGCCGACATTGACCACTCGCTTCTTAAATTCTTCCAGCTTAGCCACCGCCGTGGTCAAATCGCTTTCCTCGCGGAATATGCCCACGAGATTGTGGAGCATGGTTTGCAATTCAATGTGCAGCTTGTACGGGTCCTCGGCGTTGGCGCGGCCAAAAAAGCCGGTCATTTCATTGGCGGCAGCTTCTACTTGTGCGTTATCAATGCGTGAAGCCGGGGCGGATTTCGCATATTCCGCCGCCGCTGCCCCGACGCGACGACCAAAGACGATCAAATCGGAGAGGGAATTTCCGCCCAGGCGATTAGCCCCGTGCATGCCGCCGGAACATTCACCCGCGGCATACAACCCCGGCACCCGACTGGCACCGGTTTCCGCGTCGACTTTAATACCGCCCATCGCGTAGTGGCAGGTCGGGCCGACTTCCATCGGTTCCTTGGTAATGTCTACATCCGCCAGTTCCTTGAACTGATGGTACATGCTGGGAAGTTTTTTCTTAACGTATTCCGCGCCGCGGTGGGAAATATCCAGAAAGCATCCGCCATGCGGTGATCCGCGACCTTCTTTTACTTCGGTATAAATGGATCGGGCGACCACATCGCGCGTGGAAAGTTCCATGCGCTTGGGGTCATATTTTTCCATGAAGCGTTCACCCTTGTTGTTACGCAGTATGCCCCCTTCGCCGCGCACCGCTTCGGTAACCAGCAACCCCTGCACGCCGGGCGGCCAGACCATGCCGGTGGGGTGGAACTGCACAAATTCCATATCCACAAATTCGGCACCCGCCTCATAACCCAATGCGTGGCCGTCGCCGGTGCCTTCCCATGAATTGGATGTAATTTTGAAACATTTCCCCAAACCGCCGGTGGCCAGAATCACGGACTTGGCTTTAAATACCACAAACCGGCCCGTTTCCCGCCAGTATCCAAATGCGCCGCACACCCGGTCGCCGTCTTTAAGCAGCCGCGTGATGGTGCATTCCATATACACATCAATGCCTTGATGAATGCCCTTATCCTGTAAGGTGCGAATAAGTTCCAATCCGGTACGATCACCCACGTGCGCAAGTCGCTTGTACGTATGGCCGCCGAAGGCTCTCTGCATGATTTTCCCCTCGGCCGTGCGGTCAAACACCGCTCCCCATTTTTCCAGTTCATTGACCCGATCGGGGGCCTCTTTGGCGTGAATTTCCGCCATGCGCCAGTTGTTGAGATATTTGCCGCCAAAAATAGTGTCTTGGAAATGGGTGCGCCAGTTATCCTCCGATTCTACATTGGCCAGAGCCGCCGCCACGCCGCCTTCCGCCATAACCGTGTGCGCCTTGCCCAGAAGGGATTTGCAGATCAGCGCGGTTTTCATGCCCATGGCGGAGCTTTCAATAGCGGCCCGCAACCCGGCTCCGCCGGCACCGATGACAATCACATCATGTTCGTGCGTTTCGTATTTTTCGTCGTAAGTGTTAATGAATGATCCTCACATCATGCCAGATACCCATAGCGCAAAGCCGGATATACAGATCGGTAAAACCCACGGAAAACAGGCTAACCCAAGCCCATTCCATGTGTCGTAAATTCAGGATTGTTACTCCGCCCCAGAGTTTGTAGCGGGTGCGCGCGGTGGCCGAGCAACTGAAGCAATCCAGCTTACCACCTACCAAATGCCGCAACGAATTGCAGCCAAAGCTGAAGCCCGTCAGGGCTATAACATTTAACAACATGATCAGCGTGCCCAGCCCCACGCCAAAGTGCAGGTGGCCGTTTTTTCCGGTAAAGAAAAAGGCGCGGATCGCATCATACCAGAGAAATGCCACGACAATGGTTGCCAGGTACCAGAAGTACCGGTGAATATTTTGCAAAATAAACGGAAACGCCGATTCGCCCTTGTACTTTCGGCCTGCCGGCTCGCCTACGGCACACGCGACCGGTGAAAGAAAAAATGCCCGATAGTAGGATTTACGATAGTAATAGCAGGTGGCCCGGAACCCCAGCGGAATCCACAAAATCAAAAACGCATAAGAGAACGGGACGTTAATTCCCAGCAGTGAGTGAACATCAGGGGAATAAAATGGGGAGAGATAATCCGCCCCATGCACGGTGTCCAGGTAAAATTTTCCCTGCCAGGCCGCCCAGGTGGAATATATGCCGAATGCCACCAGCCCCAGAAACACCAGCAGGGGAGATAGCCACCAAGCGTCACGCCGGGAGGTTGCTCCCAGCCCTTTATGATCCAGAACAGACGTAGAATCCGACATACCTTCCCTTTTTGGGTGCCTAAGTTTATCGCGGCACCGGGCGAACTGAAAATAAAGGCCCCTCAAACAAGCGGCCACACTTCAGTTTTCGGCAGTTGGCTGATTGTAGAAACGGTTGGATCGTGTGTCAATTTGCTTTCGTGATGCCGGAATTTTTTTCTCCGGTTGCGGCATCGCAGTGCCGGGTTAAGATTTGTCTGTTATTTTAGCTGGGAGCTACCCTATGGCATTAATATCTTCGAGGCTTCGTAGCAAGATCAACCATAGGCTATTATGCTGGGGCTGTTTGCTTTTTCTGGGCACCGCACTTTTTACTACCGGTTGTTCACAACAGCCCCTTCCCAAGCCGCGAAAGCTCATGGCTGTTCCCTCGGCGTTGCAGGAAATTCATGTCCTCAATGATCGTTCAGCGCTTCTGTCGAAATTGCGCCTCACCGGATCGGTGAATTTGACCTTGACGGGACGGCATGGGGGTACCTCAACCTTTCAGGCCCATGCGGTGCTGCTGGTAGATCAGAACCGAGTGCCGCATCTTTTGCTGGTCGGGACCTATCTGGGGCAGGATGCCTTTGAAATGGGGATGAATCGCCAAATTTACTGGCTTATTGATCATCAGCACAAGATTGCCTATGTGGGCCGCGTGGCTCTGGCTGATCGGGTGCCGACGGGAGTTATGCCGCTTCGGCCCCAGCGGGTTTTGCAAATGCTGGGAATCACTCCTGTGATCCTTAATGATCAAACGCGGATCGCCATGTTCAATGTGCCGCATACCGGCCGCTACAATCTGCTATTGCTGAACTCCGGCGGCGGTTCGCTGGACCATATCAAGCGGCAGATTTCCATCAGTCGATATACCGGACAGGTGCGGGAGGTGCGATTGTATGATCGGCGGGGCCGTGTCATCGCGTATAGCGACCTAAGCGACTATCACCCGCTGGGTCAGGCTTTTGATGGTGTGGAACTTCCGACACGCATCATTATTCACTATCTGGACGCGCACGCGGAAATGGAGTTTCATGTGCGGCACGCGGTGTTACATATTCCTGGAAAATCAGCATTCATATTTGCTTCGCCGAGCTTTCAGGGTTTGAAAGTCGCTGATATGGATAACCCGGCCAACTGGAGAATTACCAATTCCACAACTTCCCCCGCAACAACGAAATAGGTGCCCGGAGAATTTCCAGCGTTTGAAGGCATACGGCTGGCAAAGCCCATTCCGGCGGCAAAAATTAATCTTATGAAAATCTTTGACATTGCAGCGCCAAGAGAGCGGTCCGTGGATAGAATTGTCAGTTGCGACGGTTGGATATTGGAAAATCCGTCACAGCTTTTGTTGCGAGAGCGTGTATTGAATTTATTTCTGTGCAAACATACGTCACGCGGGGGGTTGAAAATCGAAAGATGGGGTTATGTAATGCGCATGCGGCAGGCGCACGCCGGGCGGAGGCTATTACGTAAAAGCGGGATTTGCTATGGCAAATATTCATTAGGTTTGTGCCAGGAGCGGGCTTGAGACGATAACAGTTACAGGGCGAGCGCTGGGCCGCCGGTGTGTTTGGTGTGTTTTAGTTAGCGGAGCAATAGAATCCATGGTCAATGCCAAAGCAGCGATAAAATATTTCGTTTTAGACACCAGTGCGTTGCTGCATAATCCCAACGCGTTATTTTCCTTTGCGGATAATGAAGTCGTTATTCCCTTTGATGTGCTCGAAGAGCTTGATAAATTCAAGAAAGATACCAATGACGTGGGCCGCAATTCGCGTATGGTCATCCGCCATCTGGATCAGCTCCGCGAGCGCGGCCACTTGGCCCAGGGCGTTAAATGGAATGGCCACAACGGCTGCATTCGCGTAGCCATGGAGCAAACCCCCGTTCCCGGCCTCAACTCGGCGGTGCCGGACAACCGTATTATCGCGGTAGCCTATCATCTTAAAGAACAGGGCAAGCCTGTCACCTTTATCAGCAAAGACATCAATGCCCGAATCAAATCCGATGCGCTGGGAATCACCACCGCGGATTTTGAATCGCAAAAAGTTGATTACGAAACCCTCTATGCCGGCTATCGTGAATTAAAAGTACCCGGAACGGTCATTGATCGACTCTATGCCGAAAAGAAAATCCCCTTGCAGGACCCCGTGTTGGCAGAACTTGATCCGCCGCTGTTTGCCAATGAATTTGTGCTTTTCCGTAACGCCATGGATGAGCATCAGACCGGGCTGGCTCGGCATATAAGTTCCTTGCAGGCGGTTTTACCGTTGATGCGGGCCAAAAAAGCCTGTTTCGGCATTCTGCCGCGCAATGTGCAGCAAACCATGGCCCTGGACCTGCTGCTGGATGATGACGTGCAGATGGTTACGCTTATGGGGACGGCCGGAACCGGAAAAACCCTTCTGGCTTTGGCGGCCGGCATGACCAAGTGCTTTAACGAGCAGCGTTACGAGCGCTTACTTGTGGCCCGGCCCATTATGCCGCTGGGGCGTGACATCGGCTTTCTGCCCGGCACCAAAGATGAAAAACTCGCCGCATGGATGCAGCCCATTTTTGATAACCTGGAATTTCTCCTGCAGGATCGCCGCGTGCACAGCGCCGAATCCGCCAATGTTGAAGCCAAACTCAAGGCGCTGATCGAAAGCGGCAAAGTGGTGCTGGAGGCCCTGACCTATATTCGGGGCCGCAGTATTCCGCATCAGTTTATGATTGTTGATGAGGCGCAAAATCTGACACCCCACGAAATTAAAACCATTGTCAGTCGCGTGGGTGAAGGCACCAAAATTGTTTTAACCGGTGATGCGGAACAAATTGATAATCCCTACCTTGATGCCAATTCCAACGGGCTTTCTTTTACCATTGAGAAACTCAAACAATCCGAGCTTGTCGGCCACGTGACCCTTGACCGCCCCGAACGCAGCAATCTGGCAAGCCTGATCGTCAAAGAATTATGAGCGGGAAATGAGCCAGAAGGAGTTAGTCTCCCAGGAAAGCAGCCCTTGGCAGCGAGTGCTTAATGCGCGGAACTGCCGCGCCGTTTATTCCTGGTGTTTTTGATCCGCAGGTAAATGAGATACACCAGAATCAATATATTGGAGATCAGCAGGCCGATGCGAAGTAAGTCCGGTTTGGCGAAAATCTCGATGATTTCCAACGGCATCAGCAGGCATACTTCCACAATCACCAGATATTCGCCCCAGACTTTTTCCCGGTAAAGACCAATGCCTTCCACCAGAAACAAAAGAGCATAAATAAATGTTCCAGCGGCCAGCATTTCCAACTGTTTGGCGTGGACCAATTTGGTATGATCAATCACCCAGTCCACATATTTGTTGTGAGGGTCCAAACGGAATTTGTCCACCCAGCGAATAGTGATAACGGACAAATTGGCATGGCGGAATGTAAGGGCCAGAATGCCCGCGGTGATCATCGCCGCCGCTTTGAAAAATTTGAACAACGCAATGGTCAATAAGATCCGATTGTGGCGGCGCGGCTTTGCTTTCGCGGCGGCGGGTGATAGGTCTGATACGTTTTGACTCATGGCATAATTCCTTCAGAACCCACAATCGCGGCAGCAATTTTCTGCGATATTAATTCTACACCGTTCGGGTTGGGATGTACCCCATCCGCCGATATCCAATGTTCACGCGGTACGCCCAGGGCCTCTTGCCGCTTGACTTCTTTTCGCACATTAACACATTCGATTCCCGCCTGGGCCGCCCATTGTTCAAAGGCATCCTGATATATTTCCCGCCACCTATGCCGCAGCTCAAAAATTTCCGGTAGGGCATGGAAAAACAGACGATTGGCCCGTTCTTCCGGAACCGCCGGTGAACTGCCGATGGTTAAATAGGTAATCAGCCGCGCTTGGGGTGCATGGTCGCGGCATACCTTAATAATCTGGTCCCAGATATGCTTAAAATTGTTGATCCCTTCCTGCTGATCATTGGCATTGTTAAACGCACAGGATTCAATAACGAGAATATCGGGCCGGCTTTGCGTTAAGGGCAGCATGCGTTCTCTTCCATGCCAAAATTCGTACAACAGTCGATACAACACCAATTCCGCCCGCGTCCCGCCGATGGCCCAGTTGGAAATCTCATAAGTCTTTTCCGGCTGCAGGGCCTGTAACGCCTCGGTGAGCATGCGCGGTGGCCGATGCAGGTATTCGGTCATGGAATCGCCATAAAGCAGTATACGCATGGGCAGCTTCTTCTCCGGAGTTTATCGTTGGCCGGAACCTTCCGGCAATGCGGTAATGTTAGCCGCGAAACCTTGTTCTTGAAAATGCTGGGAGCCTTTGCGAGTAATGGTCGTCGCAACCCGGCCATTACTCGGACAGGCTGCTATGACGCGGCCTGACTACTCGGATCGCTTGCCGGATCATAATCCAGAGAGCGTTTAGTGGGGGTATAAAATATTGTGCGCACAAATAATATATTTTAAAAAAACTTGTATACTTTTTTCTTGCATGTTGCGCTTCCTTCGTTTAAAGTCCATTAAAGTATCTTATGAGTTGGAGGATTTGGTGATGCGAAATACCGAGAAATCAACAACGAATTTCCCCTGCCGCCGCAGAATGGCGTCCCGGTTTATCGCATTTTCCGCAGTATTTGCGGCGGCTACCCTGCCAAGCATCAATTTTGCTTCGGCCGATCCACCACTGCCGGTGATCCCTTCTGCCGTTTTCAACGTCACTAATTATGGTGCGGTTGGTAACGGCACCACAACCAATACCGCGGCAATTCAAAACGCCATCAATGCCGCCTCCGCCGCGGGCGGCGGCACTGTGCTTATTCCTGATGCCGGCACGGGCGTGTACATGTCCGGCGCATTGCAACTTGCCAGCAATATTAATTTGGATGTCGCCGGCGGGGCGACTCTGGAAATGTTGGCCAAAAGCCAATACGGTTCCGGTAGTACGGATTTTATTTCCGCAAACAATGTCAGCAATACGGAAATATCCGGTTCGGGTATTATTGACGGCAACGGAAGCACCTGGTGGTCGGATCCATCCTCTTCCCGGCCATTTTTGGTTAATATCCAAAATTCTTCCACTGTGGCGGTTGATAATATCACGCTTGAAAACTCGCCCATGGAACATCTTACGTTTAATAACACCAACAATGTTACCATCAATGGAGTTACCATTTCCGCCCCGGCCAATTCTCCCAATACCGATGGGATTGACCCCTCCGGGTCCAATTATCTCATTGAAAATTCTACTATTTCGACCGGTGATGATGATATTGCCATTAAGCCGGAAAATGCGGCGTGCGACAACATCGTCATTAACAACATGAATATCGGGACAGGCCATGGCATCTCCGTCGGTGGCCAAACCAACGACGGCCTCAATGGCATGACCGTCAGCAATGTGACCTTCAATGGCACCGACAACGGGCTGCGGCTGAAGGCTGGTGCCGGCTATGGCGGCCTGGTGCAAAATGTCAGTTACAGCCATATCACCATGACCAATGTCGCCACGCCGATCGCGATTACCAGTTTTTATGAAAACGGCAACGATAATTTTCCGACGGATCCCACGGCCGTTAGCGCCGCCACAATTAATAGCACCACGCCACTGTGGAAAAATATCAACTTCAATGGCATTACCGCGACAGGTGCCGCGCAGGACGGTTTAATTTATGGCGAACCCCTCACGGGCAGCGGTGCACCTGCCACGAATTTCAACGGCTTGTCATTAAGTAATATAAATATATCGGGGTACACAGGCCTGGGCGTATACTATGTGCAAAATTTACAATTGGGCGCGGACACCACGCTTCTGGCGCAAAGCGGCCCGGGCTTAAACATGTATGGCGATACGCTTGTCGTGCCTGAGCCGGCTACTTGGACACTATTTTGTGTGGGAATATTAGCGTTGTTATGTGTTAACAAAACAGCGCTGCGGCGATTCAAAATACAAATATAATTAGATTATTCAGTATTGCGATATTGCGCACAGTAATGATAAATGTATAAGACTTGAATTGCCGGAATTTGTTGGCGGCCCGGTTTGCGCCTCGTGCGGTAAGGCGACCAGTGACGTATAAAATAGTTAATTTTTATATGATAATACGAACCATGAGGTTGCCAAACCCGTAAACATTCTTGTGAGCCTGTGCACCATTAGGTGTTATGCGCATAAAATTGTTGGATGTGGCTTGGAAAGAAAACTAAAAATATAATTTTTGTACTTGACATGTGCGCCAATGTGTTGTACACTGTTAAGAGAATGAATAGTTCGGCTTTTTTGGCGGTTGTCATCTCGCCATCCATTTTGAAAAAGCCGAGGTAGGTTTGTCCGCACCGTAGCGTCTCGTCTTGGCATTGCGTGGCGGAAGAGTTCATTGAGAGTTTTTGGAAAGTTTACAGTGTCCGCTTCATTTGCAGTTCGGTGTGTTGCCGGAGGCGAATAATGGAGCAAGCCATTTTTAAGGAGTGAGAACTATGATTCTCAAATCAAACGGTTCAATCTTGGCAGCGGCGGCATTATTCGGCGGAGTAATGGCGGCGGCCACCGCAGTCCACGCTTCGCCCATTGGAGTGCAGTTCAAAGAGACTGGCAACGGCGATACCGTGGAACTTAACAACTCGGTCGCCACGACAGGCCCCGTACAAAACTTGACTGCCGGTTATGGCAGCTACGCCCAGAATAATTGGAACGAGGTCGCGGGAAGTGGCAGTTCCAGTTACACTTCGGCCAATCCAATTGCACTGGCCGGCACAACCATCACCCTGAGCATTTCCAATGCGCACAAATTCAACCAGGCCAACGGCGTGGAATCCGTGAATAACGGCGGGGCCGGCAGTTCGGCAAGCCCGACGGCGAATGAAGAGCTATTGTCGGGCGGTTTGGAGAATGATTCCGGCGGGACACCGACGACCATTGAGTTCCAAAATGTTGCGGCGGGAACCTATAACCTTGTTCTTTACACCGCTTTCCAAGGCAACGGGTCGTATGCCGGTGCTGTAGGCTTCAGCGTGAACGGTGGGCCAGATACGTACATCGTTGAGCAGGACGGGGCGGCTTTTTATCCGAACGACACGTTCGTAACCAATCCGACCACCAACGTCGCGGACCTTAGCACAAGTTCGGTCAGCAATTACCTCCTGTTTAATAACGTCTCACCACTAAACGGAAATATCACAATTTCCTATGGCAAATATGCCTCCGGAACTGTCGCAAACGACGGTAATGGTAACGCCGTGGATGCGGTACAATTGTCCTCAGTTCCGGAACCGGCACCATTGGCCCTGCTGGCTCTCGGCGGATTAGGTTTACTACTCCTGCGACGTAAAATTCGGGCGTCCGCGTGATTTAATCGCTCGTAATTTCCGTTCAGCCCGGCACGGATGCCGAGCTTTTAACAATACTCAGGCCCGCTTATGGATATGGATGTCCTTGAGCGGCCTTTCCACGCTTGCCGAGTGCTTTGCGCGAACGGTATTGATTGGCGCGTGGCGGCTGATGTTCTAATTTGTGGCAAAAATATTTCCGTTTCTATGGAAAGCAAGGCGCTTGCTATGGACAATACACCTTCCAGGCATGACGCTGCGGACAGTTCGCCAGGCTCCGGCTTCGCGGACTCTCCGTCGCGCTTGCCTGATACGTTGAAACTTCCCGCTGCCGGTGAAAATATTACCGTTAATTTCCGCGCCGAACCACCACCATTGCAAAATTCCCGAACTTCTCGTATGTTTTCTCCCATGTCCAAGGCACCGAACCAGACTCTTATCGCCCGGCAGCTTAATTTAGCTCCCGGTACCGTGTCGCGCGCTTTACGACAGCAGCCTGGGATTAAGTCTGAAACACGAGAGCGGGTTTTGAAACTTGCGCAAAAACTCGGTTATACCGTCCGCCTGCGCGGCAAAGCGGCCGTAGAAGCGGAAGCCTGTTACCTTGGGGTTCTGGTGCAATCTCCGGAAAGCAGTTGGACCCACACGCGGTATCTGGTCGGCTTAAGTGAAGCTGCCGCCGCCATGAATGTTACGCTTATTGTACATCATGTATCCTTTCAAGATTGCCTGAATATTGTCCATGCGGACCGCCAGCCGCCGGCCATGCGTGACGGTCGAGTGAAAGGGCTGTGCCTGGTTCATCGCTGGCCGGAAGACGTGGCGCGGCAATTATCGGAAAAATTTGCCTGCGTTTCCGTGGTACATTTTTACCCCGATGCCAAAGTGGACCTTGTGGATATGGACCATCGCGGCGGTATGAATGTGCTGGCGCAGCACCTCTACGGTTTAGGCCATAGAAAAATCGGCTATTTTGGCTACTGCGGTGACATGTCCTGGTCGCGTGCCCGTTATGCGGGTTACGTGGAAGCCTTGACTAAACTGGGATTGGAATTAAATCCGGCGTGGGCCATTGAATTTGGTCCGGAGGTTTTTGAACAGCGACTGGTGCCGCCGACAGCCCCGGAGCAGGCATTGCATTTAATTAAATCAGGTGTGCGCGCCTGGATGGCCACCAATGAATGGGCCGGGCAGATGCTGACCCAAATTGTCCGCGATGCCGGACTTCGTGTGCCGGAGGATGTATCGATTACCGGGTTTGACAATACCGATACGGTTCCGCGACCGGTGGTGCAGTTAACGTCCGTGGGTGTATCCCTTTCGGTCATCGGTACCGCCGCCATTCAAAGGCTTCGTCACCGCCTGGCCAACCCGGAAGAGCCGCGCCAGAATATTCTGTTTGATGTTAAATTTGTCCCCGGCAATTCCACCGGGCCGTTAAACCACTGATTCACCAAGGTCCCTTCAATTAAGTTGGTCAATGACGTTTCCCACATTTAATTAAATTGGTGGTACAATATCCCCATGGTTGAAAGTATTTCAAATGTTCCAGGTTTGGCGCTGGGTGGCGGTGTGTGGGTAGACCGACAGCGGTTGCAGTTCGGATTTTCCCGCTCCAGCGGGCCGGGCGGTCAGAATGTCAACAAAGTCAATACCAAAACCGATTTACGCGTGCACCCTGATGATCTGCATGGCCTGAATGTCAAAGCCAGATTGCGACTCATTCAAGCCGTGGGCCGCCGGGTCGATGCCGCCGGTGCCATCGTACTGATCAGTTCCAATCAACGCACGCAGGAAGCCAATCGCCGCGCCTGCGTGGAAAAACTGAAAACATTGGTATCTGAAGCGATGGTGGAACCTAAGAAACGTCGCAAGACTCGCCCCACCAAGGCCAGCAAAACCCGCCGCTTGGAATCCAAACGCGTGCGCTCCGATGTAAAACGCGCTCGCCGCAGCCCGGCGGAATAAATTTTATACGCATTGCCCATCAGCCGCGTTTATAAAGCAACGCCTTGTGTTCCTGTTCGTGCAGGTTGTTAAATCTTTTTTTCAGATCTTCCATCCCGGGCTTATACTTCGGAAACTTAACGCATATTTGCGCCAGCAATTCGATCTCCGCGGCGAAATCCGCGGGGTGAATTGTTTCGCAGGCGATCAGCGGCCCGGCTGTTGGGCAGGCAGACGCGGTGCCCGCTACGGAGGACTCCAGCATATTGTGATAATTTCCCAACGCCAGACACACAGCACCGGTTTCATAACCGAATGCATGGAACACTGTGGAATCACAGGTTCCCCCATCCATTAAGGCCCGTTGATAACGGAATTCTGAATTTTCATCAGCCAAGCCGCCGGCGGTCATGGCCATGAAGCGCGTTAACGCCGGGCTGAAGGTGCTGGTGCGGTCACCAACACGAATCACCGGCCCGGCACCTTGAATCGCCTGGGCCGTGGCCCGGCTGGTTTCCAGCCCTATGATGGCACAGGACCGCGGAATCAAACGCTGCCGCGCCGCCACGATGGCCCCGGCAAATCCAACTTCCTCCGCGCGTGTCAGCAGTACCCTCACATTGCATTTGGCCTTGAGTTCCAACAATCGTTCCAGTACACATAAACACGCCGCCACACCTGCCAGATCATCACACGCCCGTGCCATGAACAGGCCGTTTGATTCTCCCGCACCGGGTAAGTTCCACGTGCCGATGGTTCCATTGGGGATTTTTACACCGCATGAGGCCAATAGCACACGCATCGGCGTCGATTTCTTTGCGGGTGTCACCTGCAACACACGGGTTACCAGCGGCTTGGCCGCTTCAGCAATGCCGCTGCCGGGCCATAATGCCACCGTCGCATCGGTAAAGCAGGACGGCTTCACCCCGCCCCGGAAAATCGTCCGTATTGTTCCGTCGCGTTTCATCCCCGTGACAATAAAACCGGGATGGTCCAGATGCGCCTCCAGCACCAACGTGCGTGTCCCCTTATCTCCGGCGCGATAATCCAAATGAATATTTCCCGCCGAATCTTCGCGCCAGCGGATCGCTTGGGATCGCGTCGCTGTGCGGTGCCATTGCCCAACCGCCGCCGTTACCATACTTTCCCGATACGGGGCGGTGGGGGTGTCGCATAGCAGCGCTAAAATCTGATAAAAATCATTGCGAAGTTTCAATTTATCGCTCCCTTATTGCCGTTTGATCAGCGGTTTGGTTGAATTGTCCGTGATGTCTTCCGCGGCGTCGGGGTATATTTCATTGAGGCCTTGCCCGTCCACGCTGCGCCGCAGCAACAGATAGAGAATCGTATTGCCGGCAAAATAGTAACTTATCACATACGCCCCCAGGAGCGTTACCGCCAGAAACAACCAGAAGTAAAGGAAAATCGCCCCGATCGTCTCCGACCAGTTCATGGCCCACCAGTTAATTGGCGCAATTAATGCGCCAAAATGGGGCGGCTGCCACATGGCGTCGAGTTTCCCGCTGCCGGTGTTCCAGCCATGCAACAAACCAAATAAGGTCATGCCCCAGCCCACAAATACGTGCACGCCCGCCAGCAGCACATACATTGCAAATGTCAGAAATAAATACGTTACCGCACCATATACCAATAACAGCAGGGTGTAAAACAACATCCGCCATGGCCGGGCGTACACATAACTGAAACTGCGGCTTATGGCGTCAAAAGAATCCGACCCTTCCACCGCCAGCGTAGGATAAATTAAATTCAGTCCGCCAATGATTCCCAGCACCATCAGCATGATGATGAACCCCAGAATCAGAAATACAACAAATATCGCCCCGATAAAAATTTCCCCCAGAAACGGTATCGCTCCGACGAATGATAAAATCGTTAATACCAGGCCCGTTCCCAAAATGGTAATAAACGGCAGCAGCGGCGCTTTAATAAACGACCCCAGATGGGAAATTGTAAATGCGATGTTGGCGGAAAAAGTCGGACGGTTGCCCGAAAATTCCAAGGCGGTCTGCCGGCATATCATCGCCCCAGCCAGGGCCGCCGCCATCAAGCTGATGCCCGCCAGCAGCAGGACGCTTAACAGATAAAGCAGACGTCGAAGAAATAGCCCCATGCCGTGCGCGGCTCCGATGTCCCGAACCGGAGCTGCCCCGGTTATCAGCCACGTGGGGGCGGTGATAAACATATTGGCCAGACATCCGATGATGGAATTATTTTCCCACAGACCATGGCGACCGGTTGGCAGAATCCCGGTTCCCACCTGTATCACCGCCTGATCAGAATCCCCATTGGCTCCCCGCATCGGCACCAGGCGGAGCATGGCTGCGGTATTACTTACCAGCAGACCATATTCTTTCATTTCATACCGCATGAGCGCGGAAAAAACCCCGCGCCCAACCATCGACTTTAAATTACGCATGCGGTTAAGCAACTTCAGCGTCGCCTGGCGGCGGGTTTGATTCTTTATTGCCGCATCTGCTCCCGCTTGCGAGGCGGCATGAACCGCCCGCATAAAACTCCGCTCGTAGTTCGCTTTTATCCGTTGATAGGCGGCTCCCGGATTTTCTGCCAGTGCGGCGGTTTGGGCCAAGCTTAATGTCGGATCTTCATGCTGTAGTAAATCCATGATTGCCTGCGTGCGGCTGGCGCGGTTTTGTTTGAGTAAATCATCATAGTAGCCGGGGATGGATGAATGAAAGGCGGTAATCTCCCCCGGCATAACCTGGTAGCTCCACAGCACATCAAACGCCCGGCCCGCGCAATAAACCACCAGAATTGCCAGCAGTGCGGTGACCATGCATGCGGGTTGAATCGCCATGCGAAAAGCCCGGAATAGGGCGCTAAATTCAAATATGGAGCTGAATTTCACGTTCTCCAGCGTGAAATTCTGATAAGCCGTTTCCTGATTGGTCCGTACTGGATCACCCATCTTATTTGACGCCTCGCTATTGGTTACCTGATTTCAATAAAATTCCATTATCGTTTCCCGGCACTTTTAAGCACGGGGGCTTTGCGCCCAGTGCAACTTGCTGCCCAGCCTCTGCCAATGGGTAAGCGTCGGGTTCTCCACGAGTTGCAACGGCTTGGCCGTCCGACGCACCACCATATATTGCCCCGCCACCAGTGGTTGACTTACTTGGCCGTCAAAACTTACATGTGTACCGGAATTAACCCGAATAGGTGTAATGCGTATTTCCGTCTCAGCCGGCACCACCACCGGGCGGAATGACAACGAGTGCGGGCAAATGGGAGTAATCACCAGCGCCTGGAGATCCGGGGAAATCAGCGGGCCGCCGGCGGAAAGATTGTACCCGGTAGACCCGGAGGACGTTGATACTATCAAGCCGTCTCCACGAAACGTGGTGGTGTCCTCGCCATTAATGGTAATGGTTAGTTGCACCATGCGAAATGGGATACCCGCGTTAATGACGATATCATTCAGGGCGGCACAGTGAAAGCCTGCTGCCCGTTTCACTTCGCCGGTGCCGGGGATTTCCGAATCATTAATAATCGTTCCGTCCAGCATGAGTCGTTGCGAAATGTGTAATTTTCCGCTCAGGAGCTGCGGCAATTGTGCGCGGAATTCATCGACCGTAAATGACGCCAGATATCCCAGTTTGCCAAAGTTAATGCCGACCAGAGCCGCTCTCAAGCCGGTAATAAATCTTGCGGCCTGTAAAATTGTTCCATCACCGCCCAGAAGTATCAGTATGTCAGGGTCAAAGGCGTCAAATGCTTCGCGAGAAATCGTCGGCATCATGCGCACATCGTGCCCGGGGTGGCCGCGCAGGCTTTCCAGCAGGTTCTGTGCCGCCGCTACCGCGTCCGATTTATCCAAATTAGGGGCCAGAGCAATTCGCATAAGTTATCAGAATACCGGCGATTCACGGCCCCGGCCAGTCTACCGGCGACCCACGATTCCGGATTGGCTACGGATAGCGAATGATTAATTATGTGATAACTTTGTGTTAATCCTGTTGCGGAAGCTTGACGGGCGGTATCCTGCCGGGGAAGGTAGGGGTAAAATAAGTTCGTCTTACAGGCCACGGGAGTTTTATGGCGCGGAAGAAAAAAATACTGGTTGTGGATGATGAGCGCGATCTTGTCGATCTGATCGGCATGAATTTACTGCGCCAGGGTTATGAGGCCGTGACCGCCCATGACGGAAAAATCGGGTTGGAGATGGCCCGTAAAGTGGCACCCGATTTAATTCTTCTGGACCTGATGATGCCGGGGCTGACCGGGCAGGAAGTCGCCACACGCCTTAAAGGGGACCCGCAAACCGCCAACATCCCCGTGCTGATGCTCACAGCGCGCGGGGAAGAAACCGACATTATCGTCGGTCTTTCATTAGGAGCTGATGATTACGTCACCAAACCTTTTTCGATGAAAGTCCTGATGGCCCGCATTGCGGCTGTGTTACGGCGAAAAGCCGCCACAGCGGAAGCCGGACAGCAAATTCTAAGTAACGGCCCTATGGTCATTGATGAAGCCCGGCACGAAGTTACTCTTGAGGGTCGGCCCGTAACAGTGACTCCCACCGAATTTAAATTGTTGACCGCTCTGGCTTTAGCGCGCGGGCGAGTGCTCTCACGTGATCAACTCACCGATCGCGTGATGGGGTCCGATGTGTATGTAACGGATCGTGCCATTGATGTGCATGTCACGGCAGTTCGTAAAAAGCTCGGCGACTACCAGTGGATGATCCAAACGGTTCGCGGTGTGGGCTATAAACTTCTGGAAACCAAAGAAGAAGCCGGCATCTGACGGCCTCGCTTTTTTTTGGCTGTAAAACGCGGCACTTGGTAACACCGCACGTTGCACCGGCTTCAGTCGCCCGACACCGCTGTTTGCCAGGGGCGTGGCAATTGTTCCGGGCAGGCGGCAAAATCGACGGCATACATGCCGGCGCTAAGAGAATGGTTGGTCTTGGAAACTCGCACGGCAGGGGCTTACCCGGATTTATTGCCACGCCATTCGCCAGGGCTTCTTGCGTCCTGCATCTTTCATGCGATGATTGAATCTTATGGTAAATGGACCTCACATGCTGGTATCGGCGGTTCTGGCAGCGATGCGCTTGCCCGGTACGGATTCAACCCAGGCTGCCGTGTTAGCGGTTATTGTGACCATATTGGCGGCCACGTCAGTGGCACTGTTGCTGGTGCTGGTTCAACGGTACCGCATGGTTAAAGACATTATCCGCTGGCTGCGCATACGGCGGATGGGCGAGCCGGAGCGGCCGCCGATTGTTTTAGCCCACGCGCAGTTGGAACGGTTGGTACGGGAAATTCAAAGCCTTGCCAATGCTTCCGAACTGGAGCGCCGTGAACTCCTGGTGCAAAGCAGCTATCTGCAAACGCTTCTGGCCTGCCTCAATGATCCCGTCATTATTCTGGACCCCGCCGGTATCCCCGTGCTTTCGAATCGCCGGGCGGTCGAGTTGCTGATTGCCCCGGCTGATCCGGATTCCCAAAACACTCTGCGCGAATTTGCGGCTCAGGCTCCGGTGCAGGATATTACCCGCACCGCGTTACGCAGTCAGTCGCCGATTTCGCGGCAGGTTCGTCTTGCGGTTGGTTCGCGCCCGCGCGTTTTGCAGATTACCGCTGCGCCTATTTCGCCGGGGCTTGAGCCGCGCGGCATTCTGCTGCTGTTACAGGATCAGACCGAATTGCTGCAGAATGTTCAGATTAAAGCCGACTTCGCCGCCAATGCCAGCCATGAACTTCGCACACCGCTGGCCAGCATTCGAGCGGCGGTTGAAACCATCAATGAAGCGGGCTATGAAGATCATGTCACACTCAAGCGGTGCCTGGATATTGTCGGTGGTCACGTGCTGCGACTGCAGCTTCTCGTGCAGGACCTCCTGGATCTATCGCGCACGGAAGACCCGCGCGCGGTGGTGCGCTATGAGCCGATCAAACTTGAAGAAGTCCGCGAACTGATTTCCAGTATGTTCAAAAATCTGGCCGCCGAAAAACATCTGGACTTACGCTTTGAAATCGCCCCTGACGCACAGATCATGCAGGGAGACGAACGCCTTGTATTGCTGATCCTGAAAAATCTTGTTGATAACAGCTTAAAATTCACGACCGCCGGCTTTATCCAGATACGGTGGCTGCGACAAACCCGGCCCGCGCGCAACGCCGCGAATAAAGCCGATGCTTCCGACACTAACGCCACCGAAGATATAATCATTCTCGAAGTGGAAGATACCGGCTGCGGCATTCCGCCGGAAGATATTAACCGCGTCTTTGAAAGATTTTATACCGTTAATCGCAGCCGGGGCGGGGCGGATCGTGGTACCGGTCTGGGGCTGGCCATTGTGAAACATGCGGTGGCAGCGATGGGCGGCGTGGTTGAACTGCACAGCCAAACCGGAAAAGGCACCATCATGCGGTGCATCTGGCCGCAATCCCGCCAGCCGATCGCGCCGCGCCGCCCACCGGTTGAACTCACCTCCGCCTCGCCCGCCGACTAATCACGCCGTCCGCAATTATGCTCCACCGGTCCCGCCACAACTACACCCGCCACGCCCCCACGGAATAGCCCTTAGCCCAACCTTCGCACTTCGGCACTAAAAAAGGCTCTGGCGCTCAACCAGAGGCAAAAGTCTGTACCATAAACTCATAGTCCACTTAGTGGCTTGGTCCCTCCTGATGTGGTGCCTGGGCCGCTTTGGCATCGGGGTAAATCTTCGGTGGCGGCTGTTGCGGAAGCTCAAGGCCCAGCTTGGTTAATAGTAACTGCTGCTCCGGTGCCGGTTCGGTATAACGCGGCATCACCAGACATCTTCCGTCATTGACCGGAAGATGCACATCAATCATCTTTATACCCGCAAGTTGCTCAAGCACCGCCCGAGGCGTCAGACCCGCGGCGTGTTGCCGCGTACGCATCTGTAACGTGGCCATGAGTGCATAGCCCATGAAGGCCACAAAGATATGCGCTTCTACCCGCGACTGAACCTGATGATGGATAGGGCGAATATTCAAGTCGCTCTTGAGGCATTTGAAGGCAGCCTCTATTTGGGTCAGTTGGGTATATCTCTGCCAGAGCACTTCGGGATTCTCGGCTCTTAAACTGGTACGTAGAAGATAATGGCCATCAAGCCTTTCCGCTTCTTTGAACTTCTCAACGTGTAGACGGTAGTGGAATGTTTCTCTGGTTACCGACTCGTGGCCTTGGGGAATAGTAATGGCTACCAGGGCCGCAGCACGTCCGGCTTCGTGGCGCAACACTCCAATGCGTTGCAATAACTGATCACGCTTAGGCAGGCTTCTACGCAGGGCCAGTAGTCCTTGAAACAGGCGTCTTAATTTTCTGCGACGAATGGCCATCTCCTTGTCCTGACGCCCCGCACTTCGGGCCAGAACCCAGAGTTCCTGCGGGTCTTGCGAGAGCTTGACCTCTACGCCATCGCGAACCTGCTTCCATGGCTTATCCAGAAGCTGTTGTTCAAGGACACGTAGTTTCCCCTTAGGTGTGCCAACGAGATAATCGATTCCCCGGCTCCGCATCTCCAGGAGAGTTTGCTCGGTGGGAATCCCCCGATCCATGACCCACACCCGCCGGGCCTGACCATAGAGGTCTTCAATGTTCTTCAAAAATGCTGACAACGTGGTCTTATCTGAGGTATTGCCCGCCATGACCTCATAGGCCATTGGTAAACCGTCGGGGGTCACAATCAGGGCAATAACCACTTGCCGGCAATCCGGACGACCGTCACGGCTGTAGCCATGCTTGGCGATGGGGATCTCCTGGCACAATCCTTCAAAGTACGTGCTGGTCAGGTCGTACAATAAAACATCAAACGAGGCACTAAAGAGATCCTTCCATCGTTGTTGCAGGTGCCGGAACAAATCCGAACGATGTTCCAAGATGCGATCCAGACACCGATACAACCGATCCTTGGAAGCCACGGAAGCATCGACCTGCAGAAGCTCATCCATGGCACTGCCATTAAACCACTGCCGATGCAGCCGGAACTCACTGCCTGGAGCGACGAGGCGATTGATTACCAGCAACGCCAGTACCTTCTGCCATTGCACACCTGATCGCCCATCAGCCTTCAGACGCGAATGCCAGAACTGATCCAACTGCAGTTCCCGCCACAGTTGGCAACCCAGCCAGCAGTCACCATAACTCCGCGGGCGATGCAGCTTGATTTGATTCAAACGAATGGCCACACTGTTGAGTTGCTCCGGCGGTACCACTTCGGGCTTGGCAAACAACGTCATGCTTTGCGTCTGATTGCCAATGGGATCAAAAACCTGCAAGGCTCTGCGCCAGGATTCTTCCTGAGCGCTGGTAAGTTCACCGAGATAAATCACCTGTCGCTGTACCCACTGGCCCAAAGCGCTGCGCTGCTTTTCCATCACCCGATGGTAGGTGTGTATTTTACCGTTCTTCTTGCGATCAGTGGCACTGATAAACATGTGTACCAATATCGCAAAAGGCGGAAAAAATTGATAGAGCCGGCCGCAAAAGTAGGTCTGTACCGGACGGGTTTTGAAAAAAAATACCGCTTGGCGCTACTGCCAAGGCCATTTAAATATTTTTTCGGCCCCAAAAACCACGCAAAGTGCGAAGGTTGGGTTAGCCCGACGCGGAAGCGTCGCGGTTAGATGCGGAAAGCGATTACGGAAAAAGCTCGCGCCGTAATGCGGCAAGGCCCGTATCGAATCTGTATCCAAACGACCCACGACCCCGGCCATATCGTGCCATCTCAAACGAAATGCCGAATCCAACACTTCCGCATTGAGCTTGTGGGCCGCTGCATGAGTTATCCAGCCTTAATCGCGCGAAGGGCCAGAAATAGGGGAATTTCCCGGCGACTTTTATCCAGTGCCGCAAAGCGTATCCCCTGCGGCGGCATTTTTCCGCTGATCCATTCTTCCGTATGGTCTATCCAAAGCCCGGCGGAACCCAGCGTATTAATATACGCCTGCAATGGACGGTGAAATGTGGTTGTGGTGGGGCCGGTGTCCTGGCCGGGGTGCATGGCGATGGGTATTTTTTCCGAGGTAAGATAAGCATCCACCAAACGGTGTTGCATCGCGTTTTGCTGATCCCATTGCCAGCTCGATTGTTTGGGTATCCGGAAGCACGGGTGCAGCAATACTACAACTAATTTTCCGCCGGGCTTCAGGGCGGTGTAAATGCCTTGCCACACGGGAGAAAGCGGGGTGATATTGGCAATTGCCAGCACGCACGCCGCCGCATCAAAGGTACCTGGAACTATCGCGGCACATGCCGCCAGATCGCGCACGTCGGCCTGGTAATAGTGTTCAAGAGATGTATTTTCCCGACGCTCCAGCGCCGCTTGAATCAATGAGCCTGCCAGGTCCACTCCCGTGGTTTGTACACCGCGCTTGGCTGCAGCGCGCCCCAAAACCCCCTGCCCACAGGCGACATCCAGCAAATGTTCCCCCGGCTTGATATCCAGCATTCGCAGGACACCAGGAATAATAAGCTTCTGATGATGATCACTGCCATCCTGCCCAATCAGATCGTCATACCAGGATCCCACATGCCCCCAATGTAAACCAGGCTCATGAGATTGCCTGCCGTATTTGGTCTGCGTCTTAAACGTTTTTTCCCCTTCCGCACGCCTGGGTGTTGACGGATGTGTTCTATGAGCTTCAAAGCGTTTGGTATTTTTTCTCATACGGTTGGAAATCTTAGCGGGTATCCAAAAGTTAGTCGAACCGCATTGCATCAAGGACTCAACCGCCGGAAAAGCCAGATAAAAGGCTCGCTGCCGTTTAGAAGGCTTTTGCCAGGCAAATAATTGTGCGCACAATCGAAAAATTGTACGGCTTGCATTTGCGGTAAACTCCGTTAATCTTTTTGTCTTGGTGATGACTTGCGGACGGGCAGTGCATCGCTGGAATTATCCCGTCGGAACATGATAACTCTAAAGGAGTATGGACATGAAAATGAAAATCAAATCCGCCTCTAAATCCGCAATTGATCAAATGAGCCTTGGCGAGTGTATGGTACGGCTTTCGCCTCCGGGCCATGGCCGCATTGAATTTGCCAATTCGCTGGAAGTCTGGGTTGGTGGCGGGGAATACAATGTGGCCTATGGCCTGGCGCGACTGGGCTTACGCACAGCGTTTGCCGGGCGACTGGTCGCTAACCCGGTCGGTCGGCTGATTATGAATCATGGTCGGGCCGTGGGTGTGGATATGAGCCATGTGGTCATGGCGGAGTATGACGGTGTGGGCCGCAAGGATCGTATCGGGTTGAATTTCACAGAGGTGGGCACCAGCGTGCGGGCCTCGGTGACCATGTATGATCGCGGTCACTCGGCATCGATGAATATGCAGCCGGGCATGATTGATTTCAAACATATTTTCAAAAAAGGCGTCCGTTGGCTGCACACCGGCGGGATTTTTACGGCTCTATCCGACGGCACCGCCGGCGTGGTGGCCGAGGCACTGAAGGCGGCCAAGGATTCCGGCACGATTGTTTCCTACGACCTGAATTTCCGCTCCAAGCTCTGGAGCAGCAAAAAAGCCCAGAGCGTCACCACCAACCTGATCAACAATGTGGATGTATTAATAGGCAATGAAGAGGATTTCCAGAAGGTGCTGGGATTTGAAGTCCCCGGGGTGGATGACAACCTTTCCGATCTGAACACCGGGGCCTATGAAAAAATGGTGGAACAGGTCGTGAAAAAATATCCCAATATTAAAGCTGTGGGTACGACCCTGCGGGAAGTAAAGTCGGGATTGGTGAACAACTGGTCCGCGATTCTCTGGATGGATGGTAAATTTTACCATAGCCGCCGCTATGAAGGGCTGGAAATTGAAGATCGGGTGGGTGGAGGGGATGGTTTCTGCTCTGGCTTGGCTTATGGACTACTTACCGGAATGAATCCGCAGGACGCCGTTGATCTTGGAGCAGCGCATGGCGCGTTGCTGCAAAGCACGCGCGGCGATACCAGTCAGATCAACCTTTCCGAGCTGATGCACGTATTTAACGGGGGCAGCGCCCGGATTATCCGTTAATTCGGGCAAACGGCCGGCAGGTCGTTGCGGACCGGCGGCAGATGGCTTTACGGCATCGCCGCAATCGTGCGCTGCTGCGCGGGCTTGCGCGGGGCCTCAAAGAGTACCGCGACGGCAGGCTGCGGTTCGCTTAAGATCAGAGGCGATGGAATTGACCAGCAAAGATTCTCTGCTTAGCACCCGAACCATGCTCTGGCTTTCATTGCTGACGCCGATAGGTCTCACGCTGGCGTTCCCGCCTTTTTACCTCTGGCCGTTGGCGTTAGTAGCCTTGGCTCCCTTGTCCATATGCGCTGTACGGGGAAAGACCGGCCTGCGCTGGTGGGCGTGGTATTATCTGATCGGATACATCTACTTTGCGGTAAATTTGTATTGGCTGATCATCGTTACTTTGCCGGGATATATTGTCCTGTGCTTTTATCTGGCGCTGGTTTTCCCTCTTTTTGTTTTTATGGTTCGAATCTTGGCCGGCGAATTAAAAATTCCCGCCATCATCGCGGTGCCCGTAGCTTGGACGGTGCTGGAATATTTGCGCGGCACACTGTTTACCGGCTTCCCATGGTTCAGCCTGGGCGTGGCACTGGCTCCGGCGACGCTCTTGCTGCAATCGGCTGATCTCTTCGGCATGTATGGCCTGACATTTCTGGCGGGAATTTCCGCCGGCGCTATTGCCGACAGCCTTGCCACCGGCCGCGTGCGACGCTGGATTTCCCCGGCGGCGGCGATCCTTATTTTTCTGGCGGCCGGCACGTATGGCTTTTATCGGCTTTCCCAGCCACTGAACCCGCATGGCCCGAAAATCGCCGTCATTCAGCGCTACATTCCACAAAATATTAAAAATTCTCCGGACACTGCCCAGGAAAAAGCGATGGTCAATACCTACCTCGCCATGTCCCGACAGGCCGCCAAGCGGCATCCCGACCTCATTGCGTGGCCGGAGACTTCCGTCCCGGGCTTTTTAAACTCGGCATGGCTTAGTCAAAGTCCGGATGAATTTTCCCGTTCCGGCCGGCATCTGCTGGAGGCGGATCAGCTTTTTGTTTTGCAACTGGCACGCTTTGCCATGCGCCACAAGGTTAATTTGCTGGTAGGTTCCAGCGGCATTCATTTCACAGCTTCGGGAAAAACGCGAAAAATGCAGAACATAGCCGTGCTGTTCACGCCCACCGCCGGAGAATTGCCCCGGTATTACGCCAAGCGGCACCTGGTGCCTTTCGGTGAATATGTCCCCTTTAAAAAAAGCTGCCCGGCGTTGCATCGTTTTTTACTGGGACTTACGCCCTTCGGCCCCAATGATGATTATTCACTTACGCCGGGAACTCACTGGAGCCGCTTTACACTGGTTGCGGGAAAACACGCGTGGCGTTTTGGCGTGCCGATTTGTTATGAGGATGTTATGTCGCATCCGGCCCGCATGTTTGCGCGCGTCCGCAAGGGCAAAAAGGGCGTGGCGTTTCTCATGAGCATCAGCAATGATGGCTGGTATGACAGTCGGCCGGAATTGCAGCAGCACCTGCAGTCGGATCAGGTGCGGGCGGTGGAAAATCGCGTGCCTATTGCGCGGACCGTCAATGGCGGCTATTGTGGATTTGTTAATTCCGACGGCGAGATAATCAAACTGGTAAAAGCCAATGGTCACAGTGCTTTTGTCCGTGGAATCGCGGTGGCCCGATTGCCTCTGGATTCACGCATAACCTTGTTTTCGCGCCTGGGCAATATTTTTATGCGGTGGATGGTTATACTGGCGGTTTTGGCGGTGGCGCTGGGGGTGGTCCGGCGGCTTTACCTCCGTGGTTTAGTCGCGTCGCGGGAGAAAAATTCCCGTGGTGCCAGTGCCGCGGACAAAACTGATACCTAGTTTTACGGAGACCGTCTTATGCGGTGTATACATTATAGTGGCGGAAGACTTCACAGCTTTTCCAGAGCGGCGATTTTCGCTCTGGCAACGCCGTTGGCATTAGCACTGGGAGGATGCTCCGCGACCGCTACGTCCACGGCTCCGCCGCGAATTCATTTGCAGGGTCCGGAGGCAGTTTTGCGGGCCGGCTATTCCAGCCCGGACCCCTCCATTCGCGCTATTACCCTGGAAAGCCTGAAGCATTTGCACACCCCGCTGGCCCAACAGTTGGTAAAGCGCGGTTTATCTGATTCATCTCCGATGGTGGAATTTACCGCCGCGATGGTGGCGGGCTATCAGAAGATGGCCGCATTAAAAAAGCAACTTATTCATTTAGCCGACGGCACGACCATTAGCGTGCGGCCCGCGGCAATTTACGCTTTGGCCCGGCTGGGCGATAACGCGTTTATGAACGCCTTGCCCGGCATGTTAAGCTCTAAAAATCCCATCGTCCGCGCCAATACCGCATTTGTGCTGGGCCGCCTGGGAGATAAATCCGCCATTGCGTTGCTGCGTACGGACACATCCGATCATAGCCATGCCGTGAAACTCGCGGTGACGTCCGCCTTGGCGCGTTTGGGATACCGCCGGGCCGTGAATTCCATTGTGGCCTTGAGCCTAAGCCCGTACGCCGGTGACCATCTGGCGGCATTATCCACGTGTCGTACCCTGCAAAACCCCATTGCCGTCAATGTGCTGTTGGCTGGTTTAAAAGATCCATCGCCGCCGGCGCAATTGATCGCGGCGCGCGGCTTGGGGCAGCGCGGCAGCACCCTGGGCGAAAAAATAGCGGTGCAGGCCGCCAAAAGTCCGAATTCCCACATGCGTGCATTAGGCGCACTGGCCTTGGGAGCCATTCCCGTTTCGTCCAACGCGCACCGACTGGAAAAAATGCTCACCGATCCCAATGCACGGGTGCGCATCGCCGCCGCCTCCGGCTTAATACACCTGCACCTGCTGGCACAAATCGCCCTGCAGGGAAAACCGTAAAAGTCGCGCGTAAACAACGGACGCTTGACACACCTGCTCCCGTGGTATAAAAACCCTTTTCGTTATAGCCCCGTTGCGGTGGCGGTGCGGGTGATGTAAAAATTTTTTGGCGGCACAATTTCTGGAGTAGGGTATGAAATCATTGCAGTATCTCTCGGCGGTGGCGTTGCTGCTTGTCGCGGTGGCCTCGCCGGCCATGGCGGCTAAGCAAAAGTTTTTTCTTAAAAACGGTGACCGCGTCTGCTTTTATGGTGACAGCATCACCGAACAGCGTTTTTACCCCGCCGATGTGCAAACCTATGTTTTAACGCGATTTCCCAAGCTCCATGTGCGGTTTGTGGACGCCGGCGTGGGTGGGGATAAAGTCACTGGCGGATGGGCAGGCCCCATTAATGTTCGCCTTAAGCGTGATGTATTTCCGTTCAAGCCTAATGTTGTCACGATTATGCTCGCGATGAATGATGCCAGCTACCGGCCGTTCAATCAGGGAATCTTTAACACCTTTGAAAAAGGCTACGAGCATATTATCCGCTCATTGAAGCGCCATCTTCCCGGCGTACGCATTGTGCTTCTGGGAACTTCGCCCTTTGACGATGTAACGCAGAAGCCCCGCTTTCCCGGTGGTTATAACGCGGTGCTGATTCGCTACAATAAGTTTGTGCAACAGTTGGCGGCCAAGAATCATCTGTTATATGTTGATTTCAACACGCCCATGGTCAACGTGTTGAAAAAGGCGGAAAAAATCAACCCCACTTTAGCGAAAAAGATTTTTCCCGGCCGCATTCATCCCAGTGCCGCGGCAGAAATGATGATGGCCCAGGCCCTGCTCAAGGCATGGGGTGCCCCGGCGACCGTCACCAATGTCAGTATCAACGCCGCTTCGGCCAGCGTGGTTCATAGCGTCAACAGCCGCGTCAGCAAGCTAAAATCCAGCAATGGTTCACTTAGCTGGACGCAACTCGATGGTTCGCTGCCCATGCCCATTATTGCTCTGCATGAACATTGGCCGCAGTTTCCGTCCTGGGATTTATTTTTGCCCCCGCAGCCCAATCCCAAGTATACCAACCCGGCTACGGCACTGATTAACAAGCTCTGCGGCTTTACGCGCCAACTGGATCGGGAAATGTTGACGGTGAAAGGATTATCCGCTTCGCATTACAAATTATTGATCGATGGCAAACTCATTGGAGAATTCACCCCACAGGAACTTTCCGCGGGCGTGAATCTATCCCATTATTTCACGCCCATGCTCTGGCAGGCGTATAACGTCAATAACATTGTCTGGGAACAGATTCAGGCGCATTTCGTGGCTTGGCATGGCGTGCAAACTATGATGGAAAACTATGGATGGGGCAAGCCCAATATGCCGGTGACCACAGAAAATGATCCCGCCGCGGCCCGCGCGGTGGCTGGCGTGGTCAAAGCCATGAATAAACTGGGCAATGCCATCGTGCAGCGCGAATTTAAGGCCAATCAGCCCGTAGCGCACCACTATGAGCTGGTTCCCGTGGCCGGCTGAAACACCATGCGCCGCATTTCGCCGCTCCATTAAAGAGGTGGCTCATGGCTTATGCAAAGCGTCGCGAAGTTCTCACGGCCACCCTCGCCGCCACTGCCTCCCTGATGGCGGAAAAGTTGGCGTGCGGCTCGGAATCGTTACCACCGCAGGCGCACGGCGCGCACTTGTCCCGCCGCCGTGAACTCCTTGACGCCCAGTGGCGCTTTGCCAAAGCTCAAGGGCCGCCGATGCGGCCAAAGTCGCCGAATATCCTTTTGAAAACCGGGCCGGCGTCCACGGATTTTGATGATTCATCTTGGCGTGTGGTGGATCTCCCGCATGACTATATTGTGGCGGGAAGTTTTGATCCTCACGCCAATGCCAACCATGGATTTCTTCCGCTGTATCCGGCGTGGTACCGTCGGCACTTTTACCTGCCGAAATCAGATCGGGGAAATTCCGTCTGGATTGACTTTGAGGGCGTGTATCGGGACGCGCACGTCTATCTCAATGGCCATTTCCTCGCGCGGCATCGGGGCGGTTATACACCCTTTCGAGTAAACATTGCGCCCTTTGCCAATTATGGCGGAAATAATATTCTCGCGGTCTATGTGGATCCACGCGAATTTGAAGGGTGGTGGTATGAAGGTGGCGGCATTTATCGGCATGTCCGGCTGAATGTTGCCGATCCGCTGCATGTCGCTCCCTGGGGCGTCTACGTCATCAGTGATGTGCATGATCATCCCGCCGGCGCATCGGCAGAGCTGACAATTGACACCCGAATTGCCAATGCTTCAGGACTGGATCAATCCTGCACGACCACTTCCGAAGTGATCAATGCCACGGGGCAGTCCATCGCGGATGTATCATCGGACGTTCACATTCCTGCTGGCACAGACGGGAGAATCAAACAGATCGTCACGCTTAAACATGTAGATTTATGGTCGCTGGAAAAGCGGAATCTTTATACCTTGCGAACCAGCATTTATCGCCACGGGAGCCTGGTGGATCGACATGAACAAAGTTTTGGTGTACGCACCATCCATTTTGACGCTGACCAGGGATTTTTTCTCAATGGTCGATCCGTGAAAATACAAGGCACGTGCAATCATCAGGATTTTCCGGGCGTGGGCATCGGGGCTGCCGACAGCCTTTGGTTCTGGCGCGTTCGCAAGTTAAAGGAATTGGGTTGCAACGCCATTCACTGCACCAAAAACATGATGGCCGAAGCGCTTTATGAAGCGTGTGATCAGCTTGGCATGTTGGTGATGGATGAAAATCGCCGCTTAGGTGACACCTATAATCCCACCACGCATATCGGTGATCCTTACGCGGATACGCACCATGTGGAAGATATGGTATTGCGCGACCGCAACCATCCCAGTGTGATCATCTGGTCCGTGTGCAATGACGAGCACCTGGTTCAGAATTCAGCCTATGGTGCCAAAGTTTTTCATACGCTCAAGCAAGCCATTTTGCGTCATGACCGCACGCGGCCGATTTCCTGTTCCATGAGTGCCGGTGGAGCGCGGGGTAATGGTTGGGACGCCCAATTTACTCATCTGCGGGGCTTCGCGCTATATAGCGATATTCAGGGCCTGGATTTTGACCCGCAAAACTATGATAAATTTCACACCGCTTTTCCCAATCAGCCCATGCTGGCTGGTGAAATAGGAAGCAACACCAGTGACCGTGGTATTTACACCAACCAGCCCGCCGCCGGATACCTTGATGGGTATCATGGCAATCCGGAATCCGCCTGGCGGCCCGTGGCGAATCGCCGCTACATTGCCGGTGGATTTGTCTGGACGGGTTTTGATTTCCGCGGTGAACCCGTCCCTTATAAATGGCCCTGTATTAATTCCCACTTCGGCATCCTGGATATGTGCGGATTTCCAAAAGATAATGCGATGTATTACAAAGCCTGGTGGAATCAAACCCCGCTGGTCCATATTTTTCCGCATTGGAACTTCTCCGGGCAGGAAGGCAAAAGCGTGGATGTCTGGTGTTACAGCAACTGTGATGCCGTTGAGTTGCGCGTGAACGGAAAAAGTCTGGGCCGGAAAAAAATGCCGCGGTTTTTACATCTGAACTGGGCCGTGCCATTCCATCCCGGTGTCATAGAGGCTCTCGGGTATAGAAACAATGTTGTTGTCGCCGCGCATCGTATTGAGACTACCGGCACGCCGGCCGGGATTATTCTTACGCCTGACCGCAGGCAATTATCGGCTGATGGTCAGGATATCACTCCATAACGGTTGCCGTAACGGATTCAGAAGGCAGATTAGTGCCCACCGCCCGCAATATAGTGCGCTTTACCGTGACCGGGTCCGGTGCTTTGGCCGGCGTTGCCAATGGCGATCCGAGTTGCCATGAGCCAAACCAGGCCAACTATCGCAGTGCCTTCAATGGTTTATGCATGTTGCTGGTGCGCGCGGGAAGAAGGCCTGGAAAAATCCGCATTACCGCCTCCGTCCCGGGGCTGACTTCCGCCTCCGCGGTTCTTCATGTCGCTGCGTCGTAATGCAGCACAATTTATTCGAAGCAACTGTTCCCAGTCACGCTGACCACGATCGATTGGGAGCTTAGAATCTGGAACAACTGTAGAGCTGTACCTTGTCATGTGCCGTCACAGGCCCAACAGGGGTATACCATCCTGCGGCATCACTCTTCCGGCATCCCTGCCCAAGCCGCGCCGGGCAAAGCCTCTATCAAAGATTTCCGCACGACCTGCAAAGCCACCGAGGCGTCATATTCGACACCGGCGGCCAACAATGGCTTGATATCGGTGAGAAAAGTTCTGTCGAGGGATTTTTCGTAAAGGTTCCGCTCAAATTCGGCGCGTGAAACCTCGTGCTCTTCCGCGCTCATGTACTGCGTAAAACATCTGACAACGTCGGCGGATTGCAACAAGCCGTGATTGGAACAAAACCAGAGGTCAAACAGATCGCGTCCTTTCCGCCGTTGATAAAGAGCCCGAAGCTTCGTACCGAGCAGTTCGCTGATGTGATAGGTCTGTACTGCTGCGGATCCCTGGAACCATCGATTTTCAACCGCAAAAGAGCGGCGCTGGAAACCCAGCACCGCAAAATGTTCCCGCGTGTTTATTTCCAATTTCAGCCGCAATGTTCGCGTCGGTGGGATTTCGGACTCAAATCGGTACTGCAGTGTAGTGCTTTTTTGTGCGGCCGAGCGCCTGGGGGGTCCAAGCCATGGATCCAGAAATTTCCGAATTTCGTCAATGATTGGACCGATTGCCGTGGCTTCAACCTGGACGAGATCAATGTCCTCTGAGTACCGGGTTGGCGAGGCGAGATACAGTTTATTCAAAGCTGTACCACCGCGAAGCGCCAACTGGCTCTGCAATGGCGCAGTGGAGAATATTGTCACCAACGCCCGGGAGAGTACAAGATCCTGTTCGATCTGGGCGTCATCCGGCCAGGGCGCGAATTTTCGCCAGGCGGCAATGTAAGCTTGGGGAATCACACTTCCACCTCAAGGACCTCATTAACCAACAATTTCCATCGCTCATCGCGTTGCCTATTGCGGATGGTTACGCTCGGTACCAGCGGCACGAAGCGCACCTTTTTTCGGGTGAGCCATTCCGCCAAAGGATCGCTCAGACGGCGTTCGCCGATCGAATCCAGCAAGAAACCCAGCCGTTGAACTATGGTGTGCTCCTCGACGGAATTTGCCGCGGCGATTAGTCGCTCCGACGCCATTTTGCTCGCAAGTTCTGTCAGAATTGTGGCAACATTGCTAAGCCCCCCGGCCGCTCTACTGAATTCGACTAGGTCGAGAGCTGTCGCCTCCACACTCGACACCTGTATTAGCCCCGTCGGCGTCTTCATTGAGAGCCGAACGGTACTTTCCAAACGCCGCTTACTTATGAAGTGAAGGCGTTGACGAGCCACGATCAGGGGGCGCACTGACTTTGTCGTTACGATCTGAAATTCTTGGGGTTGCTGATGTGACGCCCCATGCAGCGCCGCGGCACTAAGTAATCCCACATAATAAGGCACTTGCATAGCGCCCATGAGTTGGTCGACAAACCAAGATGCCGGCGGAGAGCCGAGATTCCGATATTCAATTGGAACGACCACAAAGAAATACTTTTTAACCTTGACAAGGCGTTTATTGGTGATCAGTCGTTGAAACGCCTTCTTGGCGGCTTCCGCAGACAACCCTGTTGCTTGAACCGCTTCCGAGCGCAGAAAGCAATAGCGGCCCGAAGCCTGCAGGTTATCGATCCACGTACCTAATCTGTTCGTTCTCATAGTCTATCTGCACTAAACCTGCATATCGGGATGATATAAGTCCCTTTATGCAGTTGTGCTGCACATTTTACCTGATGCCGTGCTACAATCCAACTCACAAGTCAATAACGATGGCTTTTGGAGTATTCTTCTGATTCTTACAGCGGGCGTGTGTTACGGCTATACTATGACGCTCGGATAGGCTCCTGAATATTACCGGGAGCAGGCAGAGTTGGAAGCGTGAATGGATTGGCTTACGCATGATTGCCAGAATTCAGGGTCGCATAGATTCAGTCAGCGAAATAGCCGCGATTGTTTCCGTTGGCGATATCAGTTATGAGGTGCTCACACCGGCGGTGGATATAGAGCACCTGCAAAAGCACATCGGGCAGCGGATCAGTTTTGTTACGCTGCATTACCTGGAAGGGAACGCCTCTTTCGGGCAGCTTGCGCCGCGGCTTATCGGTTTTATCCGCCAGCAGGACAAAGATTTTTTTGAGCAGTTTATCACCGTTAAAGGCATTGGGCCGCGCCGGGCTTTACGAGCTTTAACCCAGAGCGTGGATCGCATTGCCACCGCCATCAATCAGAAGGACACACGATTTCTCACCAGCCTTCCGGAAATCGGCAAGCGCACGGCCGAGCAGATTATCGCCGAGCTTTCCGGAAAAGTGGATCAATTTGCAACTTCCGGCGGGGGTACTAGCCCACCCGCCGCACGCACCGACCAGCAATCCGCCGCCATTGAAGCCATGATTTCATTGGGTGAGCGCTCCGCCGAGGCGGAAAATTGGGTGGACCGGGCCTGCCGCGCTGATCCAACGCTCACCACATCTTCGAGCATCATGAAAGCCGCCTATCGTCTCAAGGCAGGTGGATAATGGCGCGTGAACGCATTATTACCGGGCAGGCGCTTCCGGAAGATCAGGCGGCGGCGCAAGGGCAGCCAACGCTGCGTCCCAAGAAGCTTGATGATTACATCGGGCAGCGCGAACTTATTGAAAAATTGCGCATCAGTATTGCCGCCGCCCGCCGGCGCGGCGAGGCGATGGAACATGTTCTGTTGCACGGGCCGCCCGGGCTGGGTAAAACCACCTTGGCGCACATTATTGCCTCGGAACTTAACGGCACAATTCCGAAAATTACCAGCGGCCCGGCGCTGGCGCGGCCCACCGAGTTGGTGAGCATGTTGACCAATATGCAGCGCGGCGATGTACTATTTATTGATGAAATTCATCGTATTCCGGCGGCTGTCGAAGAATATTTGTATCCTGCCATGGAGGATTTTTGCATTGACGTGGTGATGGGGTCCGGCACGCATGCCAATTCTCTGCACATGGAAATCCAGCCCTTCACGCTCATCGGCGCTACCACCCGCGCCGGACTGCTTTCCGGACCGATGCGTTCGCGTTTTGGCATTGTGCATCATCTGACGTATTACGACCTGCCGGATCTTTTGCGGATTGCCACGCGATCGGCCGGCGTATTGGATCTGCCGGCGCAAAATGAAGCTTTGGAACTCGTGGCCCGCCGCGCGCGCGGCACGCCGCGCGTGGCTAACCGGTTGTTGCGGCGTGTACGGGATTTTGCGCTGGTCCGCGGTGAAGGAAGACTTACCCCGCAGATTGCCGTCGAAGCCTTGAAGCTTGAGGCCATTGATGAGCAGGGCTTGGATGCTCTGGACCGCCGTTTTATGCAGGTATTAGCCAGGGATTATGACGGCGGTCCCGCGGGCATTGAAGCGCTTGCCGCCACGATGGGGGAGGAGTCTGACACATTGGAAGATGTAATTGAGCCATTTTTGCTGCAAACTGGTTTTATTCGTCGCACGCCAAAAGGTCGCCAACTCACCGCCGCCGGGTACGGGCATTTGAAACTGACACCCCCCGCGCGACCTGTGCACGAAGATAACAGCCTGTTTTAGCTTATTTTAGCTCTTGTCTTTGCCGATTCACCGGCGTAAACATATATGAGGCAGCAGCGGTGATCCGCCCTGTGTATCGGATTTTCCGCCTGGCGGCAGTTTTCCCGCCGTCGCTGCTGGGTCGCTGGTGGGGTTTACATGATTCTAATAGTGCGGGACAATACCGTGATACAATGGAATGCGAGGAATAGCTGATGACTGATACACTACCCCCCGATCCGGAACTGAAATTTGCCATTGATCTGGCCCGTTTGGCGGATCAGACGCGTTGTCACAACGTGGTGCTGCTGGATCTGAGGCAAAAATCACCCGTGACGAAATTTTTTCTTCTGGCTACGGGCACGTCTGATCGGCAGCGGCGGACTGTGGGTGATGAGTTGATCGCGCACGGAAAACTCAACGGATTCCCGGCGTGGCGCTCCAACGGTTATGAAACCGCCAAGTGGATCGTCGTCGATTTTATCGATGTCGTCGCCCATATTTTTGAAGAAGCCAGCCGGAATTTTTATGATCTTGAAATGCTCTGGGGAGATTGCCCGCGTGTGGCCTGGCAATTGCCACAGCCGGATATGGCCGCAGCCTCCGCGGCAACTTCCGCAGTCGCCAAGCCGTCGGAAATCACGCAAGAGCCTGAGAATATTATGGCTGCCCCGGCTCTGGCGGATGCGGATACCAATTTGGATTCCGATAAGCCCGGCGATAAAACCGATGAGCCGCAGGTGGAAGAATTTATTGATGAAGAACTGTTTGTCTCGCAAAGCACGGATGATGGTGAAGCGGTGGAAGCCACGGCCGTTGAAATCCTTGCGGTCAGTACGCCTGTGAGCCGCGCAGCGATTCCCAGGAAAAGGCGTGAATCTGCCGTGGCAAAGCCTGCGGTGAAAACTGCGGGCAAGGCGGCAAAAACAAAAACCAAAGCTGTCGCTAAAGCCAAATTGGCACCTGGCTTAGCGCGTCGCGCTAAGCCGACCGTGGTCAAAATTGCCAAAGCTAAAGCCGGCACGGCCAGTGTGGCAAAGGCCAAGAAATTGTCCAAGTCACAGAAAAACAAATCGGCCGTAACGCGTGTCAAAGCCGCTCGACCGGGAGCCAAAAAAGCCGCGGCAAAAAAGACCATCGCAAAAAAAATCGCCCCTGGCAAACCGGCGGCCGAAAAAAAACTGGCCAAGCCGGCCGCGGGGAAAAGTCGCGGCGCGGGAGCCAAGCAGATAAAAAAGCCGGCGGTAAAAACGAAAAAAAGGTAAATTCTGATGTCCATTGAAAGTCTTTTGCGGGAGAGGTTTTCGCGCGCAATTGGTCTGGCCTTCGGCTCGGAATTTGCCGGCGATCCTATGGTGAAACCCGGTGATCCCAAATTTGCGGATTATCAGTGCAACGCCGCCATGGCGCTTTCCCGGCAGGTAGGCCGGCCGCCACGGGAAGTCGCCGCCGAAATTCTCCGCCACGCGTTGCTGACTGATGTGTGCCAACCGCCGCAGATCGCCGGTCCGGGGTTTATTAATGTACGCATCAGTTCCGAGTTTCTAGCCCGGCGGCTGGCGGAGGTGCTTGCCGATCCGGCGGCCAAAGCCCGCGGGGGTGTGGCGAGATTGGCGGAAGGCGCGACGGTCGTGGTGGATTATGCGGGTCCCAATATTGCCAAGGAAATGCACGTCGGACATTTGCGCAGCAGCATTCTCGGTGACGCCATTGCGCGAACCGCGGCCTTCATGGGACATCGGGTGGTGCGGCAAAATCACGTCGGTGATTTTGGCACACAGTTTGGAATGCTGATTCGTTACGCCAAGGATTTAAAACTTGATACCGGCGCGATGCCCCACATTGCTGATCTGGATTCCTATTACAAACAGGCGGCTCAGCGGGATCAATCCGATGCGCAATTTGCCGTTGAGGCCCGGCAAGCCGTTGTGGCGTTGCAAAGCGGCGATCCGGAAGCGCTGCGGCTCTGGCATTGGATTCGTGATGAAAGCCGTCGCCATTGCCGAGAGATCTTTTCGCGTCTGGGGATCACACTTTCGGAAGCGGATGAACGCGGTGAAAGTTTTTATGCCCAGCGATTGCCAACCATTGTGCAAAAATTATCAGAAGCACTCCCCTTCGGCGGCGACGGCCCGGACGAGGCGGAACTGGAGATTTCAACATCTGAGCCTGATGTAACCAAAGCGTTCGTGACGGAATCGCAAGGGGCGTTGTGCGTATTTCTGCCTGGATTTGTGGATAAGGATAAAAAGCCGCTGCCCCTGATTATCCGTAAGGGCGATGGAGCCTATTTGTATGCCACCACGGATTTGGCGGCCCTGCACTTCCGCATCCTGGAAAATAAATCCACACCGGACCAAATGGCCCCCTTGGACCAGGATTGGCATGCCGATCTCATTATCTATACCACCGACGCGCGGCAGTCGCAGCACTTTGCCATGGTATTTGCCACCCTCCGCGCGGCGCACTGGGATATAAACCCTGTCACGCAGCGCCCGGTCGAATTGCAACATGCTCCCTTTGGTTCAATTCTCGGTGAAGACGGGAAGCCCTTTAAGACGCGTTCCGGTGAATCCGTGAAGTTGCGGGAATTGCTGGATGAAGCGGTGCAGCGCGCCGAGGCGGTGGTACGGGAAAAAAATCCTGATATGCCCGAAGCGGCGCGGCGGCTTGTGGCTGCGGCGGTGGGAATTGGGGCTGTGAAATACGCCGATCTGCGGCAGGATCGCATTTCAGATTACCAGTTTGCCTGGGACAGGCTTCTGGCCCTGGAGGGCAACACCGGCCCCTATCTGCAATATACCTATGCCCGTATTCGCAGCATTTTCCGCAAGGCCGAGGCGGCATCCCCATCTTCTGATGCCCTCACCCTTGATACGCCGCAGGAGCGGGACCTGGCGCGGCGTATTGTGCAATTCGGCGATGTGGTACCAACGGTCTTAACCGACCTTAAACCGCATTATTTATGTACTTATTTGTATGACTTATGCGGCTCATTTTCCGCCTTTTATGAGGTGTGCCCCGTGCTTAAAGCCTCTTCGCCGGAACTGCGGCAAAGCCGCCTGGCATTATGTGATTTAACCGCCGCGGTGCTGCGCGTGGGCCTTGGCGATTTGCTGGGTATTGAATTGCTGGAGGAAATGTGAGCGTTGCGGTAGGCTCATACACCGTATTGTCCGCGTGGCGAAAGGGTTTTCCGATATGAGTCGGGCTGAAATAGTTTCCGGAATATCCAGCATTGTTGTGAAAATCGGCACCAACGCGCTCACCGATAAAAAGGGGGCGCTGGACCATGCCGTGATCTCCGCATTGGCCGATGATCTGGCGCGCCTGCGAAAACAGCGCGGCATCCATATCACGCTGGTGTCCAGTGGTGCCATTGGGGCCGGCATGATGGAAATGGGATTATCCGCCCGCCCTAAGGATCTGCCGATGCTGCAAGCCGCCGCCGCGGTTGGCCAGAGCTTACTGATCAATCAGTTTGCCCAAGCCCTTAAGCCCCACGGCCTGCACGCCGGGCAGATTCTTGTCACCCGGCAGGATTTTGAGCACCGCCTGCGATATTTGAATCTGCGCAATTGCATTCATGCCCTTCAGCGTTCCAATGCGCTACCGATTATCAATGAAAATGATGCCGTCGCGGTGGAAGAGATTCGCTTTGGAGATAACGACCTGATCGCAGCGCATATTACCAATCTGCTGCGAGCCGATATGCTGATTCTGCTTTCAGTTGTGGATGGTTTACTCGACGAGCAAGGCCAGGTGCAAGCTACCGTATCTGATATGGATGAATCGGTTGCCGCCATGGTACGACCCGAAAAATCCACGCGCGGCAGTGGTGGCATGGGCGGCAAACTCGTGGCGGCGGGCACCGTTCGCACCGCCGGGGAACCCGTGATTATCGCCAATGGAAAAATGCCGTCTGTCGTATCGCGGCTTCTTGCAGGCGAAGACATAGGTACGTTGATTTTGCCTGGCGCTCGCCGGTTGTCCGCGCGCAGCCGCTGGATCGGGTTGACCGCTAAAACTCTCGGCACGCTGACCGTGGATGACGGCGCGGTGAAGGCGTTGAAAAATAATAAGTCCCTGCTGGCGGGGGGGATTATATCGGTAGGGGGGAAATTTTCACGCGGCGATGCGGTGGCCGTTGTGGATGGCGCGGGGAATGTTGTTGCCCGTGGGTTAAGCAATTACGCCGACGAAGATGTGGAAAAAATTATGGGCCGCAAGTCTAAAGATTTTGCCGCGCTGCTCGGGTTGGATACCTGGTATGAAGAAGTCATTCACCGTGATGATCTGGTCCTGACGCAATGACCGCATCCCCGTGGCAAATGTCGCAAAACGCGCGAATCAAAGGATGGCTATGAACACGCAACGAGTGGAACAATTGCTCAAACTTCTGGAAGCCGATTCCAACGACTGCTTCGTGCGGTATGGCTTGGCGCTGGAATATATGAAAGGCGATCAATTGGATGCGGCGATTGAGCAATTTAACGCCATATTCCGCATTGACCCCGCGTATGCTGCCGCGTATTTCGCCTGTGGGCGGGCCTTGGTGCAGCAGGGAAAAGTTGCCCAGGCCCGTGAAAAATATGAAGCCGGTATCCCCATTGCGGAAAAATCCGGCGATTCACATTTGGCCGGGCAGATGCGTGAGGCGCTGGAATTACTGGAACCGTAATCTGGATAAATCCGGGCGGGAAAAATCACGGAGATTAAATGAAACTGGCTTTCTCAACTAACGCGTTTACCCGCATGTCGCTCATGCGGGCCATTCATGAAATTGCCGCCGCCGGTTACACCGGGGTGGAAATTCTCGCCGACAAGCCCCATTGGTATCCTGATACCTTTGTTGCCGCGGAAGCTCTGGCCATTCGGCGGCAATTGGAAAAACACGCCCTTGGAATCAGCAACATCAACGCCAACTGCACCTTCGGCTTTTGGAAGCATGCCCCGCCGGAGCCGTTTTTTGAACCGTCGCTGATTTCTCCCCAGCCCGCTTTGCGTGCCGCGCGAAAAAAGATGATTCTTAACACCCTTAAATTTGCCCATGCGGTGGGGGCGGAAAATATCAGCATCACCAGCGGGAAGGCCCTTCCCACCATGCCCCCGGAAAAAGCGGCGGCGCAGTTAATCGAAGGCCTCAAGCCCATTCTTGATGTTGCGCAAAAGCTCAATATTCGCATCGGCATGGAATGTGAGCCGATGTTGTTTATCGAATGGGCGACGGAGCTTAAGCAACTTATCGATGATCTCAAAAGCCCCATGCTCGGAGCCAATCTGGACATTGGCCATTCCGTGGTGCTCGGTGAGAAAATTCCGGCGGTCTTAAAGCTGCTGCGCGGCAGAATCTGGAATTGTCACATTGAAGATATTCCCGGCCGTAAACATTATCACCTGATTCCCGGCGAAGGAACCATGAATTGGCAGGCCCTGAAAAAAGCGTTGCTCGCCATTGAATATGATCGCTTTCTTACCGTGGAGTTGTACACCTGTCCCGACCAGCCGGTACAGGCCGCAAAAAAGAGCATCGCGTTTCTGGGAAAAATATTTTAATGTCTCGTTGTTTTGGCCAATCGTTCCTGCTATTTAGGCGTGACAGAGCACTTGCGGTAATTGATATCACGCGATGATTCCAATTGTGAAAGAGCCCGGGAATTAGCGGACCAGATCACCAAACAACTCAAAAATACTGCCCCAGACTTCGACGGCCCCCATTGGGCTTCGTTCTTGCGGGATCAACGGAAAAATACATGGCGGCTCAAACGCGGCGACTCCGAGTGCGAGGACGTGATAGACAAGACAGTACAAACGCTCGACAGCCTAACGCCCTCCGATGGAACATCACCGGTGCAAATAGAAACGCCGGGGGCAGGCTGTGCCGATCCCGCCGAAAAAAAGTAGCGGGCCGTGGGGAAGTTCACCATCGCCCCCTCTTTCCACACCGCTAAACGTCAACATTTTCTTCATTATTTTGCTGCTCTAAATAGGTGGCGAAGCCCGGCAGATCGTCGAAGAAGCTGCACCGAGGATTTTGCTTTAACAGGTCGGTCCGTTTCCGAACCAGATTGCGGATCATCTTGTCGCGAAAAACAAGGGCGTGAGCGTATGCCAAAGGTACGGGCAGTGAATTGAGACCATAAAAATCGTTAGGGTCGTCCTTTCGGCCCGTGTCCTCAAGCCTGCCAGCTAGGACCTCGGCGTGGTTACGTATGGCCGGGAGTACCTCCAATACGAAGCCCATCCGGCTTCCGTCAGCGCCAGCAACCTTGGCTTCGAGCGCCCTGCAGGCTCTGGTCTTGCGAGGTTCAGGCAATTTGTAAAAGAATGAGACAACGACTCTGTTTACACAATCCGCGGCGCTTCTGCGATGGCGCTTTGCCTTATCGCCTGATGCGGCGCGGGCCTCTTGGGCCATGGTTTGATAAGGGATATTCGGGTGTGGCGCGTTTTGAATTGATGGCCCTACAAGCTTCACAAGCTCTGTCAGCGTTAGCTCTTCCTTTCCTTGCTGCACACAGCGCACCATTTCTGCCTGCTCATCCTCCGGCAGGCCGTTTTCCGAGAAGGTCCATTGCTCAGAATCAAAGAGGTAGTACGCCGGTGGCACGAAAAGTAGGTCCAATATCTTCGTCGGTTGTTCATTCAAAAGCACACTTACCAAATCTTCGCACTCCCATGTAAACACATCGTCGCGGACGGCGAAGGCAACATTCAGGCTAAGCTCTTCAATCAACGCCGCAAGGCGCTCTCTGGATGCTTGGTCCTGCTTGCTTAGTTCCCAAATGGTTGTGTACTGGAACGGACAGAAAAGGCTCCTATGCGCCACCCCTTGCCGCAGCAGCGACAGCGTGTGCGTGGCGGCGTCCGTATATCCTCTTTCAAGCTCGATCCAAATGCTCATGTCGAAGAACAGTGGCTTGCGGCCTCGGACTTTCTTGAGTGTTTCAAAACGGTCACACCTGGTGTCAAAGGTGCTCATAGAAATACCTCACGTATCGTGCGTGCCGGCAAGGGCTATTTCAACTGCTTGGCGGGCTGTTTCGGCGGGGTGTATCGTAACCGCAGGCTGTAGTTTATTTGCAAGCTGGCCGAGCGCGTTGGCATTAAGTGCGGGCACCGCAAGCGGACACTTCGACGTTTGCACACGCTAGGGCTCAAATTGAACGACATGATAGTCTGCGATTGGAGCCACTTGTAGCGTTGTAGTATTAGCTCCGGCGTGAGCTTGGAAAGCAGGCGATCAATAAGCCGTTGGTCGAGCGGTTGCGGAACTGCGCCTGAAGTTTTCACTGGGACGGCATTTTCCACTGTAACGGGCTTTATCTGAGTGTCTATTCTTTGGGGTGCATTTGCCCTGAGCCGTGTGTCGCATTGGGCACAAACCACATGCCCATTGAAGATATGCGGCGTTTCCAGATTACCGATGGCCCTTTCACAATTACTGCATGTTTCCATACAACACTCCACAATGGACGGCATCGTACCGCGCCGCGCCGCTCGATGCACTCCCCGAAAAACCAACCAGCAGCTTGACGAGCTGTTGCAACTGATTCGGACTAAGGCCGACGAAACGATGCGGCCTTAAAACGGAATTTCTTCCACCCGATAGGCGGAACTGCGATCAGGTAAAGCGGGTGAAAACGCGGTGCTACGTCCTCATGCGAGCGCAACTCGTATAAGCCGCTCCGGTAATTGAATGTGAACCACTGGCAATCGCCTGCGTCTGCTTGGGCAAGCGCCTGCTCGGCACGCCATTTATCTTTGGAGTCCGGCGGATCAATGCCCATCCCGTAGAATTCACGCAGTCATAAACATGCTCTGCGGCAGTTGGTCCGCATGCATGCATGCTGGATGTCGCTGAAGGACAACCAGGACGAACGTATTGAATCTGCGCTGGAAGAAATGATAAGGAAACCTGAATGGTAAAAGGCTTGGACAAATGGGGACTGTTCGGAAGCGGCGTATCCTGATTGCAGTGTGACTATGGCCGGTGTTGACAACTTGCCTTTCGGTAAAACTGAACATGAAGACCCCCGGCGTGCGTCTGACAAACAAATGCGATATCCCGCGACTTGGTCGAACAAACGACCGATTTTCAACGCTTTACGAGGTACCCGAGTCTCAACGGAACATCAGGTTGGGACGGCGGAGGGGAAACTCGTGGGGGGGCGGTATTCGCAAGAAACGAATGACTTTCAGCCTGTTTCACCGAAACGGATTGTTTCAACGAATGTTGAAACGCTGGTTATGATGAAAGACTTGTCTTGAAATTGTTTCAATGATATACTGGCTTTCAGCAAACGTTGAAAGGCCATGATTCGATGAAAGAACGCGCATCCAATTTCCTCGACCGTGCGTTTGCCGCTGTGTCCGAGTGCTTTGATGACACCCCGTTTTGCGCCCTCCGCTGGGGGCCGCGGAAAACTCCCGTCGGCATCGACCGCATTGGAAGGCTTCGGATCCAAGGTGTGGGCGAACGCATGCTGCTACTGGAAGTAAAAAAGAGCGGTCAACCTCGCATCGTCCGCGAAGCGGTCAACGCGATCGCACGTTATCGGCCATCTTTCAAGAACTCCTACGGAATCGTTGTCGCTCCATTCATTTCGGACGCTGCTGCTGACATTCTCAAGACCGAGGACATCGGCTATGTGGATTTCGCTGGTAATTGCCGCATTTGCATCGACAAGGTCTACATCAGGAAGACCGGCCAATCCAACCCATTTACCGAAAAGCGCGGCCTGCGATCTCTATACTCTCCCAAAGCTGAGCGCATTCTTCGTGTCCTGATGCGCAATCCCAATGAGCCCTGGCTGGTCAAGCCGTTGGCCGAAGCCGCCGGGGTGAGCTTAGGGCAGGTCTCAAATGTGAAGAAACTACTGGATGCTCGCGAATGGCTGCGGTCGGGCGACTCCGGATTTTCGCTCGCACATCCCAAGGCCCTGCTGGCCGAATGGTCCATGGCGTACCGCTTCACCCGTAATCGGATCGGAAATTTTTACGCCATGGCATCGGTTGATGAGATCGAGCGTGCGATTGCGGGCAAAAACCAACGAGGAGAGCCGTTGGGAACGTTAACCGCTTTTTCTGCCGCCGCGAGGTTGGCACCAGTGACCCGGTACCAACGGGTTTCAGCCTACGTGCGTGGGTCCATGGAAGCCGTAGCCGAGAAACTCGACTGGAAGCAGGTCACCAGCGGAAGCAATGTCAGCCTCCTCGAGCCCTATGACGACGGCGTGCTGATGGATAGCCAAGACAGCGACGACATCCAGATCGTCTCGCCGCTTCAGGCTTACTTGGATCTTAGCGGGAATGTTGCCCGTGGCGAAGAAGCCGCCGAGGCGCTTTTGCGCGAGGTGCTCAGTCCATCATGGTGAGTTCCCGCGCTGACTACTCCCAACAGGCAACCCAGGCCGCCCATATGGTCATGCTGGAACTCGTGCGCATTTTGGGAGAGTACCACGACGATATTGTCCTGGTCGGCGGCTGGGTGCCGGAACTGCTTTTCAGTCAGGCGCAGCCGCGGCACATCGGCAGCACGGACGTTGACCTGGCGGTCAATCACCGCACGATCGGTCAAGAGCGGTATCGCACCATCCTCGCACATATGCACAAGCAGGGCTATGTGGAAGCACACCAGCCGTTTAGCTTCTTTCGCACGGTGATGGTCGAAAATCGGCCCATCAAAGTGCAGGTGGACTTGCTCTCCGGCGAGTATGGTGGCATGGGCAAAAAGCATCGCCATCAGTCTGTCCAAAACATCAAGGCACGCAAAGCCCGCGGATGTGATCTGGCCTTCGAAATGACCGAAGAAGTTAAAATTGAGGGCACGCTGCCCACCGGCGGTAAAGATAGCGCGTCTGTGAAAGTGGCGGGGATCGTGCCCTTTCTGGTGATGAAGGGAATGGCACTTGCGGACCGTCTGAAAGCCAAGGATGCCTGGGACATCCTTTTTTGCCTGCGCAACTGCCACGGCGGCAATGCGGCGCTGGCAGAGGCGTTTCGACCGCATCTTTCCAACAAACTGGTCGCCGAGGGCCTGGGCAAAATCCGGGATAAGTTCCAGTCGGTGGCGCATGTCGGGCCGGTGTCATGCGCGGATTTTGAAGAGATCACTGATCGCGAGGACCGTGAAGTGCGAGAGCGCGACGCCTTCGAGCGCGTAAACGACCTGCTCCAACGGCTGGGCATCGTTTGACTCGATCCGTGCCCGCGCGCGACAAAACAGATCAGGTGAATTTAGAGCGGAACAGGACAGCACATTCGGCCGGGCAAATTTCAGGCGATTAATTCCGGTGGCAGCTTTTTGGGACTGGTAATCCGGATTGCTTTTTGGGGTGTAAAGGCGCCCTGGATTAGCGTGACGCCAGACGGCCGAACGCCAAATGTCCGGGCCAAGCCGACTAATAATTCGTCGGTGGCGCGACCGGCTTCCGGTGGAGAGGCAACTTTGACACGTAAAGCGTTGCCAACAACGCGGCCTATGCTAAATTTTCCGCTGCGCGGATAGACTTTAACGGACAGAATGAGATCCGTGCCTTCCCAGCGGCAGCAGGCCGCGAGCATGGGTTGCGCGGCGGGACCTGATGGATTGGCGATTTGCGCCTTGGCTGTCGGCGGTATTGTCGGCCTAAAAGCTTTCATCTATACTTCTCCGTCTTGGTAGTTGGATGTTTACTAAAGCAAAGGTGTAACCATGGCCAGTGGAAAAAGCAATGCGGTAATCGGACAGTCCGGTGGACCTACCGCGGTAATTAATCAGTCTCTCGTGGGTGTCATTGAAGAATTGCATCAACATTCCCAAATAGACCGTATCCTGGGAGCTAAGCACGGGGTGCGAGGCATTATCAACAATGATTTCGTCCCGCTAAACGGTGTGGCGGCGGATTTGCTGGAGCGTGTGGCGCAAACACCGTCCAGCGCTCTGGGGTCCACCCGCGATAAGCCCGATGAAGCGTATTGTATTAAACTGCTGGAATCATTTAAGAAAAATAATGTCGGCTATTTTTTCTATATCGGCGGCAATGACTCCGCTGATACGGCACGGATTGTCAGCGAAATGGCGATAAAAGAAGGCTATCCGCTGCATGTTTATCATGTGCCTAAAACCATTGATAACGATTTACGCACGACCGATCATTGCCCCGGTTATGGTTCAGCCGCCCGGTTTGTGGCCCTGGCGGTCATGGGCGATGATCTGGACAATCGCTCTTTGAAGGGCGTGAAAATTGACATCATCATGGGGCGCGATGCTGGATGGTTGACGGCGGCTTCCGCTTTGGCGCGGCAGGGAGAATCCGACGGCCCGCATCTGATTTATGTGCCGGAGGTTAATTTCTCCGATGAGCAATTCCTGGCGGATATTGATCGCGTTTACACCCGGCTGGGGCGGTGCGTGATCGCCGCCAGCGAAGGCATTCGCTATAAGGTTGGCGATAAAAATTCTCTGGTGACTGAAAAGGCTGTGCAGGGCGGCGAAGTGGACGCCCATGGCAACAAGCAACTCTCCGGCACCGGAGCGCTGGGCGATTATCTTTCAGAAATGGTTAAATCCAAACTGGGAATTCCCTTGCAGCAAAAGACCGGCGGTAAGCTCCGCGTGCGTGCCGACACCTTCGGTTATCTGCAACGCAGCTTCCCCAGCATTGTCAGTTCCAGCGACGCGCATGAAGCCCGGTTGTGCGGGCGCATGGCGGTGCAATACGCTATCAGCTCGCCACAGGGGCTTATCAGTGGATCAGTGGCCATTAAGCGAGTCAGTGAAGAACCGTATAAAGCGGATTTCTTCCCGACCGCTTTAACCAACGTCGCCCGGCAGACCAAGCCGCTGGATACGAGTTTTGTGGTGGATGGATGCGATATCAATACCGCCTTTATTCGCTATGCCAAACCACTGGTCGGGCCATTGCCGATCGCCGGTAAGCTTATTTAGCCAATGAGCCTGCCCGATGCGCATGAAAACCGGGCTGCCGTGCCTCACATAGCCGCCGGTTCGGCCGGTGATCCCGCGTTTGATCGCCGTTCAAATCGGGAAATTATTTTGGTCCTGTTGCTTAATTCATCGACGGGTCCGGGGGAATTGAGCCGGGATTAATCTGTTGTCTGGAAGCCTGCAGCGAAACCAAGCGCGACAGATTCAGCCATTGATCTTCTGTGGCATGAAATACGTTTTCGGGGTTTGCTGTCGCGACCAGCCATGAGGCGCTGCGGATTTCCTCTTCAAGTTGTCCGGCCGTCCATCCGGCATTGCCGACCAGGTATTTCACGGCATTCAGTTTGCGGTTGACCAGGCTTTGCAGTGTGTCGCCGTTAATGGTCAAGTAAATTCCGGAAGAGATAACCGCATCCGCGTCGTGCGGAAGAGTATGAATCGCCATGACCGGGCCGGGACACGGGCCACCCTGATACAGTGGAGAATCACATTGGCAGGAACTCTCACTGATCTGCTTCCAAGCCTGCCGAACCGTGATTCGTAATGGCCGATTGATCACCACGCCCATCGCTCCCTCTTCATCATGCCGACACAGCAGCACCACGGAGTGGAAAAAATGCGGATCATGCAACGTTGGCATGGAAATCAGCAGGCAGCCCTGAAGAGATGTATCCATTTGCTGATACTTTCAGCCGTGTGAATTCAGCGTAACGACGTTTGGGGCTCTCCCAGGCAATGCGGCTTTTATTCTCTGCCGCTTATCGTATCACCCATTTTTTCCCCGCAAACTGTGGCTGGGGAACAATTCGCACCGATTCACCGGGTATCCAGAAATTCAACTGCAGGGTCTTATGCAACACCACATCTTTGTGGGTCAGGGGATTTTTCTGTAACGCGGTATCGCCGGAAAGGCCTGATACAAAAATCTTGAATCGCCGCGCCTTAACGGGGACATGGGTAAAAACAGCCACGCCGTCTTTCGCATTGTCGTCCCCTTGGAGCAATTTGCCCGCGATGAGTCCCGGGCTGATGATAAATTGATCCCCGGTGACGGTGCGAATTTTATTTAATACCCGCGGTGAAAGCCCGGCCACCGGGTGCAGGACTTTGCCGGTATCGGTGGTTAGTACAAAACCGGGAATAAAAAATATGTCCCGATGCGTGTTATTGGTAACGGTGTAACGCATAAACCAATATTGCCGTAAACTGCGACTAACGCCATGGCCCACGGCAACGTATATCCGGTGCGGTTTATGCCATACAAAACTTAGCTGCCACCCGTGATGCAGCATATTCACGGTGGGATAAGGCTTTTTAGCGCTGGCCCCGGCAAGTCCCGCGGTGAAAAACACCGCAGCCAGCATCCAGGCCAAACTGTAACGCATCCTACGTATTGAGTGTGTTTTCTCCATAAGCGTTTGTCTCCTGCTAGTGTGTCCGAGCCGTCAAAGTATCACCCGCATCCGCCGCACCGGTTCCGGCGCGACATACGCCTCTAATACAGTAATCGTACCGGGCCGATTCAGCAAGGAAAATAGGGCGATAAAGTTTTCACAGCCCGGAGCGTGGCAATTTTTCCGGGCGACCTCATCCGTGATGTTAGCCGGCACATTTAATGTGCCGCCGCGTCGTGGAAAGGGCCCCCGCCGCAGCCGACAGTTCCGGATATCATCGGCGCGATCCCACCCATTAAACAACGAAATTGCCCCCCCGGGGAAAAATTGCCACACCCACGGCCCGGAGCATACATTTCAACAATCCCTGCGGCACCAACCCATCGGAAATTTTGCCCCCGGCGCGATCCGCGGGGACACGCCACCGTGGCCCAGTACATTGATCCCCGGTCCCTTGGCGTTACAGGCTCCGCAAAATGGATGCAGCCGCTAGGACGGCACATAATCCATGCTCATTGAGTGATTTACAACACTTGGTGGGGTTGTAATCATTCTGCGTTCCTACTTAGTGCAATCGGGCTGAAGCATCGTCAAAAAAATTGCATAGAAAATAGAAAAGTAATGAGTGCCTTGACGCATCCAAAGAGGGCGTATAATGTGAACAAAAATTCATGCCGTGTCATGAGCAACGGGAGTAAGCGGGAATATGAACTTTAGATTCTGCATATTCCCTTGGTTTCAGTCAGGTGCCTCGGATTATCACTTGGAAAAATAAATGACGATTATTGCGGCGTATTGGCGGGATTAATTCATGGAAATTATTGAATATTTATCTGGAATACTCGGCATGTGTTTTCCAACTCTTCTACGTCGTGGCCTCGCCGGTGCGGGCAAAACCCGATCTGTAGCTTGGGCTCGTATGGTTGCCGGGTGCGCAGTTGTGCTGACAATATTAAATCTTCTGTCGCCGCACGCCGCCAGAGCTTCCGCACGGGAAAAAATATCTCTTAACGCCCATTGGCGATTCACGCTGGGTGATCCGCATGATGCGGTTGTCAAAGGCAGGAATATTTTCAATTACCCCGAAGTTTCCCGCCTGGACAAGCTAAGTGCCGCCGATCTTGTGCAACATGCCCAGTTTGAATCCCGCCGCAGCGATCCGGTGCGTTACGGCGATAGCAACTTCCACGGCTGGATCAAATCTTCCTGGCCCATCACGCATCCCGCCCGCACCGGCTTGGGAGATCATATCTCTTGGGTGCAGCCGAAGTTTAATGATCAGGCTTGGAAAAAAATTACCCTCCCTGATGATTGGGTGATAAGTCTGCCCTTTAGTAAACACGGCAATACCGGCCACGGCTCAAAAGACTTAAATTCTAAAACCGACATCGGCTGGTATCGCCGCAGCTTGTTCATCCCCGCTTCAGATAAGGGCAAAACCTTACGCGTTGATTTTGACGGTGTATTCCGGAATTCACTGGTGTGGCTCAACGGCCATTGCCTTGGGCGGCACGTCAGTGGGTACACCAGCTTTTATTACAATATCAGCAAATGGGCCCGCTACGGTGCCCGTAACACGCTGGTGGTGCGTGTGGATGCCAGTCGGATGGAAGGCTGGTTTTATGAAGGGGCCGGGATTTATCGGGATGTCTGGCTGGTGGTAACCGGTCCGGTGCACATCGCGCATTGGGGAACCTATGTTCACACGCAGGTCAATGGCCACAATGCGGAAGTGATTATTCAAACCAAATTGCGTGATGATTCCACGAGCAGCATACAGTGCACATTGAATTCAGAGATTGTCGATGCGGATCATAAAAATATTGCCCAATCCCCCATCACCGTGCGCATTGAGCCAAAGCAGAATCGAACGGTTTATCAGTTCATCCCCGTGGCCGATGCCCATCTCTGGTCATTACATGATCCTTATTTGTACCATCTGATTTCGCAGGTGTCCGTGGCTGGAAAAGCCATGGATTCTTATCGCACCAGCTTTGGCATTCGGACCTTACGCTTCAGTCCCAATAAGGGATTTTTCCTTAATGGCCGCCACGTTGAAATCAAAGGTACCGCCAACCACCAGGATTTTGCCGGCGTGGGCATTGCTGTGCCCGACAGCCTGCAATATTACCGCGTGGAATTGTTGAAAAAAATGGGTTGCAACGCCTGGCGCACGGCCCACAATCCACCTTCGCCGGCCCTGCTGGACGCCTGCGATAAGCTCGGCATGTTGGTGCTGGATGAAAATCGACGCTTCGGCTGCACGCCGGAAATACTGGAAGAATTGCGCAGCATGATTCGCCGGGATCGCAACCACCCTTCTATTTTTCTCTGGTCGCTGGGGAATGAGGAAATGGGTGTGCAGGGAACATACTGGGGAGCGCGGATTTTGCACACCATGCAGCGCGAAGCTCATAGTCTGGATCCCAGCCGCCTGTGCACCATCGCCATGAATGGCCATTGGGGCCAGGGGTTTTCCCGAGTGATCAACGTGCAGGGCTGCAATTATCTCGATGGCCACTTAACGCCTTACCATCTGGGCCATCCGTTTCAGCCGATGATCGGTACGGAAACCGCCAGCACCATGACCACGCGCGGCGTATATGTGGAAAGCCACAAGCATGTTGCTTTGCCGGCCTATGACACACGTTGGCCGAAGTGGGGGGCTTCCGCGGAAGCCTGGTGGCAGGCCTATATGAAGCGGCCTTTTATGGCTGGCGGATTTGACTGGACAGGCTTTGATTACCGCGGTGAGCCGACACCGTTTGGCTGGCCCGCGATCAGTTCACAATTTGGTGCCATGGACACCTGCGGCTTTCCCAAGGACAACTATTATTTTTACAAAGCCTGGTGGACGCACAAAGCGGTGCTGCATATTTTTCCGGATTGGAATGCTCCCGCCCCGGTAGGCCGCCCGGTGCAGGTCTGGTGCTTTAGTAATTGCCACAAAGTCCAGTTGTTGCTTAATGGGAAAAGCCTTGGCACCAAGCCCATGCCCCGGTATGGCCATATTCAATGGGAAGTGCCGTATCATCCCGGAATTCTGATGGCCCGTGGATATACCCGTGGCAAGCTGCTCATGACCACCGAAGTGCAAACCACCGGCCAACCCGCGAAAGTTAAACTCATGCCATGGCATAAAAATCTGATTGCCAACGGCATGGACGCAGACGCCGTACGCGTGGCCATTTGTGACAGCCACGGACGTGTGGTGCCCACCGCCGACAATAATGTGCAATTTCACATTTCATCTAACGCCCAGATTATTGGCGTCGGCAATGGCAATCCTGATTGTCACGAACCGGATGACGCCACGCAGCGCAGTGCTTTTAATGGCTATTGCCTGGTAATCATCCGAGCCGGAATGCGAGCCGGCATCATCCACCTTAGCGCCACATCGCCCGGCCTGAAAGCCGCGCATGCCGATATAAATATCAAACACCGCAGTAGATGACCCGTTACTGATGCCGCAAGTTTTTATTTACCGCCATCGCGTGCAGCAGTATAATTCCCATCATGTCATATTAATGGGAATGCAATCTTGGTCGCATCGAACGAACTACGCAAGCGTTTCCCGGTGTGGAGAAAGCTTTGAAGGTCTTGTTACGAATGTTATTTCCGATCGCCCTTGCGATTCTGGCTTACGAGTTCTGTATGAACGTGAGCGTGATTCTCTGGGCTCGCTCAGCCGCGAATCTGAGGATCACGGAAATGGTGCCATCCGGATGGAAATCGGCCCGAATTGCAACGCACTCCGCAGAGGCCCGCGCTATTCGGATAATAGCCTCCCGCCCACGGATTTGGCAGCCCGCGCTCGTCGACGGTGTGGCTTCGCATGTCGTCTATTCGAACGGAGTCGCGGTCGGTTTCAGCGGCGGGGGGATTTTCGGTGGCGCGGGCGTGCTTGGGGATGGTGGGTTGTGGATGCTGTTCCCGGATGACGGCACCGCTGTCCTTACTCCAACCGAGGTACGTAAGCTACGACGGTGGTGGCCAAAATTCGGGCTGCCATATGCCGGGGGAACGCTAAGTGGAAACTAACACTCGACGCTCTATTCTGCCAATTGCCTCGCTCGCCCTCGCAGCGCTGCCAATCGCGCTCGGGCTGGCTTCGCTATCTCTCTTCTCAACCTTCCACGACGCGGCCACTCGTGCCCTTATGGCGGCGGTCTTCCGCGTTTCTTGCGCCGGCTTTGGCTCGGCGGCGGTGGTTTTAGCGGTGCTGGGATTGAAGGCCCCCGATGGGAGGCAACGGACGGTCCTGCTTTTGGCTGCGCTCGGACTTGGGCTGGGCGAAACACTGCCAATCTGGTGGGTGATCGTCCAGTTTTTACTTGGACTACTCGTACTCCTCATTGGGCTGCTTAAAGGGCTGGAGGCCGTTCTGTGAGCGCGGAACATATTTGCAATTGAGGAACCGGGAAATAAAACGGGTACGTAACCAATAATGGTAAGCTGTAAAACCACCGCGGATCACGCGGATCAACGGTTGGCTTTCGTGCTCTGGTGCCTCCATACGCATTACGCCGTTTGATGAATGTCGTGGGAATTTGGGCCAATACGGTTTACTTAAGGATCACGATATCATCCTGGAAAGGACCAGATGGTTGAGGTGGTGCCAAGTATTCGGGGCATTTTTTCTTGTAGTTGGACATTTTTATTTCTCCACCGCGCCAGTTGAAACGACCACCCTCGGCGGCAAAATGCCAACGGTGATCTGAAGCAGCAGGCCACGGTAGAGTCCCGGCAGTTGGTGTTGCGGGCAGCCCGCAACAATGGAATGGCATCCTTGATAACCCGCACGGCGCGGATGATGAGCAGGGACCGCGGATCCATGTCCGCCCGCTAGGCCGCTTCGCACGCCAAGCGCGGACGCTGGTGTACACCAAGTAAATGCCGCAGATTTTCTGTATGACGTGCGCTGGCTTACCGCTGAAACAAGGATTTTAATTTTCCAAAGAAAGTTGGAGATCGCATGTGGTTGAGTTGCTTGGCCCATTTCTGTTCCGCGGTAAACTTGCGATCCAGTGCGGCAGCCTCTTGCCGCATGAGGGAAAGAATTTTTTCATCATCGTTCGCTTCCAGCCAGAAGCCGTGTTCAGGGCAACAATCAATCTGCAATCCAAAAAAACGGTATTCAAATCGTTTGAGGCCCGCGGAACAGACCGGGCATTGCAGTTGGGTCGGCCAGTCCACGATATACAGTGAGCCGGTCTTCGCTTCCGGATCAATCGCGAGGTCTTCAAACTCATCAAGTTCGGCTGGAGTAAACCATAGACCCTTGCACTTTGGGCAGGCATTTACCGCAACGCCACGGTCATTTTTGGGCTGAAGATCGATATGGCAATTCGGACATTTCATAAGGGGTTTTATACCCGGCCACCGTGCCAATCGCAAGGCCGCATCGAAAATCGCGGAAAAACTCGGCGCACATGTACAAGATGACGCCCTGCGTATGGAAATTACCAATACTTCCGCGGATCCAAGCGTTACCGGCTGGAATGATTATGAATTTCTCTATGGCAACACCGATATTATGCCCAACGACGCACTGGGCCAAACCGCGAGCAATGCCTATGCAACGCAGCCGGTACCGGAACCCGGGACGCTGGGCCTGCTGGCTGGGGCGGCGATAGGCCTTCTAAGATCGCGGAGACAAAAGGGCATCGTAAGGCAAGGCTGAGAAAAGTGTTGATGCACTCGTCCGGCGATCAGAGGCCTGGCCGGGCATTGGCAGGGTCACCGGGGAGCCTATATTCTTGCATCATCCACGTCGGCGATATCTTGTCGCACGGGCATAAAAAAAAGATAGGCGATCAGTCCGGCAAACAGGGTGCCGGCAAAAAATATTTTCAGAAAATAGGGGATTACCGGCTGGGTGATTTGGCTGAAACCGCCTTCAATCAGGCCGGCCAATACCAGCATGTGCGCGCAGCCGATCAGTAAAGCCAGTAAGTCATTGCGCTGTGCCTGAATACTGGCCCATACCCCGCCGTGGCGTCCGCCGCGCGTCCACATTGCCCGGGCAATAATTAATCCCGCCGCCGCAGCCACGCAAATCGCGGGCAGCTCCAACACGCCGTGGGGGCCTACCCAGGAAATGAAATACGTGCCGACATGATCAGCCTGGTAACGCTGGCCCAAGGCTCCCAGCGTCGCACCATTGAAAAACAGCATGATCAGCGTGCCGATTCCAAAGGTTATACCCAGTGCGAAGGTCAAAACCGCCACCTCAATATTATGCGTGAACAAAAAAACAGAAAACAGCAGGTTTTGCTCGCCGCTGAAATGAAAATGTCCGGATGACTGTTGACGAATTCGCCGGGCCACGCGTTCCGCGGGGCTTTGGCGGAAGAATTCCGCCGGCACAAACGTCAGGGCCGCCGCCGGATGATCTGCGGTTATCGCGTAAGTCGTGACGGTCCCCGTAAACATAATCATCGCCGAGAGAGCCATGGCCGCCCATTGTTTGCGGGCCGCGGCCGGGAAATCATAGCGCAGAATTCGCCACCAGGTCGGCAGGAAGCCTCCGCGCTGCGGTACTGCCACATACTGATAAGCGCGGGCCACCAGAGTTTCAAGATAATCCAGCAGCGTGGAACTTCCGCCCCGGGTCTGCACAAGATTCAGATCGCTGGAGGCCAGGCGATAGAGGGAAAAAAACTCCTCCGCCTCCGTTGCCGAAAGCCCATGCACCGTATTTTCGCCGGCTTTATCCGTCAAGGCGGTTAAGCGTTTCCACTGATTCTCCCGCCGCGCTATGAACTGATTCATGTCCATGGTGGAATTATCCTTTCCGCTGGAGAAAATGGCAACGTCTTGGCACCTGTCCGAGTAATGGCCCGCAATCCCGGCCATTCCTCGGACAGGCTCCTAAGAAATTTCATTTCGGTTGTTTGTTTATTGACCTGCGGCAGCGACGGGGATATAAGTAAAGCCACGTTTTGCCCCATCTTTGAAGGAAATGCAGAAATCTGTCGGAGAAATGCCATGGCTGATAATCCGTATGCCCCACCATCTGCAGCAGAATCTCCTTCGGCCTCTGGTTCCACCGCGCCCGCGCCTGGCATGGCGCAATGCAGCATTACCAAAAAGTGGTTCCCTGAAGATGAGCTTGTAACTTTTCAGGGCCAATTGGTCAGCGCGGAAGGCAAGCAGATTTTGCTGGATCGCCTGCAGACCGGAGCTTCAGCGCCCAATGAATTTGTGCGCCCCGGGGCTTGGCGGAGGATAGGGTGTATATTTTTTATCGACGGCATCCTGCTTGGGGTGCTCGGTCTGATTCTGGATTATGCATGTGGTATAACCTTCAGCACCCCCCTGGCCGACCCAACGCTGATTTTCCGCAGAATCATTGTGTCGATCCTCGGGCTGGCGGTCGCCATCCTTTATTTCGGCTTGCTGCATGGCTGGAAGGGCCAGTCCTTGGGAAAAATGGTCGGCAATCTGCGCGTTATCAACATGGACGGCACGCCCATCTCCAAGCCCAAAGCGTTCGGTCGAGCCTTGGCGTATACGTTCGGCAATGTGCTGATCGTTCTGGCGTTGCTTGTCGGCTTGCTGACAAAAAATATGGCCATCATTGGTTGGGGAAGCGGCCTGGCTGCCCTCTGGGGATTGACCGATTGCATCATGGCCTTGGCTGACACTCATATGCAACGCTCGCTGCATGACCGAATCTGCGGCACGCGGGTTATTTGGCTAAACGCATAAGCCGCCCAACACGCGGTGAACCGCCCGCGGAGCTGTGCGATTTCGAGGCGTGACAGTGTAGTAGCGAGATTTGCAATGACGGATAAACAATCCATCGCTCCACCGAATATATCTGATCGCGCAGAACCGCAATCAGGCACAGCCCAGTGCAACATAACCAAAAAATGGTTCCCCGAAGATGAGCTTGTGACCTTCCAGGGCCAACTGGTCAGCGCCAGTAGCGTCCGGCCCGGTTTTTGCTGTGGGTTGATTTGCCGCGTGGGGGCGGTCGACGGCGTGTTGTGGGCGGTGT
>DAHVEJ010000049.1 GCA_027313145.1 Phycisphaerales bacterium | reverse complement strand
CCATCGTGCGGAAGGGCCGTACCACTGGGCGAACGCCCGGCTGGTACGTTACGCCGATGATTTTGTCATACTGGCAGAAAATATCAGCGAACGGGTGAGCCGATACGTGGAAGATATCGTGGAAAAGTGGATGGGTCTGACGGTTAATCGCGATAAAACTCGCATTGTCCACTTACGTGACCCCAAGGCGAGCCTGGATTTTCTGGGTTACACATTCCGCTATGACCGAAGCCTGTATGGCCGTGGGCCGCGGTATCTCAATATGATACCGTCGGAAAAATCCATGCGTCGTATACGGGATAAAGTGCGTGCCCTGACCGCACCGGATAGAAACTGCGTTCCGATATCCAAGGTGATTGCGGAACTCAACCAAACCGGGCGATCATGGAAAACGTATTTCAGTCGTGGCTACCCCAAGAAATCCTACTGCGAATTGAACGACTACACCCGCGACCGGTTGGTAAGACACCTTCTACGCAGAAGCCAGCGTGGCCATGCCAAGCCGGCGGAACGCCGATGGTGGGACTACCTGCTGCTGCTGGGCTGGAAGCCGCTGTGTGTGCCCCTGCCCGGTTGTCGCCCGTGAGTGCCGAAGGAAGAAATCTTTGGGTGAGCCGGATGCGGTAATCCCGCCTGTCCGGTTCGATGAGGGGGGCCGCAGTAGTAATCGTGCTGCTGCGACCTCTACTCTACGGACCGGTTTGGGTGGCCCGGGGGCTCCCCGATACAAAAGCGGATGTTGCGTATGCTTTGCATGTGCATTGAGAGCCTGATTCTATTGCGCCGGGAAGTCGGTGTCGCCTCATGTGTGGTCTGATCGCCCGTGGGGGCGTGGCAATTTTTCCGGGCAAGGGCGGAAATTTTCTAATGGAGGCCTAAATTCAGGGCTGAGTCTTAGTCTCCACAAAGCAAAAGCGGGTGAGGACACCCGCGGTCCCAGGGATGCCCGGAAAAATTGCCACACCCGCCAGTGGTCGTCGGAACCACGGATCACCCCAATGGAACCGATACCACAGGGCGATTGCACAGGGAGGTTGGGGGGGTAATGGGACGACGACCGACGGCCATTGACCACAGCATCACTGACAAAGACACGCGGCCAACATTGATCGTTGCTCGTTGAAAGTTGAAATTTCCCTCCATCCTTCTTTACCTCATCCGCCTCTGTGTGTGAATGTTCGTCGTGCCGTCATTCCAACTTTGCGTCCCCATTGCGTGCGCATGTGCGTTCATTCTCCCGGTGCACCACGCGGCAGCGGTCCGAATCATTAATAACAACGCACCACCATCCGGACCGAATGCCAAGAAGCAGGCGGCTGTCCCAAATGCCGCTTGTTCGTGCCGACGAGTTTCCAGAGGCGTACAGAATGGGATCAGAAAGCAGCCATTCGATTGAACGACCACCCCGTTTGGTACCGCTTGGCAAGGTGCTGGCAATCGCATCCTTTTCATTGAGGCTTGCAGCGTGGCTTTACACCCCGGGCGGCTTATTTCTGCGAATTACCGCCTGTACTGCGTGTGCCAGCGGTCAGCAGGTCTGCTTGGACGCAGGGTGAAGCGTCGTTATCCCAATGAAAAAGTGTTTCCCAAAGGCGGCGGTGATCGGCAAATCTTAAACAATGGCGATGGACGCTACTGTAAGGCTGCGCTGGGGTTATGCCATGCCGCCGTGAGCTGCGCCACTGTTGGTATTCTTGCGGCATCCTGGCCGGTATACGCTTCCTGGATCATATACGCTCCGAGCATGTCCCAGCTTTTGAAGTAGCCGCCATTCTGGCCCGCACCTGTGTTTGGATTATAGGTCTCATGCATTCCGCCGGTGGCCTTTATATCCCGTAACAACGTGGCCACCGTGTTGCGCGCCAGAAGTCGGGCCTGTGCCGTGTAGCCGTAATTCATCAGACCGTGCATAACCATGTAATCACTAACAATCCAGATTGGTCCCTGCCAATAGCCGTGAACAGGGTGGTAAGCGGGGCTTCCCGGTGCCAGGCTGCGTACGCCATACTGGGTCCAGAATTCATGCGGGTTAAGCACATAACGGGTAATAAGAACCTTGGCCTGTCGTCTGGTGGCCACGTGGGCCCACAGCGGCACCAGATTGGTCCATTCCGGCACGCGGATAAATGCGCCTGTGCGGCTGTTGCGATTATAAAATGTGCCGGCGCCGGCATCCCACAGTCTTTTTTGGATCAGGCGTTTAAGTTTCGCAGCGCGTTGCTGGTACAGCCGAACATCCGCGGGCTTTCCCAACAAGCTCGCCAGATCAGCCATAGCCAGATATTCGCGGTAAATATAACAAGCCAAGTCCACCCCTTCGGTGCGATCAGGCGGTACAGTAAAAACCGCCGGGCTGTTGTCGGTGCCGCTTTCCACCCCGTCAAACCAGGTGAAAAGTCCATCGGAGGACCTCCGGGCATGTCGCCAATACCACAACGTGTCAGCGAGCCGTGGATAATATGGTTTCAGCCAGGACACGTTGTGCAATGTTAGCGTCGCGCGCAGGGCCATTTGCGCGAGGAACGGCTTACACATCTCCGGCAGCGCGAAAAAGTGTTTTCCATCGACTTCGCGCGGAGTGTAGCCGCGGTAGGAATCATCATGGTCGGTAAAATGAAGAAAGTCTTCCACCGAACCGGCGAGGCTCTGGCCGCGATGGCTATAGCTTAACGCCAGGCCCATAAAATATGTGTCCCAGTCAAAAAGCTCGTAATACATGGATCCGGGAATGAGATACGCATGATGCAATCGCCCATTGGGTTGTCGGACGATCTGCCGCCACCATCCGGCTTTGGTCATCGCGTGCTGCAACCGCCGTTGCAGGGCGTACGCGGTCGACTGTCCGGCGGGACTATTTTCGGCAGCCCGAATCGGTTCCGCAGCGCGGGCACGGGGGTTTCGTCCGGCCAAAATGCCGAACAAAATGGATAGTACGATCAGTCTGGACAAGCCTGGATTGATTTTTTGCCTCACGAAATTCTCCAAAACATCGGCACTTAGTACGCTTTTCCTTTAACACTGCTCTGCCACACCTCTTCTGCCTGCCAGACGCCCAGCACGCAGACCATGGATTAAAGTATATCCAAAGAAAAAAAGCAAATATATCCCTGTGGGACATTCAGAAAAGTTGTGGATCGTCTTTTTTCATCCGCGCGGGCCGTCCTCTGTTTACCTCTGCGGCCGTGGTGAATCAAAACCTGAAATCCAAACCTCGATCGCCTGCTACACCATTGCGGCGGATTTTCGCAGCAGCCATTCGGTGGTCAGCAGAGTGATAAAAAGCAGCATGAACAGAACGTGCAGCCAGAATGTGGACGCACTGTGGGGGTGGGCGAAAAGACTGTTGCTTTCCGGAATTTTAATAACCTGTTTTACCGGTGGCATATACCGCGCCAGAATATCGGCAAATGGGCCGGGCAGGGCAACGCCGCCACCGGCGCGGGCAATTTGCCGCATGGCTGCTGGGTCGCTGGTGGTGTTGATCATTTCAAGATTGCCGGCGGACTTTACACGGATGGTTAGCGAGCGGACTGTTGCCGTGGGGTCATCAAGCATTCGCCGGTTTACGCCGGAACCTTTGAGGGTAACGCGATAACGTCCCGGGGGCAGGCCGGTAATCCTGCCGCTGTAATATCCCGGCACGCCGGCCTGCGGCACCATGGCAGCGGTAAAAACTTCCGGGGCGGTGGTTCCTGATGCTTTGTTGGACTTGGCGGCAATCGCGGTCGCCAATGCCTGAAAATGCACATTGGCTTCCGGCAGCAACTGATCATCGAGAATGCGTGCCTGGACCAGAACTTTTCTTCCCGGGTTATAACTGGAATGATTGGTGCCGAAGCGAACGAATTTGCCGCCCGCCGGTAATTGCGACCCCGAAGCCCAGCGTAGCAGTTGCCCAAGAAATATATCTTCCACGTTGTAACCATGCACATACCGCAGTCGCCACAACTGATTGCTGGCCAGATACATCACCCTTCCTGATCCCATCGACATGGTGGTCAGCAAGGCCCTGCGGCGGGCCGCCTGAAAGGCCTGCACGCCTCCGGCATTACCCGAATTTTCATGGCCGGCACCGGAAATAACCCACAAGACGCGTGCATCGGCGCGGGCGTGCGTATAGGCGCTGTGCCAGTACCAGCGTGGCATGGATTGCCAGATGATGCTGTCGCTGCGTTGATCCACACCCAATTGTGAAAGACTCGATTGCGCCCCCTGGACGGTTAATGCCGGCAGAAACCCACGGTCATTCTGATGTCGCAACAGTGCCGCCGGCCATACAGCATTGAATTTAATAGGGAAAAGTTTGCCCAGGGGTTGATTGCGCCAGTCCCGCGGCATGTATTGCTGACCTGCCATGATGACCAATGCCGCGCCTTTGCTTTGCACGGCATACGTGATGCCTTGCTGGGCTTCCGGTGACAGCGTATTGCCCGGAATATCACCGAGGATAATAACATCAAAGGCCTCCCAAGCCTTGCGTCCCGCCGGCAGTTGCTGGGCCAGATAGCTGGAATTTTTTGGTGATGCGACAACCGGCGGCGGGGGGGTAACCCCCGCAATGGTCGCCGGATGCAACAGTACCGCCTGCAAATGCACGCGATGGCTGCGTGAAAAATAATTCACCAGATACTGATAATTCCATCCCGGTTGGCCGTCAATCAGCAGCACTTGGAGTTTATCCCGTCGCACGGTCACACGAAAGCGGCGTTCAACACTGGTGCGCATGTTGGCCGCGGGCAGAACTTTCAGTGTGTAGGCGTAGACACCCGGACCGGGCGGCAGATTCTTGAATCGGACTGATTTATATGCATCGGACCGATGCGTCAGAATTACTTTTCGAGATCGCACGTGTCCGTGTCGCAGCAATTCCACCGAGACCGGCTTGCCGGCCAATGAACGCAGATGGATAACGGCGGTCGCCTTAAGATATTGATGTTTATATATCCATTGCGGTGCATGAATGGAATCAATGGATGCCCCGGCCGCCGCATGATCTGATCCGATACATAATGTATAGACCGACACATGATGGATCGCCAGAAGCCGGGCAACCTCGGACGGATTGGATCCGACATTTTGCCGGCCGTCAGAAACCAGCAGAATATCCGCCCGGCGTGAACGTTCAATACGCGATGCGGCGGTCAGTAACGCCTGGCTGATATTGGTGCTGTTGCCGGTGGGGTTAAGATTGTTTCGCACAACGGATTTGGTATGACCGTAGCTGGGGAATTCCGCGCTATAGGCGGTCCCCGCGAAGCTGATCAGATGCACCGCGTCCTTCCGCAGCAGGCCGGCAATCGCCGGTGTTCCTCCGGGACTGTGTTGCGTGATAATGTCTGCCGCCAATTGTGCGCGGGTCATGTGTCGCACATGCCGAAGCTGGGCTTGAAGCGTTACATTGGAATTATGGGCCGCCAGATAGGCTTGATCGGCACTTCGTGCGGCCTGTTGCAAAACCCGCATGGCGGTGCCCAGTTGAATATTTACCGCCGCGTAAGCTTTCGTAGCGGGCAAGGTGGTGCCGGAGCCGGTATCGGCAGCTTGCGAAACATGCCGCACTTTTCGGGCAATTTGCCGCAACTGATTGGAAACTTCCGAAGCGGATGCGTGGCGTGATAATTGGTCAATCAGGGAATGAAGGGTCCGGTTCCAGACCTGCAGGGCGGCGATGCTTTTGCGATTCTGCCGTTGTGCCTGCGGGCGTGACACAGCGCTGAAATGGCTTTCTCGCTCCTTGATGATGCGTAGCTGCTGCGACAGGGCGCTAAGCTGTGCCAGGCCGCGGTCCAGCGCATCGCTGTAGCCCGGCACGCGGCCCAGTGCGCAGGCCCAGCGCAGCGCGTACACCTGCCCCGCCTGTCGGTCCCGAACGCCCATGGATTTACTGTGATCCAATAACAGCCAGAGTTGCCCCGGTGACGTTTCCGTGCGCGTCCATTGCAGGGCAGGGCCGGCCAGCGCCAGCAGCGCTAACAGCACCATGGCCGCCCGAAGCAGCGTTAATGCGATAATTGTCCGCGGTGGCGCCAGGTCCCGTTGCTGTTGATACATATAGATAATTAAAGCTACAGACAGCAGGGCGATAATCCCCAACAGCCACAGCGGCATAACCGCATGCAGCATCAGATGGATATGACGGTCGGGAGATTGTACGGGCGCTTTGGCCAACAGTTCATTCCTTCTTCTAATTTACCAAAGACTCATCGCCGGTAATTCGTTTGCGGGCAAGTCCGCCGGGCGAGTCAACTGTGCCATGTTCCGACATAGCCATGTCTCCACCAGCAGCATCAATAACACCAGTATGGCCAGTATCGGCCAGAGGCTGAAATTGCGGGTCACCGTGCCCAATGCCGCGGCGATCTCATGGGTATTAATTTGCTTGCGAATATAATCGTGGCTTGTAAGCCACTGCATGTCCGTGGGGGAAAGTACGGCGGGATTTAAATTACTGCGGTTGATGTTTACATTGAAGTAGACCTTAGCCCGACTTTTCCCGGGTTTGAACGACAGCGTGTACAACCCCGGCAACCCGGTGTGGTCCCACGTCACAAGATAGTGTCCACCGGTGATAAGTTGGGGCGTTACTGAATGGATCAGGCCATGGGGATCCAGAATCGCCGCCGATTCAATGGCGGGCGTGTCCGAACCGGTCCACACGATCGGTACGCCGGGATTGATATAAGGCCGTTCGGTCAGACGCCTGGCACCCATGGCCAATTCATACACGGTCTGATTGACCAGCGGCAAAAAGCTCCCGGCCTGCAAAGGCCAATCGTTCCAACGCCCACCAACGCCCGTGGTCCAGATGACCACCTGGCCGCCGGAATCTCCCACGCTTTGTGACAGCATCAAAGGTGCCCCGCGTGCGGTGGCCAGCAAAACCTTTTCCCGTGCATCGGTCGGAATAAGAGTGTTCCACTTCAGAAGCGTAACACCCACGATGGCGTTGCGATGCAGTTCTCGCAAAGGGCGCAACAGTGGGCTGGCGGCATCGCGGATCACAATAATCGGATGGTGCTTGCCGGCCGACTGCACCTTTCCCATTGTGCCAATGGCGAATCCGCCTGCCGGCAATTGAGAATTAACAAAACCGCGATTGGCATGTCGGCCCAGGATAAACCAGACTCCTTTGCCGGAACGGGCAAACGCATGGAGCCGGGAGATCAATCCGGCGGGCAGCGTCGATGGATCATTGACAATGACCACCCGATATTTGCTTAACCGGGCGTTGCGCGCGCTGCTGACACTCATCACCACTGGTTGGGCCAGTCCCAGGCGAGTGGATGTCGAAGGTTGCAGGGCGGCACGGATATATCGACTGGCGCGCAGCCGGCCGACGGCCCCCAGTTGGCTGTCAATAATTAATACCGGAATATGTTTCCAGGCCTGAACTACGGCGGTGGATTGATTATCCGCGGCCAAGGCATCCTGAATTCCCGTGCGCACTGTGATCCAGTGCGACCCCGCCGAGGCAATGCGCAGGTGCATGATTCCCGTGGTGCTGCGTCCGGCTTGCAGGCGGGGAATCATGATATGATCCATCGGCGCGCCATCATACAGTAGATCAATGGGAATGGATGCCACGGAAAGCGGCCCGGAGTTGCTGACGCTGAACAGCACGGTTACCCGTCGGCCTACAGCGGGAAATGCTGGTTCAATGTGCAACGGGCCAATTGCAATATCGGATAGAGCACTATGGGCGATGACCGGCAAATCAAATACCGCCAGATGTTTTCCCGCACTTTTTCCACCATAGGCGGCCTTCCATTCCGCGCCATGTTGCGGCTGCCAGGAGACCACGCGCTGATCAGAAACAACAAAAATGACTTTATCAAACAAGGCACCGCGCCGCGCCGCCCGACGGGCTTGTTGAATCGCCGCGGGGATGGAGGCCCCCGCCATTCCCATGGGCAAGTGATAGAGGGGAGAGAATAGTTTGCTTCGCACCTGGGCGTTGTCTGAGACTGGAACGGGGAACTGTGTCAGGCTGTACGGGCGGTGGCCGGCAATGACAAGTGAAAGCGTATCTTGCCGGCTTAACGCGCCGGCGATGCGCTTGGCCACGGCAATTTCATGAGCGAATACGGTTCGCCGCCCATCCAGAATGCCGGTGGAAATGCTGTGATCCAGCACAATAACCACATCCGCGGATGATCCGCCTGATAGTTGTTTGACCGCTCCCGCCGGTAGAATCGGCCACGCCAGAAGCAAAACCAGCAATAACAGCAGGGCAATGCGCGCCAGCAGTAGCAGCCAGTGGTCAAGATTGCGGCGTTTTTTCTTGAGCACGTCGCTGGCTTGCAGAAACATCATGGCACCCCAGTTAATCGGCGTGGTTTTCTGCCGATGCAGCAGGTGAATGGCAATGGGAATGCCGAGCGCCATTAATCCGGTAAGCATCCAGGGAAGTTCAAACATGATGCGCGGCCCTCGTCATGCCCGGTGCCCTTTCATCCGGTTGGCCAGATATTCCGACAATGCATCATCAAAAGGGCTGGATGTGTTAAACAGGCTGTAGCTTATATTTAAATCCGCCGCCGTACCGCGCAGCGTGGTCAGATGGCTCCGCAAGTTATCCAGATATTGCCGCCGCATCATCGCCGGATCCAGCCGGATGCGTTGCTGTGGCGATTCCATATTCTGAAAAAGCGTCCATTTGCGGAACGGGAAATTCAGTTCATCGTCATCCATGACATGCAGCATGAGCACTTCGTGGCGACGGTGGCGGAAATGATGCAAAGCGCTGACCAGTGCCGCGGGATTTTCAAAAAAATCGCTGATAATAATCACCAGACCGCGGTGTGTTATCTGCTGGGCAATTTGATGCAGCAATTCGGCCAGGCTGGATTCTCCGCCGGGCTGTCGGGCTTCCAGCGTGTTGATGATATTAATAAGATGTGATGGCGTGGACCGCGAGGGTATAAAATCCCTGATGGTGTTATCAGCGGTGATCAGGCCCACCGAGTCCTGTTGATGCAGCGTAAGATACGCCAGGCTTGCGGCCATGAATTGACCATAACGATATTTGGACAAAGCCGCTTTTCCCTTATAGGCCATCGACCCGCTGCAATCGAGAATAATAAACGCGCGCAGATTGGTCGTCACTTCATATTGTTTGATGTAATAGCGATCGGACTTGGCCAGCAGTCGCCAGTCAATGCGCTTGACATCATCGCCGGGCACATATTGGCGATGCTGCGCAAAATCAATGGCAAAATCAATATGCTTGGATTTGTGCATGCCCTGTACGTATCCGTCCATGACTTGCCGCGCCACCATATCCAGCCGGCTGATTTTAGACAGCATGTTGGGATCCAGCAGGGCGGTTGCGGCTTGCCGGCCGGTCGTTGGCATCGTGCTGGATTGTGTTGCGGTCATGGGCGTCGGTTCCATCTTAGCTGGCTGATACAGTGCCGGACAGCGGCTGGTCAAAACTGCCGCAATGCCGGGTTTTATGGTGCAGTTATCCCCGGCAGTTCTGTCAGCAGGCGGTCAATAATTTTATCACTGGTCATGCCTTGTGCTTCAGCACTGAACGTGGTCAAAATGCGATGGCGTAATACGGGATGGGCGACCCGAATAATATCATCCGTGTTCACGTGCATCCGGCCATGCAATATAGCGCGGGCTTTTCCCGCCATAATCAGATAAATGCTGGCCCGCGGCCCGGCACCCCACTGCACCAGTTCATTAAGCCACGGTTTGGCTTCAGGTTCGCGGGGGCGGGTGGCACGCACGAGATCACGCGCAAACTGATAGACATGATCCGCCACCGGCACGCGCCGCACCACCTGCTGCAGGTGCAGAATTGTCGGCGCATCCAGCAGCCGGGTCAATGCCGGGCGATAGATGGCAGTCGCCTGTTTCATGATCTGTATTTCTTCATCCGGTTTCGGGTAGTTCACAAGAGTCATGAACATGAATCGATCCAACTGCGCCTCGGGCAGCGGATAAGTGCCTTCCTGTTCGATCGGATTCTGGGTTGCCAGAACAAAAAACGGCTGGGGTAGTTCAAAGGTGGTTTCGCCAACCGTGACGCAATGCTCCTGCATGGCTTCCAGCAGAGCGGCCTGCGTTTTTGGCGGAGTGCGGTTGATTTCATCCGCGAGAACAATATTGGCGAAAATCGGACCGCGAACAAACCTGAACGCCCGTCGGCCAGTCGCTTTGTCTTCTTCCAGCACGTCGGTGCCGGTGATATCCGAGGGCATTAAATCAGGGGTGAATTGCACCCGCTTAAAATCAAGCTGCAACACATCGCTGATGGTTTTAACCAGCATGGTTTTGGCCAGGCCCGGCACGCCCACCAGCAGCACATGGCCCTGACAGAACATGGCAGTGAGTACCTGCTCAATAACTTCAGCCTGCCCCACGATATATTTGCTTAATTGCTCGGTGATGGCCTGATACGCCCGTGCGAGCTGTTCGACCGTCTGCACATCCGAAGCCATGACCCGATTGGTCGCCGCGGCTGGAGATGCCGGTCCTTGTGAGGTCGGCGGGGGTATCGGCGGGGGCACTGCAGCTGCGGGGTGTTCCGAGGCTAAAGGAATGGTAGTGTCGGCATCATCTGAAAAGCTGCCCATGAATTGCGACATGTCTGCATCTCCGAGTCGGTGACCAGGTTCCGGACATTATTCCGTTCCCCAGTATATTACCAGATGGTTGCAAATTATGGGCTTGGTGGCAAGGCGCACCATATTTGCGTGTCCGCGTAATAGCGCGGTTACGACCGGGGGAGCGGGTGATATGTGAAAATCTGGGGAGAAGCTCGGATATTACGGAATTGCTTCGCAATCGCAGAATGCTAAATGCTACATGCCAGATGCCCCCGGTTTTATGATGCGGAAAGCCGCTTGACCAGCTCGTCCTTCAAGGCCTGTGCCAGTTTGCTGCGTGGAACTTTTCGCGTGGTATGCGAGTCGATGATGATCGCCGATGGTTCGGGGCCTTGCACCATTTCCAGAGTGTTGGCGACGATAATATCCGCCTTACTATGCTCGCGGCTGGCCTGCGCAACTGTAATAAGTTCCGCTTCATTCAGACCGACTTCCAATTTGAATTTAAATAGCAAGCCGCGATAATTCCATACGGTGCGAAACTGATCAATCACTTTAGCCGTGGGCTTTCCGATAATGGCTAACGTCTGATGGGCACTGGATACTTTGGGCTGCTGCACTTTTTGCACGGTCCATACTTCCTGCCGGCTGTCTGCTGCTTCCTTGCGGGACAGCACGGCGTACGCTCCATCAGGAATATAATCACTGACGGCAGCGGTCATAAAAACCGCATCATATTTTCGCGCCGACAAGCGCGACGGGATCATGTTCATAAGGTCGGCATGGCTTTGGAAATAATAGACTTCAATTTTGCGTTCAGTCCCGGCGGTCAGTTCGCGCACGTGCTCAAGATTGCTGGTAAGCAGGCACACATCCGCGACAGCGCTGATCGCATAAGCAATATCCAGTCCTGTTTGTCCTGTGAAAATATTGCTCCACCACCGCACTGAATCAATATTTTCCCTGGTGTTACCGGCGGTGATCAAGACCTGAGGGCGACCTGTTTTCATGCACGTATATTACCGCGGAATGCACGCGGGAGAAATACGCGGTTTGGGTCAGCACCGGACCACATTGCCGCATTGCAGCACCAAACCTTGTCGGGATGTGGTACATGCAAGCGAATGAACGACGAAAATAATTCGGCGTTCCGCTTACTACAAATACCTGAGCACTGAAAGCGATGACGGCGGACAACGCAGCGGACAACGCAGTTCTTGCGGATCGATAAACGTCGGGATATAAACGAGGGCATGAATTTTTGGAATGAACGATACGGCAATCCGGGGCAGTCTTACGGCACTGCGCCGAATGACTTTTTGCGTCTGAACTTCGGGAGTTTGCCGAAAGGACGGGTCTTGAGCTTGTGCGAAGGAGAGGGGCGCAATGCGGTATTTCTGGGCCGCCAGGGTTACGACGTACTGGCCGTTGACGGTTCCACTGTGGGGCTGCAAAACGCGGAAAAATTTGCGATTCAGCAGGGTGTAAAGATAAAAACCGAAGTGGCCGATATGGCGGATTATCAAATTCAACCGGGTTATTGGGACGCGGTGGTTCTGATTTTTGCGCATCTGCCGGGGCCAATTCGCAATCGGATTCACCAGCAGGCGGTGCTGGGCTTGCGCGGCGGCGGTGTGTTGCTGTTGGAGTCGTTTGCACCGGGGCAATTGGCACATAACACTGGTGGGCCTAAAAATCTGGATTTACTGCCCTCGTTGGCACAACTGCAAGCGGAACTTCAAGGGCTGGAATTTATAGTGGCTCAGGAAATACAGCGGGACGTTCACGAAGGAATGTATCATACCGGACACGCGGAGGTGGTGCAGATTATTGGCCGTCGTAAGTTGTGAGGCCCTTGGCGGCGCGGTGTGTCTGTACGCATTGCAAATTAATGTTTCAGTAGTTCAGCTCGGTATTTGAAGCGGTAAAGGATGATGGCCGGCTCGTGTTGCGCGCAGGCTCGCTGGCCTGTTCCGTACGGAGTATAGCCGCGGGGTGCCGCGCTTTCACAGCGCCACGATGCCGGCTTCCATCAGCAGCAAAACAAGTTATCGCGGCACTACAAGTAGTGGTTCAGTGCGGCACCTTTTGCACCTCATCCAGCACTTGTACAGATCCGTGTCGCGCAGTTGTGGTGATACCACGCGCCGCATCCCATTGCTGCTCAAGCCAATCACCGCCACGCAGTGTCGGCTCGTCGGCACTGGCAAAGCGGGCAGACAGGCCGGTGCGTTCAATAACTTGTTGCACCAGCGTCGTTTTCCCCACCTGCCGGGGGCCGGTAATAACCTGAATAAACCGGCGCGGCTCGGCGAGGCGGCGGACCAAATCATCAGCGTAAGGGGGAATATAATCCATCAACCATTTACTCAATACGTTGAGTAAATGCAATTCGCCCTTGACAGGCTATGCGCCAATCGTCTGGCTGACTATAATACCAGCAGTCCGATGTGAAAGACTAAATATTCTGGCGGCCACATTGATCTGATTTTATGTGAATGAACCTTTCTTGTATCTGCAGCGTTGGAGTAATAGCGGCGATGATTATGTGGCTTCCCCACACCATAGACAATGCAATGCTCTTTAGTGCTGCGGCGTTGTTTGTGCTGGGAATGATATTCTGGTTGGAATTTGTCCGCATGGCTCGCCCCGTACTGACGGTATTTATGGCGGCGGCGGGGGCGGTATTTGGCTATTTTCTCCCTTTGCTGTGGCATACACAACTTGCTGATCTCACACTGATCATTATGGGAATGGTTCTGGGGATTATTCTCGGTGCGGTATTATTTCGACTCACGCAGGCTCTGCTTTTTGCGGCTTTGACAGCGCTACTATTGGGTGGATTGGTGGCCTGGCATAGTGGCGCGTTTGCCCCGAAAAAATCTGTCGTAGGAAAAAACGCGATTGTGGCTTCGACACGGTTCTCACCTGTACCTGCGACAAGCACGTCAACCCACCCTGCCGGCAGTCAGCCGACCCGGGCGCTGCGGCGTCGCGTGCTGCATGACGTGCGGACGCGGTACGGTACCCTTGCAACCGATGTACAGCACTTGAATAAGGCTGAAAAAGCGCAGGTCATGGCGGCAGCGGCGGGGGCCTTGTTGGTAGTGATTTTGCTGGGATTGCTTTTTCCGCGCGTCTTGAGCCTGATTGGAGGAGTGTGGCTGGGGGCGGCGCTGATTGTTTGGGCGGTGGCCGTGTTCACCCGCCGCTTTGATCCGGGGGTGCTTAGGCACTTGGCGCGCACCGTGCGCCCCGCATGGGTATATCTGGCTCTGGGTGTTCTGGGTATGGCTGTGCAGGGTCGCCATATTCTTACGGCCCGCAAGAAAAAGAAAAAAGAAGCCAAGGCCGCGGTTGAAGAAAAAAAAGAAAAGAAAAAATAGTTGCACTCAAAAGCTAAAACGTATGGCGGATATAGGAATTTCCGCGCTGGCTTGCAATCAATTTGAGGCTGTTCAGTTTATTTATTCCGCAACGTCGGGTAACTCCGACATGTGCGTTCGTAAAATATCTGCCAGCGCATCGCAATCAAGTTCTTTCCTGGCCACGGCCATGGCCACGATGTACATGAGTTTGTCGGACAGCGCCAATTGCCAACCGTTCCTGCGGAGAAATACTGCCGCGCACGCCAATCCCGTTCTTTTATTGCCGTCAACAAAGCCTTGGGTGGTGGACAGTCCGAACATATAATCAGCCGCTAAGTCGGCGAGGTCGGCGTCGGTATTGTACCCGGCGCTGAATTGTGCGCGTGCCAGCGCCGAATGGACGCCGCCCTCATCAATGAACCCGTCTTGGCCCCCGTAACGTTGTAACTGGTCCTCGTGAATCGCCAAGAGTTCATCCCACGTCAAGAATACAATTTCGTCCACGAACGTCTCCAAGACGCGAGCAAAGGGCGATAACAAGAAACGTGACACTTGCTATCTGTAAAATAAATTTCGTCTTGTCTACTTCGCGAGCTTGGCCAGTGTTTCGTTATATTGCTTATTAGTCGCAGCCAGAGCGTCACGAAGATTTTGCGCCTTGCGCGTGCGGGGGGTGATCCGAATTCTTGTCTTAGTGCGCGTGGCCATACCGGTTCTCCTGCATTGCTCTCTGACTAATATTAAGATGTTCGCCAATCAGAATCAAGCATGCTTCCATCAGTACTACCATCAGTATTGCCATCAATAGCAGCTAATCGAGTGCATCGCCGTTTCGCCGAGGCAGGCTCTTCCGGTGTCAATTCTGATCTCGAAAGGGTCTTTGTGCCGTGTCTTTACAAACGCACGGTTCAAAGATTATTAAAAACACACGCCCCCGCATGGCTCCGATTCTGGTACTCCGCGATTCGACGCCAAGCCGGACCCTACTTATGGTCTCATCAGGGCGAATGCCATTGTGATAAATACTAACCGCGCATCTGCAATCCCGGCGCGCACGGTTGCTAAATATTCGCCGATCAGGTCGTTGCACCAGAAGTGTTAGGCACACCGGCAGTTCATCGAAGTGGTTTTACCGGTCCCAGAGGCAGGATAGCTTTGCCGTACAACTCATTAAGCACCTGGGCAAGGCCGGTGTACATGGCAGATAATCCGCAGAAGATGCCTTCGTAGCCAGCCGCCATGTGAATGTTGGCATTTCCGGTCGTTTCCGCCAGAGCCAGAAGCACAAAGAGCATCACCAATGTGCCAAAAACAACCTGCAACGCCCGGTTGATTTTCAGCGTGCCAATGAACATCACCAGCGTAAAGAGTCCCCAGAGTCCAAGATAAACCGCCATGCCTGTGGCATTGGGGCCGGCAATTTTCGGAAACATCCCCGGCATAATCACCAGTGCCACAAGAGACAACCAGAACATGCCGTAAGAGATAAATGCGGTCATGCCGAACGTATTATTTTTTTTCCATTCCAGCGCTCCGGCGATTAACTGCGCCAGGCCGCCGTAGAAAATGCCCATTGCCAACACCATGCTGCTAAGCTCGTATAAACCGGCATTGGCGAAATTCAGCAGCACGGTGGTCATACCAAAAGCCAGAAGTCCTAAAGGAGCGGGATTGGCGGTGTTATCGCGGATTTCCAGCGTTGCTTTTTCTTCGGTCGCCATGGGGGAATTCCTTCCATCTTGTACGAAAAACTTTTTGCCATCACGTGATGTTGCGGCTTAAATCCCAACGCCGCTTCGACTGATTTTGATTCTTGTCCATGATCATGCTCACGTTGGGAGCAAAAGTCAAATCAAGCGTTATGCGCGGCCTTTAATTGCCGCACTCGCTAATGGCGTTGCGCGCCACTATTATGCATGCGTTGAGATGGCTCTTTTGTACGAACGGTGACGTCGCTGATGAAAAAGAATGGTCGGAAAAATCACATCGCAGGCCCAATAGCCGTGGCGTGCGTCTGCTGCACATTGATGTTTAGCACCGGTTGTGTGGATTTGACCGGGCGGCCTGCCGATCCGGTGCGGTCCGCGGTTGTTACCAGCAATCGGGCTGATTTTCAATATGAAGGGCACGCCTTTGGCATGCGCGGATTTTTAGGCGTATTCAGTCTGGGCATTGATGGATTGGCGCATCATTTGAATCGTCACCACATTATTCAGGCGGCGGCCATTGCCGACCACAGCAAGGGGCAATTTCAACGTATCTTGCTGCGGGACTACCGTAAACACCTTATGCACGGCCCCTTGATTTTGTATGGTCATTCCTGGGGGGCCGACGATCAGATACGCGTTGCCCGGGCGCTGGGGCGGCACGGAATTAAGGTGCAACTGCTGTTGTTAATTGATCCAGTAACGCCGCCGCGCGTTCCAGCGAATGTGGAACGATGTATCGATATTTATAAAAGCCATCCCGATACCGATTGGCTTCCGATATGGCGGGGGGTGCCGGCCAAAGTGAAGGACCCTTATCGCACGCGACTGACAGATATTAATCTGCGTTATGCCGCTGTGGGCTTTCCCACTAAAAAGTTGACTCATGCCACAATTATTGACAGTCCCGGCGTGCAGAAGATGATGCTTCACGCCATTTTGAATGCTTGCCGGCGCTGGCAGGCCCGGCATCCGCGAATAAATATGGCATCGCGCCCTAAGGAAAGACTCCTATACAAAACGGCCAAAGTGTCGGATAATCACGCGCCATGATTACGATTACTCTGCCCGACGGGGCAAAAAAACAGTTTGATGCCGTTTCCGTGACACCTTTGCAGGTGGCGCAAGCTATTGGGCCGCGCCTGGCACGAGATGCCATAGGGGCGTTAATTAACGGGCAGCTTGCCGACCTATCCACGCCGATAGGCCAGGATGCCGCAGTCGCCATTATTACCGCCAAGGCCACCGACACAAATGCCGTTTATTTGCTGCGGCATTCCACGGCCCATGTCATGGCGGAGGCGATTACGCGGCTGTTTCCGGCGGTGCGTTTGGCGTATGGACCGCCGGTAGAGACCGGGTTTTATTACGACATGGAATTATCCCAGTCGATACGGGAGGAGGATTTTCCCCGTATTGAAGCGGAAATGGAGAAAATTGTCGCGGAGAATCGCCCATTTACACGTTATGAATTGCCGCAGCAGGCCGCGTTGGCCAAGCTGGAGCAGGAAGCAAATCCGTACAAGCTGGATAACGCCCAGCGGGCTTTAGCGGCTGATCCGCAGGCGGTTATCAGCTTTTATGCCACGGGAGAACCGCACAAAAATTGGGAAGATTTGTGCCGCGGTCCGCATTTACCGGCGACGGGTCGAATTGGCGCATTTAAGGTTACCAGTGTTGCCGGTGCCTATTGGCATGGGGATGCGTCCAAGCAGCAACTGCAGCGCATCTATGGAACGGCCTTTTTCAGCCGGCAGGAACTTGAGTCGCACCTGGCGCTTATTGAAGAAGCCAAACGGCGCGATCATCGCGTCATCGGAAAGCAGCTTGGCCTGTTTACGATTTCGCCGTTGGTGGGCAGCGGTTTGATTCTCTGGATGCCAAAAGGGGGCGTGGTTCGGCAGGAGTTGGAGAATTTTATGCGGCTGGAGTTAATCCGCCGCGGATACAACTCTGTTTATACGCCGCATATCGGCAACATAAATTTGTACAAAACCAGCGGTCATTATCCGTATTACAAAGAATCGCAATTCCCGACCATCAAAATGAAAGAACGTGATGGCATGGATGAAAGCGAATATCTGCTTAAACCCATGAACTGTCCGCATCACATTCAGATCTATGCCGCCGAACCGCACAGTTATCGCGATTTGCCTATTCGCCTGGCGGAATTTGGTACGGTCTATCGCTTTGAACAATCCGGCGAACTGTCTGGAATGACGCGTGTCCGCGGATTCACCCAGGATGATGCGCACCTGTTCTGCACAACTGAGCAAGTGGAAGCGGAGTTACGGTCTACCGTGGATATGGTATTACTGGTCTTTAAGACGCTGGGTTTCACGGATTATCAATGTCGCGTGAGCTTACGCGATCCGGCCTCCGATAAATATGCCGGTGATCCCACCCTTTGGGACCGGGCCGAGGCAACACTGCGAAAAATTGTGAAAGATGTGGAAATCCGCCATGAAGAAGCCATCGGTGAAGCGGCATTTTACGGCCCCAAGTTGGATTTTCTCGTCAAGGATGTCATTGGTCGGCAGTGGCAGCTTGGCACGGTGCAGCTTGACTATGTTTTGCCCGAACGCTTTGCGCTGGAATATATCGGTGCGGATAATTCGCCTCATCGCCCCGTGATGATCCACCGGGCACCGTTTGGTTCCATGGAACGATTCACGGGAATTTTAATTGAGCATTTCGCCGGCGCATTTCCCACGTGGCTTTCACCGGTGCAGGCGGTGGTGCTAAGCATCAGTGAAAAATTTGTCGCCTACGCCCAGGAAGTTAACAGCGCCTTATTGGCTGCCGGTGTGCGTTCAGAGCTGGATGTGGCGGATGATAAAATTGGTGCCAAGATTCGTCGCGCTCGTGAACAGAAAATTCCTTATTTGCTCATTGTGGGTGCCAAGGAAATGGAGGCGGCGGCGGTGGCTGTGCGCACGCGGAAAGATCAGGATCTCGGTGCCATGCCGCTGGCGGCGTTTATCGAAAAAATCACCACGGAAATCAGTACCCGTGCATTAAACGAAGCGAAATAACCATTCACGAACCCGACGGAGTTTTATCAGTTTATGTTGCAATATCCGGATCACAACGCATTGGTTCAGCAGCTTGCCGCCGTCGGGCAGGGCAATCTTTTTGCTTTTTACGACCAGCTTAGCGCGTTGGAAAAAGCCGAATTGGATCGACAGATTGCATCCATGGACTGGCCGCTTCTGGCGGAATTGATTCGAACTGTGGTCTTAAATCCGGAAAGCCTGAAGTTGTCGGAGAATATTGAACCCGCGCCCTTTTTTGAACACGCTCCCCATGATGCGGCGACGCGCGAGAAATATCGCCAGGCACAGGCCATGGGTGAATACTTGTTAAAAAATAATCGGGTGGCCGCGTTTGTCGTTGCCGGCGGTCAGGGATCGCGCCTGGGATGGGACGGCCCCAAGGGTACATTTCCGGCAACGTCCGTCAAAAACAAGCCGCTGTTTCAGTGCTTTGCCGAATTCCTCCGGGCCATGGAACTGCGCTATGGCTGCACCATACCCTTTTATCTCATGACCAGCACCGCCAATCATCAGGCCACCGTGGACTTCTGGAACCAACATAATTATTTCGGGCTGCCTGAATCGCAAGTCATGTTTTTCTCCCAGGATATGCTGCCGGCCGTGAGTCTGGAGGGGAAGGTGCTATTGGAAACGCCGGGCACGCTGGCGCTGTCACCCAATGGCCACGGCGGATCATTGCTGGCGCTGTATAAAAGCGGCGCGTTGGCGGATATGCGAAAACGGGGCATTACACAGATCAGCTATTTTCAGGTGGATAATCCCATTGTGCGGTGCGTGGATCCGCTGTTCCTTGGGCTGCATGAACTAGAAAACGCTGACATGTCGAGCAAAATTCTGCCCAAAATATCCAGCACGGAAAAGCTCGGAAATATCTGCCTCGTGGACGGAAAAATGACCGTTATTGAATATTCTGATCTGCCGGCGGCCTTGGCCGAACAGCGCACCGCGGACGGACAATTACGCTTCCGCGCCGGCAGCATCGCCCTTCATGCCATTCGCTGTGATTTTGTACAACGCCTCAATGCCCGCGGCTTTGCGTTGCCGTATCACCGCGCGGAGAAAAAAGTTTCATGTGTTGATATGTCTACGGGTAAAACCATAAAGCCCGAAAAGCCCAACGCCGTCAAAATGGAAACCTTTGTTTTTGACGCATTACCTCTGGCGACCGGCAGCATCGTCTATGAGACCGATCGGATCGACGAATTTGCGCCAATAAAAAATGCCGAAGGCGTTGATTCCATCGCCTCATCCCGCCAGATTGCCACCCTGCGCAACAGCCGCTGGCTGCAAGCCGCCGGCATCACCGTGCCGCACAAGCCCGATGGAAGTCCGGACTGCACCATAGAAATCGCCCCATCCTTCGCACTATATCCGGATGATATAAAAGCCAAAGCCGCCAAAATCCCAGCATTAAAGCCCGGCGATGAGGTGTATTTAGGGTGATTATGCTGATTTCCACGACGACTTTTTCAGAAAGTCCATCGCACCGTCAAAAAAAGACGTATAATTAAGTCGCACCCCGCATCCAACTCAACGCTGCCGTATTGAGCTAACGGAACATATCACGGTCAGATGCGACACGCGGTTACGGAAAGAAAAATTAGCATGACGCGGCAGCGTCAAGGTTCGATGCGAAACGCAGTCACGGAAAATAACTCCGGTCCGGTACGGCCCGTACGGCACCAACCCTATCGGCGTAACGGCTAATCCAGATTCATGGTCAGCAGGAATTCGCCGTTGGTTTTCTTCTTTTCCAGGCGGTTCTTCAGAAGTTCCACGGCTTCAATGGCGTTCATGTCGGCCAGGACTTTCCGCAGGCGGTAAACCAATTCCAGTTCACGCTTATCCAGCAGCAGTTCTTCTTTACGGGTTCCGCTGGCTGCGATGTTGATGGCGGGATAGGTGCGGCGTTCCACCAGGCGGCGGTCCAGATGCAATTCGCTGTTGCCCGTGCCCTTAAATTCTTCAAAAATAACTTCGTCCATTTTGGAACCAGTTTCCACGAGGGCGGTTCCAATGATGGTCAGCGAGCCGCCTTCTTCAATGTTGCGGGCCGCACCGAAGAATCGCTTGGGCTTCTGCAAGGCATTGGCGTCCACGCCACCGGTAAGAATCTTGCCGGAGTGGGGGACTTCCGTATTGTAGGCCCGTGCCAGACGAGTAATGGAATCCAGAAGAATCACCACGTCCCGGCCGTATTCCACAAGGCGTTTGGCCTTTTCGATGACCATCTCCGCCACGCTGACATGCCGGCTGGCTGGTTCATCAAATGTGGAGCTTACCACTTCAGCCTTGGTGGCGCGCTGCATTTCCGTGACTTCTTCCGGACGCTCGTCAATGAGCAGAATAATCAGATACACTTCCGGGTGGTTGGTGGAAATGGCGTTGGCAATTTTTTGCAGCAGCACCGTTTTTCCGGTGCGCGGCGGAGCCACGATCAGCATGCGCTGACCTTTGCCGATGGGCGTGACAATATCCACAATGCGCATATTGATTTCCTCCGGGGTGGTCTCCAGGAAGAATCGCTTGTTGGGATGCAGCGGGGTAAGATCTTCAAAGTTCACCTTTTCAGTGAGCATGTTGGGATCTTCAAAGTTAATGGCCTCCACACGTAAAAGCGCAAAGTACCGTTCTGATTCCTTCGGCGGGCGAATCTGGCCGGTGATAATATTTCCGGTCCGCAGGCCAAAGCGGCGAATCTGGGAGGGGGAAACGTAAATGTCATCCGGACAGGGAATGTAGTTATATTCCGGGGAGCGCAAGAAGCCAAAGCCGTCCGGAAGAATTTCCAAAACGCCTTCCCCAACCATCAGGCCGTTATCGGTAATGCGCTTCTTAAGAACCTTGAAAACCAGTTCCTGTTTCTTCAGCCCGATGTATTCGTCAATTCCCTCTTTTTTGCAGATTTCGTGCAGGTCGTTAACCGTCATTTTCTGCAGATCAATCAGATGCAGTTCACTGCGTTTGACCTGTTCATATTTCTGATGCGTCTCATCGTCGTAAATGTCATCGTCATCGTCACTAATTCCGCCGCCCATACCGACCATGGCCGAGCCGATCATGGTGGCACCATCGACCGTTGGGGCCGGTTGTTGATTTCCGTTAACATCCTCCTTCGGATTGGCGGATTCGGCGGCGACAATAGCTTCGCCATTTTGGCTGGGCGACTCGCTGTTGTTCGTTGGAATCTCTGCGGATGCTTCCGCTGGTAGATTATCCAGCAACGGGCTTTGAGTTTCAGGAGCCTCGGTCTTTTGCTTCGGTTCTTCTTCAACGGCAACGGCTGCTGCTGCGGCAGTTGCGGCCTTTTTACTCTTGGTGGTTCTTGCCATAATTATTCTCCTTAGTAAATTTTATGTTATGTTTTTCCGCGGGTTGCTCTGCTCATCAGGGGGTGAGGTATGAGTTACCATTAATCCTTGATGGGACATGCCGCACTGAGTCGTTACGATAAAGCCGAAATTACGTTTAACGGTCCGGCTGACACCGTTGTATCCCAAGTTACTTAGGGGTGTTCGGGGTCGTGCTGAGAAAATACCCCAAACCGGGTGCTGTACCTTTAATTATCTTATCGGCCATAATCAATGAAAACTAAAGAAATGGCCGCTCTTTTCCTCCATCCGGGCTGCACTGCTTAGCGACAAACTGAATTCCAAATAAGGCGTCGCTAACGAACACTATCCTTTATAAATCCGCCCAAATCTCGCTAAAACCGTGGTTAAAACTTCGCGGACTTGATTGCTTAGCAACGCCGGTTCCCCGTCGTTGGAAATAATATGATCCGCTATTTCTCTCTTTTTGTCCAGTGGTGCCTGAAAATTTTCTCGTCGGGATAACTCGGCGGCATCCCAGCCTCGGCTTTCCATCACACGCTTTCGCCGAATTCCCAGTGGAGCGTCCAAAAATATTATAGCATCACACTGCCTGTATAATCCACTTTCCAATAACAACGGTGAATCCAGCACTACCGCACGCACCCCGGAATTATTGCGCACGGATGCCATAATTTCCTGTCGCAGTTGTTCCACGCGGGGATGTACCAGCGCGTTAAGTCGCTTAATATCTTCAGAATTGCGAAAAACAAGGGTGCCCAGCTTTTGACGGTCAATTTTACCTGCCGCCGAGATAATTTCCGGGCCGTACCGTTTTGTCAGTTCTGATCGGATGGCCGGTTCATCAATTGCCTGATGCGCCAGCCGGTCGCTATCAATAACCACACATCCCAATTTATGCAGTTCATGCGCCAGCAAGCTCTTGCCCGCGCCGATGCCTCCAACGATGCCGATAATCGGTTTGGGATAATCCCCGCAAGCACGCCGGCCGTCGGATGTAGCTACCATGTCCACCTTCCGTTTTAAGCCGCTTCCGAAGCGCCTTCCGCCACGGGTTCTGGTGCGGGGCGGTCCGCCTGAGGCTTACCGTCAAACCGAACCGCCACCCGTTTGCTCACGCCCTGTTCTTGCATGGTAATGCCATAGAGCAAATTGGCAATGGCCATCATTCGCTTGTTGTGCGTAATGACAATGAATTGACTGTGGGTCAGGAATTCCTGAATAATCGCCGCGAATCGTCCGGTATTAGCCTCATCCAGCGGGGCATCTACTTCATCGAGTACGCAAAAGGGCGACGGTTTGCTTTTAAATACCGCCAATACCAAGGCAATGGCCGTCATGGCCTTTTCGCCACCGGAAAGCAGGGAAATGGACTGCAATTCTTTTCCGGGCGGGCGTGCCAGAATATCAATACTCGATTCCAATACGTCTTCCGGGGTTTCAAGAACAATATCCGCTTTTCCGCCGCCAAAGAGCTTGCGGAAAATCTCATGGAATTCCTTGCGTACGGCTTCAAACGTGTCAATAAAGCGTTGGCGGGAATCTGCGTTGATTTTTTCAATGAGTTCCTCCAACTGCTTTTTAGCATCCAGAATGTCCGCAATTTGCGCCGATAGAAATTCCTGCCGCTTTTCCAACTCCGCCAATTCGTTGACAGCGTCAAGATTTACATTGCCCAACCGGGCCATCCGGCCTTTAAGATCCGCAATTTCCGTGGTGATCGCCTCCCAGTTGGCCTCGGCCGGGGCTTGGTACCCCTGGTGGGCTTCTACCAGGTTTACCTGCAATTCTTCACCCGCCCGTTCTACCAGTGTTTCCAGTCGAACGCTGACTTCATTTTCCGCCAATGATAATTCATGTTCCTGTTGCCCCAGCTCATCGGCGCTGCGCGTTACTTCTGCCACGGAATTATTGGTCTGGACGGCGGATTGCCGGATTGCCGCCAGACGGGTACTGTTTTCCGCGACATGATTTCTCGCCTGACCACAGGTTTGTTCAAGGTCGGCCGCCGTTGCAGCAGCTCGCTGTCCGGCTTCCTCTGATTCTTTTATTCGCCGGTTCAGTGCGGAAATTTCCTCACTGATATTCTGGGACTGCCGCAGAGTTTCCTGATGATTCT
>DAHVEJ010000048.1 GCA_027313145.1 Phycisphaerales bacterium | reverse complement strand
CCCGTCACCTCCGTCCCCCCGCAACTCCCGACTCCTGCATTCTCTTCCAGCAACCTGCATTACCAGATTGTCCGAACCGCCTTCGACCGGCGGATGGCCGCGTCCGCGGTGATCAGCTCTATTCCCGCCGCCTGGGCTGTGGCTCCAATGAGCCGATCGACGGGATCCTTTGGATAGCTTTTGGGCAAATGTGATATACTGGCGCATGCGGCCCCGGTGATCGGAAGCACCACAAACCGCGATTCGACTTCCGTGAGAAATGATTCCAGAGATATTTCAAGTTTAATGCGCCCCTTATTTGCCAGCATCGCCAGTTCCAGCAAGCTGATGTCCGCGATGGCCAGCCCGTCACCATCCCTGCGGGCCTTATCAATCGCCGCTCTGGCATGCGCGGAAAGCAGTTCCGGCGAAAATGCCAGCCAGACGACGATATGCGTATCCAAAAGAATCAAATCAGATCTCCCCATTCCTTCGCGGCCAACACCGGGCTGATGATATTGCCTGTAACAGCACCCTTGCCCCGGAGAAAGTGATAGATGCCGTCTTCACGGGTTTCGATCGGCACAAGCTTGGCAATGGCATGGCCCCGCTTGGTGATAATCACAGCTTCCCGCCTTGTTTGAACCTCGTCCATAATCGCCAGACACTGCGCCTTAAACACACCAGCCGCGATCGTCTTCATGTGACGCTCCTTTACCATGGTCATCATACCATGGTCATAAAAGATCGACAAACGCGACTGCTGGGAGCCCGCAAATACCGTTTAAATCCAGAGGGCAGAAAGGTTTGCTTTGCGAATTTCAAGGTGGCCAAGATGCTCAAGTTAGCGGGTCAACTTGCCCCCCTGCCGCTCTTCCGCCATGATATGCACCATGACCGAAGCAAATGCGCCAACCCCGCCTACGCCAACTCCGCCGGTAACAAATTCCGCCGCGGCGGCCCGGTTGATCTCGTCGGCCCCCACAAGCTGGAAAATTCGGCGTTTACTTTGGAGCATGGTTCAATCCACGCTGTATCGCTATTCCTTCCACACCTGGTCCAATTGGCGCAGCACCCTGCTGCGCCTGTTCGGCGCAAAAATCGGCAAGCAATGCAGCATCCGCCGCACCAGCCGCGTGTACTATCCCTGGCTGCTGGAAATGGGAGACCTCGTGATCATCGGCGATAGGGCCGAGATATACAATCTTGGCCTTGTCACCATCGGCGGCCGTGCAATGGTAAGCCAGGAAGCGTATCTTTGTGCCGGCACCCATGACTATACGCAACTGGCCATGCCCCTGATCACCCGCCCGATCATCATCGGCAGCGACGCGTGGATTTGCGCCCGCGCCTTTGTCGGCCCCGGCGTAACCATCGGCAACGGCGCAGTGGTCGGCGCATGCGCTGTAGTAACAAAAAATATCGCCCCCTGGAAAATCGTTGCCGGCAACCCCGCACAGGTAGTCAAAGACCGCAAAATGCCGCCGCCGCCATCCTAATCCGCGTACGCGACAGGTTACGGGTTATAGGTTACAGGGGACAGGTGACAAAGGGACAATTATCGGGTGCTCGGAATTTAGACTTGCTATATGAGATCCTGTCGGGCGAGAATCTCACGGCACCCCAACGGAATGAACCGTGTGGCTCCGGCCCCTCTGATAATCTCGTCAACCATGTCGTCGCTGGCGGGGTCGGAGGGAATAATCAGGCCCAATTCAAGGTTTCGTTGATAAAACCTGGCGGAAATGATTTTCGCATCACGATAGCTCACGCACGTCTTATGGTGAATGAACGAATGGTATCCCGGCATCAGAATGCAGGATTGATCCTTATCGCGATCCCATGTGGTCAGGCTCACGACCACTATAGCTTCCGCATCAACATTCGGATCAGAAATAACCACCTACAGGTGGCTGTCAAATAATTGACCGTTTTGCTTGATGAAAAATGTATCGCGGTAATTCAAACAACCGGACCTCGGCAGAAAAACTGCTCAAACGCCTCCCGGTCGTGATTTTCCTTTATAAGACGGTCCGCGTCATCGGCCCGTCCCACGGCCATCAGCAGCGACTCAAGCGGGATGTCAACCGATGTCCCCTCCTGGAAATGCTTCCTCCACTCCTCGAATTCATGGGTCTTTTCCACCAGATCCCACTCGTCGCAATCCTCGTATTGCCGCGAAACCGACTCAAGCATTTCCACTTCAAACTTTGATAATTCGCTTACACCGGGGTTCTCCCGCATTTCCACGCGATAATGCACGGTCCGAAAAAACTTCTGCCAAATCTCTGAACCCACGGCCTGCCCCTTGATAAGGTCCAACATTCCGCTAAGAACGGGGCCTTTTTTCATCGCCACTACACGGTCGCCTGTTATGGTACGGCCGCTCTGTCGCAGGTTTTCGCGATCGGCCACGTACCGCAACTTAATCAGCCGCATGTAATTCATGTCCGTCGTCGCCTCCGCCCGCATTAATACGCCCGCGGCCTGCGCAACTTTCAGTGCCTGCTGCTGTCGCATTTTTTGAACTCCTGGTTCCGCCCGCTCGCAATCTGCGGGTTTAACTAAGCACACAGCGCCCTTATCATACCCCAACACCGCCGAAAACCGAAAACTGGATTCTAGATTCTAGATTCCAGGTTCTAAATTCCAGGTTACAGGTTCTGGATTCCAGGTTCCAGCTTCAAAAAAAGCTGTAACCTGTCCCCTGTAACCCGTAACCTAAAGTGATCCGTGATCCGTGATCAGTGATCATTGGTCATTGGTCATTGGTCCGTGGTCCGTGAAAATTGGGCTTAGCGCCCTACGCCAGCCGCGCCAGCCAGCGGCGTACCGGCCTGGGCGAATGGCGATAGATGATTCGCGCAACATACCGTGAGCGCGTCAGCCGATTATCAATTTGGTCAATCAGGCGAAAAATCGAATTCCGATCCATGGCTTCTTGCGCTATAATCCCCCACCGCTTCCGGAAATCCTCACTTTGCAAACTCTGCCGATCATGCGCTGCCTCCAGAAGTGTTTCGTAGGCTCGGCACACCAGCCCCGGCACCCGCGGATCAGCCGCCAGATCAGAAAGGCCAAATTCCGTATGCCGCAGGGTTTTATCTAAAAATTTTTCGCCGTAGGAATCAATGGCGTGTTGATTTCCCGGCGGAATGGGCAGGGCCAGTGCGGCGGAAATGCGTTCCAAGCCGGCCCCCGGATTAGCCATCATACGGTCAAAATCCACCACCACCGCGGGCTTCCCTGCCAGCACCGTCTCCATCGCCCCAACATGATACATCAGCCACATCAAATGCAGGTGTGTCGGGCTGCAACCCACCGCAAAGTGCGGACTGCCCCGAATCACAGAGGCCGCCACGCTTAAGGGATTGCGCAGCGCAATAACATAGCAATCTCTGCAATGGGCCTGACTGAATGCCTCCATCCAAAGCCACATCATCCGTCCCATCTGCGGATTTTTGCACCCCCAGATTCCGTTGGCCGCGGAGCTGACGCGCCGATTTACCAGATCCGTTGCCTCCGCCAAAAGCTCACGGCCCTTGGCTGTTTGCCAATCCTCCGCAGTCAATAACTGCAGTCCGTACCAAGGGAGATTATGCGCTGCCAAGCCGCGGGCACACAGGTCAATAATTGATAAATCTTCCCAAAAGCCCTTAGGGTTGGCCGGATCGGCGACACGATGATCTTGCGTATTGCCCAAGTCCACGCCCAAACATTCCAGCGCCCGTGTAATAGCACTGGTGCCACTGCGTGGCGGCCCCAAAACTGCAACGACGGTACGCCGGTCCGCTTTGGCTACCGGAGATACACCTGAACCCGTCATTACATCCTTCCCTGTTATAGGCCCCGTGGCCATTGCACCCGCTCAAGTTATCGGCAATTTACCGGCTTGCTCCACCAATAAATCCACCGCCTACAATTAAACGCGGCGCTTGCCAGAAAGTTACAACGGTAGCAGTATTGGCAGTATATTCAGTATCGTCAGTATTGTCAGTAATATCAGTATTGGTCAGTATTATCAGTATTGTCAGTAATATCAGTATTGGTCAGTATTATCAGTACGTTCAATATTCAAGGTTCCAGGTTCTGGATTCTAGGTTCCAGCTTCAAAAAAAAGCTGTAACCTGTCCCCTGTAACCCGTAACCTAAAGTGATCCGTGATCAGTGGTCATTGATCATTGAGCGCAGTGGTCATTGGTCCGTGGAAAGCCGTTTTCGCACAATTTCCACATACTGTTTCGCTTGCCGCGACAAGCTGAAATGTTCTAACGCCCTCTGCCGCCCCGCCGCTCAGCCATTTGCGCGGGATCGCGCCGCCTCGGCGTACGCAGCGAGGAGCGACTTGGCCGACCGCTCCCAGGTGAGATTCGTGGTAACATGGACCCGCAACTCGTCTGACCGCGGGGCCTCCCAAGCCGCTTTGATAGCGCCCTTAAGGCTTTCGATTGAGAAGGGGTCGACGTAGTGGGCCATTGTACCGAAGTAACTGGGGGGGCCCCCATTTTGGGTGATCACCACTTTCGCGCCTTGCGCTGCGGCATCCAGCGCGACCATCCCGGTACCCTCATGCGTGCTGGGGAGGGCAAAGACACGGCACGCCGCGTACAACGAGTTAAGCACATTTTGGGGTTGAAATCCGAGCAACGTGATCGTGCTGGTCGCCGCGGCAATCTCACGCAGTGAACGTAGCACCTCGCCGTCCTCCGCGATCCCAGCGAATACAAGGGGAAAGCCCAGCTCGACGCACGCCTTTGCGAGCATGACCGTATTTTTTCGTTGCTGGTGGTAGCCGCTCACGTGCAGGACAAACTCGGCGGGCAGGTTCCCTGTTTTTCGACAAAAATCGGGATCCGCGAAACCCTGTACCAGAGTGCCGTTTAACACCTCCCTAACCAAGACATTCCGCTCGCTAACCCCCAATCCACGGACGACGCGATCTACCTCGTGGCGCGACCGGCACACGACCAGGTCGCTGCCGGTTGCCTGGGAGTACAGCACGCCGGGGATTGTGTTAAATCGTGGATGCACCCCGCCCAACAAACGGGCCAAATGGTAGCTCCGGAAGGAAACATTGCTGTCAATCATGGGTGCGAATACCAAGATCCCACGCATTCTATCTCTCTCGGTTTCTATGTTGTAGAACGGATACCCTCCCCCAAAAAACTGGATAACGTCATAATCGGAAGGATTCCCGGCATCCCAAGGATTCAGGAGGTCCACCCGATGACCGAGGCAACGCAGTGCCTCGGCTTGAAAAACCGGTTGCAGCCTTGCCCCGTTACCCTCGTTCGTCAGTGCAAAGCTCGATGGAACAAGAAACCCAATTCGCATAACATCTCCGAATAATCTCGGCCGGTATTTCGACCTATCCAAGGATACCGCCCCGCCAAAACGAATCATCCCGCTGGCACCGCCCATAATGCTAGCTAAAGCGAGAATGGACCAATACCCAATCAAGCATCGCACATCCCTCAACCAACACGGGTCGAGCCTGGTATCGGGAATTGCGTCCGTTTTGCGATCCTATTTAGCGAAAAATCGACTGGGGGTCCGAGTGCTTGGACACATCTGGACAATTCACCAATCGTCGCGACGACAGCCCTCGCGGCCATAACATCCATCCTACAGCCCGCCACCGCCCTACCGGCAGTCCACATTTGAGCTGCCACCCGGGGTGACACCCCCGGGCGCGATCTCCCGCATTGGCGGAAGGAGCGGCCTGATCTCCTCCAACGACGCGGCGCCCATCCGCAGGCGAAGCAGCAAGCGGTAGCAGTCCCGATCAATGGGTTCTCGCGGAAAGCGCTGAGAGAGCAATTCACTCCAACCGCACGCGAGGCCCTTTAATGTTGGAGCGACCAACCCGTTCCTTATACCGAAGAGTAAGTTCCCGAGGGTCGCCCGCAGAATCCGCCCAGCCGCTGCTGGCATTGGGTAGTTACACCAAGGAAGCAGGAGGTTGTTCCGCGCCGAGTAAAAATACTGCCGGGACCATTCCCGCTTTGGCGAAGCAAAATGATTGATTAGGTCGGAGTTACCTAACCGGACAATGTAGCCCGCAGCTAGTAGTCTGGCGCAGAAGTCTGGCTCCTCGTGCTGGTGTTCAAAGAACTCGCGATAACCGCCGAGCCCTAAAAACAGTTGGCGCCGCAACGCATGCGCCGTGCCGATAAATGTGTTGGTCGCGTATACGCCGCCCGGTCGCGGCGCAACTTGTTTGGGGACGGTCGAAACTTTCACGTCTACGAATGGGATTGCAACCGCTCCTACGCGCGGCTCGTCGAAGCACTCGATTGTCTGCTCAACGACATAGGGCGTCGTAAAGATAGCGTCGTCGTCTATCGATACAATAAAGGGCGTATTCGCAATCTTGGCACCGGCGTTGCGAAGACGGATAAGCCCCTGCCGCTCCGCAAATGTTCTGACACACGCCTGGGGGAATTTAGACTTCACGACCTCGGAGGTACCGTCCGAAGACGCGTCGTCCAAAACAAGGATATTCGCTGGCTCGCTCTGCCTAGCCGCCGATGCAAGCATCACCAGAAGGTCATCCACCCGATTGCGGGTGGTCACCACGATAGTAGCCCTTTTGGACGCATCCATCTGAACTTCCCTAACAAATAAGCGTGGCACCGGGTTGACACGCCGAGCCGAAGCTGATCGCCGAAAAAGGCGAATTCAATTAAAACAATGTTAAGCGGCCGCCACACCGACAGTCAATCGCCTAAGAACGGAGGGCATTTCTGCTTCTTTACGGCACACCAGAGAGCATAGGAGGCCCCAGTCACCTCGCGCCCCCCGCCCATGAGTTGGAAGCGTTTTGGAACAGGCTGCAAAAATCTTCAAATATCGTTAAGTCCGCGCTCTGCCAGTCGCGGAGCGCACCGTGAACAACAAGTCTCCGCAAGCGGCTCGGCAGCACCGGGCTATTGCTGGCAGAGCGCCGCTTAATACATATAATAACGTGCCCTGTGGCGCGAAGCGCAGCACTCCGGCCCAGGCCCCGCAGGGCGGATTTCAGAAAGGGTGGCCCGTCTTGGGAGAAACGCAGAGAAATGGTGGCCCAGGGGTCGGGGGGGAGCCGAAGTCGCTTTCGCTCCAGACAGCCGGCGGCTTTCTATGGATGCTGGGCCAGACCGTCGGATCGAAGGTTGCCGGGCTAATCGGACAAATTGTGCTGGCCCGCCTGCTACTGCCCCGCGACTTCGGTCTGGTCGCGCTAGCCTATACCGCGGTCGCATTCACCGGAGTGATCCGGCAAACCGGTATCCAACAAATTCTAATCCAGCGTCAGAAGCACTTCCGCCGCTGGGCAAATCCCGCCTTCTGGTTCGAACTTACCGTTGGCATCGCGACAGCAATGCTGCTCATCGTCGCCAGCCCGGTGGCCGCCGTAGTGTTTCATAGCAAAGCCCTGATCGGCCTTATTCTAGTTATCGCAACCGCAGCACCGCTTAGCCCCTGGTTTGTGATTCCCACCGCGCGGCTGATGATCGATATGCGATTCAAGGCAATTGCGGTTGCGAACATCGCCTACAACTTCATCGCCATGGCGATCAGCATTGTTCTGGCCTGGCGCGGCTTCGGCGCGTATAGCTTTGTGATTCCATTACCGGTCGCCGGAGCAATTCGCGCGTTCTGGCTGTGGCGGCTGGCCAAGCCCCGGATCACAAAAAAACCACAGTTGCGCCGCTGGAAATTTTTGGTTGGCGATAGCCTCCTGATGCTTGCGGCCGGGTTCGTTGGATCCATCATGTTCTGGTCAGGGAACCTGGTGCTGGGAGTATCGCAGTCGAAGGCCGCAGTCGGGCAGTTTTTCTTCGCACTAAACCTTTCAATGCAATTAGCCCAATTGATTTCGCAGAACCTCGGCAGCGTTCTACTGCCGGCGTTGGCAAAACTTCAAAGTAGCCCTGAACGTCAGGCGTCGGCGATCCTATTGGCATCGCGTATGCTGGCTTTTGCTGGCGTCCCCGCCTGCCTACTACTTGCCGTCGTTGCAAAACCCCTGATAGTCGGCGTCTACGGTGCGAAGTGGCTTCCCGCAGTTGGATTATTCCAGATACTACTGGTCGCAACCGCCATAAGTATCCCCGGAGGCCCCGCGGCGACGGCGCTCCAATCCCAAGGCCGTTTCGGCCTCCAGTTGAAGTGGATCTCGGCACAGGCCGTGGTTTTACTAGCCGCGGTTTCGTTCGGATCCTGGGTGGACTCGGCGACTGGCGTAGCGGCGGCGAACATGCTTTTCCAAGCAATCGCGATTCCGATCGGAATACGACTAGGACTACGGGCTGGCGGAAATTGGGGCGAGATACTCAAGGTATATTACGGCCCGGTGTGTTCGGGAATCCTTTCCTTGGGACTGGCAGTCGCGGTCAGATCCGAAATCGGAGCATCCTCTCCGCACTGGATATCAGAATCGACCGAAGTCGCCGTGTTTCTGGCATCGACAGCCATCTTGGCGAAACACCTGTCCGCTCAAGAGTACAGGCAGGCTACCCAACTCTTGATCGCCACTATCAGTCGTACTTTCCCTCCACCTCGGAACCGGGCCTAGGAGTCTGTCCAGGTAATACGTATTAAAAGCCATAAGTGCTTGAAAGACACGGGCTTGGGAATTTTGGTGCCTAAGGATGTAAACCCTTGCAAACAAATGGCTTAGGAATTTCATGCCTATCACTGAGGCAGGATCCTGGGGCAGGGCTTGGGCGGCGGCTGTTACGGCAGCTCGCTACGGGGAATCTCGCGTGGGGAAAAATGTGGATCAAAACCGCTCCGCAGGCGATCCAATAGTGGGAGCATCGCAGGGTGAATAAGGCGTTGCACTGCTCGCTTCGGGATCGCTGGCAGGTGAGACACGTCCGCCGCAGGGGGAAGATCAGTCCCCGGTGCCCAATAGAGAAGCGGCCCCGTGTCCACCCCGCTCTCGCCCGCCAATCCCTGGCCATCCTTTGCTGCCTCTGCAATTCCGTGGGTGTCGACAAGCTCGCGCCGCCAGTCGTCCAGACGCCAGTGGCCGCCCGCACCAGCTTTCAGCTTCATCATGGCTGCCCTCAACCTGAACCGCCGCTCCATTTGGGGTGGGTCCCTATGGGGGTAATGCCGCATCGGTATTCTGTGACGGCTCACATAACCAGCGTTGAACGGGAAGCTGGCGTCGTGCGGCCACTGCATCAACTGCCGGTAGCGGAACATCCGAGGTTCCGCGTAGGCCGATATTTTATAATGGCGACGCCGCTCTGCTATGGGGCGAGTGCGATCCTCCGAAACCGAAACCCGACCAGATTCGTAGTCCGCGCACTCCTGCTGCGTCAGGCGGAAGTAGTAGCAACTGTAATATACGCAGGAGTCGAGCGGCCGGAGGCACTCCCGGACGAAGGTGGGCGGCTCCGTGTGGTAGAACTCATCCGCGTCTAGCCGCATCACCCAATCACCGGGTGCAAACAGGGATCTAAACTTATGAAACAGCAACCCCCGCAAATTATCCTCGAAAATCAACGGCTTACTGAGGAACGGCGTAACCCGTCGATCTCTTCTCGCGTAATCGTTTACGATATCCCACGTCGCATCGGTGCTCCCAGTGTCCAAGACGTAGAGTGAATCAATCCATCCCAAAACGTGGTCCAGGCTCTGAGCAATTAGGTCACCTTCGTCCCTTACAACCATCAATCCATGGATTCGCATCGCAGTGATCCCTTAGTATTGGCCCGGTGTTCTCACCCCGCGGAAAATCTTATCTTAATTCTCACGATCACTTTTCGCAAAGGGGAGACTGGATTATGATCAGAAATCGGTGCCGGTCATCACAGATGGCGGGCCGCCACCGCACCGCGTCTCCGCGCTGCGACCAGCCAGCAAATTTTTGGCGAGGAGATCGACGATTGACCCTAACCGACGAACCGGAGGTGCCCCCTCCCCCGCCGCCAACCTTGCTTTGGGGGCATCGCGCGGTATCTTGGCAACCTTGGCGCAAACCCTCGGATCAAAGCTCACGGGGGTCGCCACGCAGATCGCTCTGGCGAGGCTGTTGGCCCCCCGCGATTTCGGCTTGGTCGCGTTGGCCTACACGGCGGTCGCATTCGCGGGGGTGATAAGGCAGACCGGCATCCAACAGGTTCTAATTCAGCGCCACAAGCACTTCCGCCGCTGGGTAAACCCCGCCTTCTGGTTCGAACTTACCGTTGGCTTCGCTACGGCCATTCTCCTCGCCGCATCAAGCCCGATTGCGGCCATCGTCTTTCACAGCAAAGCGGTGATCGGATTAATTTTAGTTATCGCAACGGCCGCGCCGCTTAGCCCATGGTACGTCATCCCGACCGCCCGACTGACGATCGACATGCGGTTCGGGGCCATTGCCAAGGCGAACATTGCTTACAACGCCATTGTCATGGCTATGAGCATTTTTTTAGCGTGGCGCGGCTTCGGGGCTTACAGCTTCGTGCTTCCGCTGCCAGTCGCGGGAGCGATCCGCGCCTTCTTGCTCTGGCGTATCGCCAAGCCGGCGCTTATGGCCTGGCCACAGTTCGACCGGTGGCCGTTCATTATCCCCGATATCGCAAGGCTATTAATTTCCGGGTTTTTCGGGTCAACCATGTTTTGGGCCGGAAGCCTCTGCCTGGGCGCATTTTGCACCAAAGCCGCCGTCGGGCAATACTTCCTCGCCTCCAACCTCTCGACGCAAGTAGGCCAGATTCTCGGACAAAGCATGGCCTCCGTCCTTTTACCTGTCTTGGCGCACCTACAGGACGCACCCAAGAGGCAGGCATCTGCCCTGATGCGTGCTTCCAAGATCGCCGCGATCGTCGGCATTCCACTGTCTTTACTTCTCGCCGCAACAGCCAGGCCTCTTGTGCTCCTTCTCTACGGCACCAAATGGGCACCGGCGGTTCCAATCCTCCAAATCTTAGCCATAGGATCGGCCCTGAGCATAACCTGTATACCCGCGAACACCGCCTTGATCTCACAGGGAAAGTTCCGGCTCGTTTTGCGCTGGTCCGCAATACAGGCCGCCGCGTACCTGGTTGCCGTCTTCGTCGGAGCCCGCTGGGCCGGACCGCTTGGCGTCGCAATCGGGTCCCTCACATTTCTCCTCCTCGCCTCGCCAATGACCGTCGCCCTCGCTGCCAGCGGACATGCAGGAGCGAAGGAGATTGGGAAGGTGTATATGGGCCCCGCGTTTGCAAGCGCGGTAGCGACTACACCAATCATTCTTACAGAGGCAATGCAGTCTCCCAACCAGCCGGGACTCATCGCGCTTTCCTTTAGTTGCCTGGGCATGGCGACTGTTTACCTCGTATTAATACGGTTAATCTGCCCTTTAGAATCGGGATTCATCGCCACCCAACTCCGAGGCCTCGCGTCCCGCCTGCCGCCCTGCGTAATGGGCCCTTTTAGAGGTGGCCCGCCCTAGGCCCCACTTCGGCCCCAACCCGCAAGCCTCCGGACAAGCCGGGCCGGGAGAACCAATAAAAAGGGAAAGAATATTACAAACCTCAGCCTCAGTGCCCGTAACTGGTGCGGTGACTCTAGGAGGAAGAGCTTGGCAGACGACGCTCGCCGCCCTGCGTACAACTCCCTAACCACGGCGCACCGCCCGATGTGCGCCAATATCAACCTCAAATATAGCTGATCGCGGTGCTCGGGAAAACTACCTAGCCCGTCCGCCTTGTGGAGCTTCCGAAGCGACCTAATTCCATTTGACCAATACTGCGGATTCAGCGAGGCACCGCTGTGCTCACGGTAGATGGCCAACACGGTGTTTGCCGCAATGCCCACCGGCCCTTGCGCGTACAGCCTCAATTGAAAGGGTGTGTCCTCAATGCAATCGCGGGTGGTAGGGTAACGTATCCCGGCCGCCCTTTCGCGGTTAAACATGATGACGCTTGTGAGGATGGTGAGTTCCCTCATTGCGATTAGATGGAGCGCATCCTCGACGACCCCGCCACCCTTTGCCAACAACTCGGTGCGAAAGACAGGACGGTCCGGTGCCGAAGTGAGGGCAAACGGAACTACTACCACGCTGCATAATGGATTCTCGTCGTAAAAAGAAGCCTGTCGCTCCAACTTCTCCGGCAACCAGAGATCGTCGTGATCGAGCAGCGCAACATATTTCCCGCGTGCCTCGTCGATCCCGCGATTGCGGGCGGCTCCAATCCCCTGATTATTCTGATTGATCAGCCGGATGCGACCGGAATATGGTCGCAATCGTTCCACCGTGTCATCGGTCGAACCGTCGTTCACAACGATCACCTCATAGTCCGCAAAGGTCTGCGCAAAGACCGTTCCGAGCGTCTCGATAAGAAGTTCGGGGCGGTTGTACGTGGGGATTATTACGGAGATGTAGGGCGTAGCCATCGAATTACCTCCATTTCTGCGGAACGCTGAATGCGGGTTCGGCGCGGCGGCCGCCAGCGCACCAAACCTCAATGGTTCTGTCGTCACAGGCCACTCGCACATGCATCGGCAACCTCGGCAGCAGATGAGGGGTCACTGAATCCAATTGGTGCAGTGAGTAAGCGTCCCAGCTTCCGCAACGAATCGGCCGATAAGGCCGAGAAGTCGATCCCCGATAGTATCCGCGCGGTCTCAGCGTCAAAGCGATAACGGACCACCCTGCCGGGATTCCCAACAAAAACGGCGTAGGGCGGTACCGCGCACGCAACAACTGACCGGGCCCCAATCACCGCCCCCCTCCCTACGGAGGAGCCAGAGAGCACGAGGGCGTCCATTCCAATCCAAACGTCGTCTCCCACAGTTATTTTCCCCTTGGAAGTCGCGTCGAGCTCGGCACCAAGGAACTTTACCCCGATGGGATAGGTAGTCGCCCTGTCCATCAAATGGTTTCCTCCCAAAAGAAACTTTACTCCCCCCGCGATGGAGACCAGCGCCCCAATCTCCAAGAACTCCTCCGCACCACCCCACGACTCAACCTGTAGCCCACCGTAGGAATGGGGGCCTACCCTCACTCGGTTTGGGTCAAATAAATTTATCGCTTGGGTTTCGTTGTGGGGGTTGGCGCGACGCCATTTGCGCCGGAACGACGCAACACGCCATCGCCCCAGAAAATCTGGAAACAACCCGCCCATGGTCTATTTCTCCTTTCCAATGGCAACTACCTGCGTCTAACGGTAGCAGCCCAAGAAAGCTTACCAACGCAGTTCCATCCCATCAAACACCCGCAGCACCCAACTACTCTTTATTTTAGCGTTATTTCAGCGGACAAGGCAACCTCCAAAGCTATCAGAAACGGGAAAACCCGCATAAGTGGTAGACAGGAAGCCGCTTACGCGGGCCCGCGAACAGGGGGCCACGGAACAACCCAACCCCGCGAAAATCCGCAGTGGTGTCGGCGGGGCCGACATCGAAGGTAAAACCATCCCAAAAACAGTCGTTCGACCCTGCGCGGCGGCGTGCCTGACGGGGCGTCGCGTTGGCTGTCCGTCGCGATAACAGCCACCCCGGCCTATACGCTTGCACGGCTCGGAGTCCGGGCAATCTCGATCTGATCTTTCCTGATTGGGCGTGTAAGGCCGGAAGGGTGGCACGACGGGTTCACGCAGATACTCCCAGGTCACTTCCAGGAACGGTTCTTCAAAAGCGCGCGGATCACCAGTGTTAGGCGAAGCGCGTCGCTCAATGACCATCGCACGCGGCAGCCGCCATTTGCCCATCCCATTGCAATCGGGTAGACTTCCCCCGCTAATTCGCCGAGGATAAGCGCCTATGCCCAGTTTGCACATTCTAATCAACGGCCTGTCCATGGGCAGCGGCGGCGGATACACCGTCGGAATCGAATTATTCCTCCATATCGGCTTGGCACGCCCGGAATGGAAAATTACGCTGGCCGTAATTTCCGGAAACTCGCTGCACGAAGAAGCCAAATCTCTGTCGCTTCCCGCCAATTGCAATCTGCTTTGGGCACCGCCCGCTACCGCCCAGATTCGCGCACGCATGGCCTACGAGCGTGGTGAATTCGCCGCCTGGGCACGCAGCAATCATGTTTCAGCAATTCTTCAACTCAACGGCATGGTTATTCCCGGAATTGGCATTCCCACACTCGCCCATTGCCAAGACCCCTGGCCCTACCGCCCCGAAGCATGGGACAGAAAAACGGACGCTCTGAAAGCATTTCTCAAACGCCGAGCCAATAAGCAGGCCTTTCGGCAGGCTGCGTTTGTCGGCTGGACCAGCGGCTATCTCAAAGATTTAATGTGCGGGCGGCTGGGCGTCGCGCCAACAAATTGCGGGGTGATCTACAACGGCATCCCTGATAATTGGGTCAAGCAAGCCCAAACCGCAATGCCACCGTACGCGGGCCGTCCGCTGGATATTGTCACCATCAGCAATGTCGCCCCCTACAAGCAACAGGAAATGGTTATTCGGGCCATGCCGGAGCTACTGAAAAGGCCCGGCTTGGCAAAACTCAAGTATCGCATTGCCGGCCATTGCCCACCGAGTTACGCCGCGTATCTGCGACGATTGGCCGCTGAGATCGGCGTGGCCGATGCGGTAATCTTAGAGGGTCGGGTCAGCCGGGAGAGAATTGTGGAATTGTTTTCCACGGCCCGTTGCTATGTACTTATGAGCAAATGTGAATCCTTTGGGCTGCCGGCCATTGAGGCCATGGCCTTTGGCACACCGGTGATTGCTGCTGACTGCTGCGCGATTCCGGAGGTCTGCGGAAAAGCGGCCCAACTCTGTGGGATGGACGATCTTTCCGGCTTGATCAATACCGTCGAACGAGTTGTCCTCGATCCATCCCTTGCGGGGGAAATGCGGCGCGCGGGATTAAGCGCGCTACGGCGGTACTCGTGGAGGAAGGCCGGAGAACAGATGGCGGAAGCGATGGATTCCATAGGCAAAACCAATGCCCACTGAACACGGATTGCTATTGGCCCGGGCCAGATTCTATGCGGGCTGATTTGTCCATTGGATGAATACCCCTTCTACTGCGGCGTAAGCGTGGGCATTTTTGTAAATGATGCATTCCCGCGTGGGTTTTGCCAGGGCAGAATCATGCACAATCAGCACCGCCTTGGCACCGGGGGCACCGGCAAGTTCGGCAATTGGCCCCTGAAAACTTGATGCCCGCACAGAGACCAGCGCCGACGGCCCGATTTTCCACGGCACGCCGTTTGGCCCCGCCGCGTCGCAGTAGGATTCAACGTTGATAATTTGATTAGCTCCTCCGCAAGCTAAAAGGCAGCCAGCCTCCAGGCGGGCATTGGTAATCGAAAGCGTTGCGGCGTTAATACCGCCGCCGGCGAACGCCACACCAACCCGGTCCTTGTTCGGTCCGCTTTGAAGCAAACGGTCAACTGCGATGCAACCGCCTTGCCGAATATCAATTCCGATTCGGCTAAAGTTGTCCACGTAGGAGAAGCGGTGGCAAAGGCTCTGGTCGTTGCATATTCGCACCCCCGTGTCACACATCAGCGTTAGCGAATCAAACGTAAAAATGTCGTTATTGTCATTAAATGGGTGGTTGGGGTTGCCGAGCTGAATTCCAACCTCGGCCCCCTGCACCGCAACATGCTCCAGCCTTGCTGCTGTGGTACACCACCCCGGCGTCGTATCAAGTTCCACAAGCACACCCGCTTTCATACGTCCGTCAAACATGAGGTGTTTGAACACAGTGTCTGGAGAGGCGGTAACATTAAACATGGTGCCGCCGCGCCGCCCGGACCAATAAAAGCAGGATCCTATAGATCGCCCGATATCGGACCATCCCGGCCCAAAATTGGAGGGATCTCGGCAACCGGTTCCAATAATCTTCAATCCTGCGGTACGGGAAATGGCGACGGTTTCACTTATGTGGAACACACCGCGTCCCAGGCGCACAATTCCGTCGTCTGCGGACGCCCGCTCGATAGCTGCTTGTATCGCGCGAGTATCGTCAACGCCACCGGGTTTGAGAATCGACCGTCCGTGCACCATGCAGTTCCCGTTTTAAAGGCGACCAACAAAATTTCATTATACACACTAGGAAAAAACCGATATACTGGGGACCGTGTCAGCTCAGTCTGGAACGGAGACCGCGCTTGGAATTTATTGATTTAGTTATACTTTTAACCGTATATCTGGGTACTGGCGTTTACGCAGTTCGGATGTTCCGGTCGAGCCCACGAATCTCCACCTTTGTGTACGTTTGGCTGGCCACGGGTGGCTTTTTCGTATCCGGATCGGTTTACCGGATACTCTCCGGGCACAAGCCCTATTATACTGACGGACTCGGAGGAACTCACTACCTCACATCGGGCGATTACGGCAAAGCTGTCTTGGCTGCGGCCATAGGATTAGCGTGCATAGCTATCGGGCACGTGTGGGGGCGAAATCGAAACTGGATCCCGTATATACCGAATATATTGGACGGGCGAGTCCCCGACAATGCCGGGCTATACAGATGGTCCGTATTGTTCCTTCTGGCGGGCCTAATCCCGATTGCCGCGACCGGCGTCCTCAACCCGATCACCCTGTTTGCTTCCCTTATCCACGGCCGAGCCGCGAAAGGGCCTGCGACCTACATCTATTCCCAAGGTACGTTTTACAGCTTCGCGGAGGTTTTCGGAAGGCTGGTTCCCTTTGGAACCGTTGGCACGGCTATCCTAGTTTGGCGTGGGAGGAGAGCGGTACTCCCGCTCACACTCTGTCTGTTCTTTACCCTTGTGACGCTTACATCCGGAACCCGCTCCGCCACCGCGTTTGCGATTCTGCCTTTCATCGTTCTCCCCCGGTACATGGGGCAGGGAGCGAGGTTCGCCAAGCTTGCAATAGCGGGCGGCCTCGTACTATTGGTACTGTTCGAGGTGCAGCTCGCGTATCGAAGTCGGGGATTTTCCAACATCAATATACCAGGGGCCCTAGTGAAATCGAGCCCAGTTAACGCGCTCGGCGGCAAAGAACTAGACGGGACAGGACAAGCCTTCGCGACGTACGGCAGCCGCTTTAAATTTCTTGAGGGGCAGTCCTATTTCGCGGTGGCGGTAAACCCCATTCCAAGGGTATTTTGGCGCGGCAAGCCCGGCGGTTACTCCGACGTGAACGCACTTAACCTCGGTTTCCCTTTTGGAACAACGATGACTTCGGGTTGGATGGGAGAGGCCTACGCCAATTTTGGCTGGATTGGGATTCCATTGATTGGCCTAATCGCCGGTGCACTGATGGGTTGGCTCGACGTGATGCTCGCAGGCTCTGGAGCGTTCGCCGTTGCTATTCTACTTCCGCTCCAATTCCAATGGGCGTTCTGGGTCCGCGGCGACTCCGTAGCGGCACTTGATCCATGGCTATTTGGATTCGCCCTTGCCGCAACGCTGCTGTTGTTAATCCACCCGGCGAGAATTGGGGCGGGAAACGAGGCCGCATCCATTCCGAGCTAGCGCCCAGAGGACGGCCTTTTTATTGCTTTCCAAAACTACCAATGCCGGGTAGCACGCGGGGTTGGCCCACCAAGCAGGGATGCGACGGCCGGTCTTTAACCGAGGGGTGTTGCGCAGGTTGTGGCACATGACTGGGGCACGGCCATTCGCCACTCCTGCTTACTTAGCCCTTCGCCAACGGGGGAACGTCAACGCAAAAGCTCCGCCGGAGGAGCCCCACCCGCTAACAGCCCGTCCGGTTGTACCGTTCTGCACCAAATCCGACGCGACACCGCAGCCGTTGCTTGGGATGTCCATCGCCGAAACCAGCGTCGTAATTTTGGACGGGCCGCCGTCTTTTTTAATGAGCTGAATCGCTCTGCTTTTCATATTAGCAATATGTTGTAGATATGCAGATGCATTGCGATTAAGGGGCGTTTCAATGGAAAAGTAAAAGCTATCAATTGATGGCTTGTCGCAGGCGTCGCGTCCGGAATCGTCTGCCCCTCATTCGCTGGGAAGATCAGCCCCATCCCATGCTTCGGGCAGGCGATGAACAGAGCATCAAGACGATTGGCGGCAGCCTTACAACCCGCGCCCGCAGCTGCGCCTTCACATATGAGTCCGCGATGCAGCAAATTGCAGCGCCGGTGTCGAGTACTAGAAGTTCCGCAACATTACCAACGGCCGATCATTTTCCGGCCGAAGGTCCACCGATGTGAGTCAGCCTCGGCAATACCCTCAGTGGAGAATAGTTGAAATACCAACTCGCAAAGCCACTCTCGCACGCGAATCGCAATGCCCGCAGGCTCAGCGGGTCGGTGCCAATAAGTGAAAGCACCCGCGCTAGTTCCGCCGCAACACCGCTCTTAAACAACCACCCAGTTTTGCCATTTCTTACCAAGTCGCGGGCGGCACCGCAATCCCTACTTGCGATCACTGGCGTGCCTACCGCCATGGCCTCGGCTACCACGATGCCGTGCGGTTCATACACCGACGGCAATACGAACAACTCACTTTGGGCCATCAGGGCGGGAATATCCGCGGGCGCTACCGCACCCGGGAACCGGATCGTCCCGGCGCGGGGCCTGTTGAGCGACCTGTGGCTCCAGTTCCTGCCGCAGCGGCCCGTCACTGTTGCGCTCCCCCAGCCTTGGAGGGCCGTCGATTCCGGCGCACCGTTTTCCACCAACGGCCAAGGCTGCCCTGCGTCGCCAGGGATTCAAAATAGGCCGCCTGATCACGCGCGTTCAGCGGCGCGATATCTTTGTAGATATGAGATTGTGCCTTGTGTTTGAATTCCACACAATCAAATGTTTTATTCTTCTTTTTGTTCATGCGTCACCACCGTTGGAGTTACGATCACCAAATCAGGGTATCCCAAACCCCGGTTGACGGCATTATACCCTTTTATTCGATCCAGTTGGACAATATGCTTGAAATTCCATGAGACAATTGCATCCGCCCGCGCGACCGATGCCGCTGCGACATGGCCCGCGTCGTCCAGCCATTTTGCTGTTACAACGCCGGCGGCGATATATGCATCCCGGAGCGCGAAAACTTCCGCAGTTATCGGAACCTCCTCAACTGCCGAACTTGGCAACCGCGTAATCTCCTTCCGAACCAACTCCGGCGCAAAAGCCAGCTCACCAATCACAATCGTACTTAGCAGCAGCGTAACCCGGCCTCGCAATGCCAACGCTATCAGCGCCCGTGAGTCGACGGAGAATTCCGCGTCATGACAGCCCCCGATAACCGAGGTATCAACATAAATTCTTTTTTTGTTTAGTAACATCGCAAAGAATAGCATAAACAAATTAACGCCGAGCCGCCACAACGGCAGGAACGACTGCCAGTGGTGAGAACCGTTTATACCAGCCCTCAAATTCTTCCCGGCACGCGGCTCGCATATTCACAAAGTGCCCTACATCGTGCCCAACCTCCGCCAGTGTTACCCACAGGCTCTGAGCATCGCCGGCCCTAAAGAGCCTGCCCGTATGGCCTTGCCGCACCAGATCCCGCGCGGCACCGCAGTCCCTACTTGCGATTACTGGCGTGCCTACGGCCATCGCCTCGGCTACCACAATGCCATGCGGTTCATACACCGAGGGCAATACGAACAATTCACTTTGGGCCATCAGGGCGGGAATATCCGCGGGCGCTACCGCGCCTAAAAATCGGATGGTACCCCCATTCAGGTTCCCGGCCTGCTTCTCAAGTTCCTGCCGCAGCGGCCCATCGCCCGCCACGGCCCACATCCAGCCCTGATCCGCCAGGCCCGATTTCGTAAATGCTTCCACCATCAGGTGCAGCGCCTTGGCAGGCACCAATCGGGCGGCGGTGAAAATAAGTTTACAATCCGCAGGCAGATTATAGCGCACAAATAATTCTTCACGGTTCACCGCCAGGGCGGCGGGGACATCCACCGCGCAATAATACGTGCTGCGGGAAATTTTATTAACCGGACAGCCATAGTAGCGCCAATAGGCTACGCCGCAACGGTTGCAGGGAATGACCGTGTCCACCTGATTGATAATGCGGTGCAAGAATATTCGCTTGGCAAATCGTTTGAGTTTTTTCTTTATCGATCGACCGCGTTCCGCTCGGATGTTGCTGTCGGCAAACATGGCGGTGGGAATGCCCCGGCTTTTGCAGTAGCGCAATACCCAACGCTTGAAGTGTGAATCATAGCCGCCGACAATTGCAGCGGAAAAACTGAGATTTCTAATATACGCCTTCGCCGCAGCCCCCAGCTTCTTGTGTGCCGGCGCTCCGCCGGGCACAGCCGATTCACCAAGAAACACATGCGGAGATTTTTTGGGCACCTGATGCAGCACATTCCCGCTGGGCGGCGGGCAGAGAAACACACCGAAATATTCCGCCTCGCCCTGTGCATTAAGGGCATCAAGCATTTGCACAAAATAATGATCCGCACTGTTTTGCAGCCAGATAACACGCTTCCGCGGCGCAGTTGGGGCTGAAGCACCTGTAGATTCTATGGAATCAATAGACAATGTATCTGCCGCTCCGAAAAAACGTACTTATTAAGTTTACTGCCGACAAGCTGCGTTAGCCAGCAAGGTCACGGATCAATGACCACTGATCACTTTAGGTTACGGGTTACAGAGGACAGGTTACAGGGCGACAACGAACAACGAACAACGAACAACGAGCAACCAACGAAATCCTGAAGCCTGAAGCATGAAGCATGAAGACAGAACCTGGAACCTAGACGGCACGCTGGCTTACGGGTTACAGGCTGTTTTCAGTATTGTCAGGAATATCTGTATCGCTCAACAGTTTCAGCACTCTAGATTCTAGATTCTGAATTCCCGATCCAGCCCCGCTACCGGACCGTATTCTGCTTACCACAAAGACACCAAGACACAAAGGTGCGGGCAATATATTAATGGGCTATCTGCGGGTGAAATTCACGATCTACTCCATTTGCGTTCCGATGTTCGCCCCCGCGCGGGCTGAGATCGGCGATTCCTCGCCGCCCGCAGCAGTGCCGCTTCGATCCGTTCAACCATACGGACCGTCGCGCTGACCTTAGCTGATTCCACCCTGGCTATCGTTGATTGCGGCACACCGACTAGCCTCGCCAGGTCGCGTTGGCTTAAGCCGCAGGCTGTTCGATCACGGATAATTTCACGTGCCAAATTCACCCGGGCAAAATCCAGCGCCGGGCTATTTCCGGAGCGATCGCGCGGCGGATACGTGGGTAGCAAACCCGCGGTCTCCAAGCTCTGTTCTATCATCCGCAGGTACTCCGATTCCGGTAGTTAAAAAAACGCTCGCCTTTAATTTCAATCACATTGGTCATCATAACACTTGGTCAATCCTCATAAACATCGCGGCGAATCCCTATCATGACTCAGTGACAGCATCCAACCTGTTATTATCAAATCGTCAGTCGCCGTAATCGCCGTCCTTGGTGAAGGAAAGCACAGCGTTCACGCGCGTGTGATGTGATTGGCCTCCATTAATATCTCCGGGTGTGTGGCGACAATATTCAAGAGCACCCGGGCCGGTCCACTCGGCCTGCGCCGCCCCTGCTCCCAATTTTGCAATGTGTCCAGACTCACTCCTACCATTCCCGCAAACTTTGCCTGCGACAGGCCAAGTTTGCCTCTGGCCCGGGCAACATCGTTGTGGGGATTAACTCGGAACGTCCGGCCGGGTGCGAGTTTTTTACGCTTGATTTTTCCGGCCTCTTGCAAGCTTTGCTTGAACTGTTCAAATAATTTCTTTTTCATGATTTCAACTCCTCAATAAATTCTTTCAATTGCCCTACCTGTTCACGGGAAAGATCATCGCTTTCGTTTTTCGGGTACGCCAGAAGCATCCAAATTTGCCCCTGGTCGGTTTGCCAGTAGTAAATAATCCGCAAGCCGCCGCGTTTACCCCGGCCAGACCCCGCCCACCGCAATTTTCTAAGCCCACCGCCGCCGCGGATAAGCGAGCCCGCATCTGGCCTTGTGGCCAAATAATTCTGCATGGAGGCATATTCATCATCGTCAAGCCATCTCAACACCAATTTGGTAAAGGTCGGCGTCTCAATAAATTCCATCACTTTATTATACGCCAAAGGCGTATATATTCAACCACCCCACGTTATTTTTGGCCATCCGAGCGCTTGGCCGCGGTTTCATCGTCCAATCCTTGTATGGATAAATTCACAAGGTAGCAGAGGTAGCGGCAACCTAGTTTCAGTATTCGTCAGTATTGGGCAGTAGATCCAACAATATCAGGACAGAACCTAATCTTTGTGTCTTAGCAGCAGTGCAAAAACAACTTCGTGTTTTTTGATGAAAAGGCGGGTATGATTAAGAGCGTCAATGGATTGACGAGGAGTACGATAAGATGCAGGAGGCATCCATTCACCGTTGCCAATGTCCGGTTTGCCGGGAATCAGAGCCGCACCCCGATAAGCAATTGCACCATCGTATGAATGTGCTGGTCAGCCGTATGGATGAGCAGCAGCGTCGGTGGTACGTGGCGTTTGAATCCATGCGGTTGGGACATGGCGGGGATAAACTGCTGGAACAAATCACGGGCCTACACCCGGATACGATTCGCCAGGGGCGACGGGAGTTGGAATCCGATCTTTCCGGGCGGCCTTTGGATCGCGTGCGTCTGGAGGGCGGCGGGCGTCCACGGGTGGAAAAAAAAAACCTGCCATCGAACCCGCACTGATAAAACTGGTGGAAGGTCACACCGGTGGTGATCCGATGACCGAACGTAAATGGGTTCGCCGGAGCCTGCGGCATCTCAGTGATGACTTGGGGAAGCAAGGCTTGCGGGTGTGTCCGAATACCACGGCACGCTTACTGCGTAAGCGAAAATTCTCGTTGAAATCCAACCGCAAGGGACAAACCGGTCCACCTCATCCCGACCGGAATAAGCAGTTCCAGAACATCCAGCAAAACCGCGCGCAATTCACGGACGCGGGCCTGCCGGTGATAAGCATAGATGCCAAGAAGAAGGAACTGGTTGGCAACTTCAAAAATGTCGGCGTCGCTTGGCGTAAGAAACCCGAGGCGGTCAATACCTATGACTTTATCCGCGATGCGCAATGTCGGGCCACGCCTTACGCCATTTACGATGTGAACAGGAATCGCGGCACCGTGGCGGTGGGGATATCAGCGGATACCGCACGCTTCGCCGTCGATGGGATCCAACACGGGTGGCAGCGTGACGGCTGCCGCGCTTATCCACAAGCCAAGCAGATGCTGATTTTGGCGGACGGGGGCGGAAGCAATGGGCACCGCTCACGACTGTTCAAGGCTTCCCTGCAGCGATTCGCTGACCTCTGCGGCATAGCGTTGACGGTGTGCCATTACCCTACGGGAGCATCCAAATGGAATCCGGTGGAACACCGCCTCTTCAGCCAAATATCCATCAACTGGGCGGCGCAACCCTTGCGAAGTTTGGAAATCATGCTCGCATGCATTCGCGGCACCACCACCCGAACGGGACTGCGCGTATCCGCTTGGCTCAATGACAAGATATATCCCACGAAAATCAAAGTGCCCAACGCCACGATGAAATCCTTAAACCTTGAACGACTCCCCATCTGTCCAAATTGGAGCTACATCATCCGGCCGCGACTTGTGCCCACAGCCACTGGCCCATAAAAACACGAAGTTGTTTTTGCACTGCTGCTTAGTGACTTTGTGGTGAAAAAAAATCCGTCCAACCTTTGTATGGTTAATCGCAAAGAAGGGTAAGAACGCAAAGACGCGAAGTTACGACGACCACGACGGTATTGACCACAAAGTTGGCTAAGACACACAAAGGCGCGGGGGATTTCCATTCACAAGGAGTTGTTGATCAATGAGCAATGATCAATGATCAATGATCAATGATCAAAAAGCAGGAAATATTGATTCGTGATCAATGACCAATGATCAACCGATGTTGTTTTGATCCACAGATTTCACAGACTTCCACAGATTTTCAAACGCCAACCCACTTCATTGATCCGTGATCCGTGGCCAATAACTGTAGGGGTCCTCCCCTGCCTCCTTGTAAACATCAGTATTGGTCAGTATTGGCAGTAATATCACTATTGTTCAGTATTGTCAGTATCGTCAGTATCGTCAGTACTTTCAATATTCAAGGTTCCAGGTTCCAGGTTCTGAATTCTGTCTTCCGGCTTCTCCGCCACCCGTCGCCGCCGCAGTCAAGGCCAGGCGGCGTGGCAATTTTTCCGGGCGGGGTCAATATTGTTGTTTAATGGGTGGGATCGCGCCGATGATATCGGAACCGTCGGATGCGGCGAGCGCGCTATTCGCGACGCGGCGGCACAT
>DAHVEJ010000047.1 GCA_027313145.1 Phycisphaerales bacterium | reverse complement strand
CTGATCAGAAACGCCGAACTTCCAATGATTTGTTCATTGATCATTACTCATTGGTCATTGAGCGAAGCGCCGGTGCCGATGAAATCATCTGCTGCGGCTATCCCGATAACAATCGTGTTTTAACGGGTATCGGGACGGGCCTGAACGATCCGGAAACAGAACTATGTTACAGCCGTAATCGGACATATTCACCGGTACTTGGCCGCTGGCTGCAACGCGATCCGATTGGGTATGCTGGTGGGGTGAATTTGTATGAGTATGTGGGAGGGATAGCAGCCGCGGCGGTGGATCCTGACGGGACTATTGCAATTCCAGTGCCGAAATCCGGACTGGAGGCTGTGGTGGAGGCGATCCTGGCGGCCATATTAGCTGCGTACCTGTTGCATTTGGCTCGCCAAGCAGCGAAGATAAAGTGCACGCCGCGCGAGCGGGAGACTGGGTGTTCGTCCGACGATTGTTATAGTGGTCGGCCCTGCGGTGCTATAGGAAGCGGACGAAGTTGCCAGTGGCGAATACGAATAGCAGAGCCATTCAAGGGACAACCTCAATGTGGATGTTATGCGGGAGGGCCAGGAGATGAGAACTGAGCGGAACGGCCACTATGTGGGGATGTTTCGTTATGCGGGCACGGACGTTCGACGGGATGTTTTATCCCGGCTGCGTCGGATAATATCCGAGGAAAACCGTTCCCATGCGCACTGGCGTGTGCGTCGCAAAGTAATACTTCGCGACGTTTCGCCTGCGGTGGCGGCGGAGCAATTGCGAAAGATACGCGACGAGGGATCGTTATTCACGTCCAATCAACGAAATGAGCTGGTCCGCCGAGGCAAATCGGAGTTGTCCACGGGTGTGGTCCGGTTATTCACTAAGAAAATTGTGCTTGCCGTCGTCCGGGAAATTGAGTTGCACTCCGTGCCGACCTTTACACTGACGCTTGCACCAAGCAATAATCTCCCCGTTATTAGCTCGGAGCTATGGCTGCGAAACCTGCAATTGACGGTTGGTGGATATATTGAGGTGTCGCACGGAGGCAGGCGTGCAGTAGCGAGGATATGCCGTGTGCTCGATGTCACGAACGATGAACAGGGCCGGGAGAAAGTGTGAACACTGGAAGAGGATTCCAGCGTTGCGGCGAAATGTTTCCATCCTCCTCCGCCACCACCGGCCCCGCATCCCTTTTGGCTGCGGTTGCTCGAAGGGGCTATGTGAGCAGCGCTGCGGCGAAATCCAGGCAGGTGCCATACTCGCTTGTGCGGCTGGTTGTGCAATTGGTTGCTTCTGGGCAAGGGGAGGATACGGCAAGTGTTTCTTGGCCTGCGAGGGCATTTGCACGATGGAAGTAGGAAACGTGGCGGCAGCATGCACGGCCGGGTGCGCGGCGTGCCCGAACCCATAAACGCAAGCATCTTGGGGTGCAAAATGAGCAAAAGACAAATATTATTTCAATGGTATGTCACCGCCCTCGTTGAGGCCTGCGTTTTCACCGCCCTCGCCGTTTCTGGATTGTTAGCCCGCATGTCGGCCACGGACATCATGATCGCTGCCTACTTGCCCGTCAATGTTCCTTGCCTGTACGGTGCGATCTGTAGGCTCCGCGAGCCCAAGGCGGCCTCCGCATCGTGCGGAAATGCGAGAAGGCGACAAATAATCTTGCGCGTGCTTTTCGCAGTCCTGGCGGTCTCTGTGTTCCTTGTTGTAGCCATCTCGGGTGTATTAGACCGTTTGCCCACCGTCCCGCTTCTTACCGTTGGGTTCGCTAGCCCTGTCATCATTGAGTTAGTCCAGTCAGCCTACGATATTCGCTCAGAAATTAAACGGGGACGCGACTAGTGTTAGGGTTTCGGTGCAATGTGAGGGTGTGGCCACGCTCCCGATTTCGGAGCGTTGTGAGAACATGCGTGGCGGGGTAGACTGTGGCTGGCATTTGTTGATTGCGGAGTTGCTCTGATGGTCGCACTGAACGAACAATTGCACTATCCCGGCGCGAGGCCGGGGTTACAGGGGACGGGGGTTGGACGAGCATTCAGGAGTCCTTTCCACGGGTCAGTGACCACGGATAACGGATCAATTTGGATTGATACTCAATGAAAAGAAGGCTCAGATGAAAAACATGAATCGCATCCGATTCGTAATCGCGGCGCTGGTCGTCGTGGCCATGTTCAATGGGGATGCCTTTGCTCACGATGGCAATTCGCAACGACGTTCGGCCATTGATGCGGTGGCGAAAATATCCAATCCGGTCAAAGTGTTCATTTTGATGGGCCAATCCAACATGCTTGGCTTAGGACACGTAGGCCCGATTACATTTAAAGGATCGCTTGATTACGCGGTCAAGAAAGAACATCGCTATCGGTTTCTGGTGAATAAATTGGGCGGGTGGGCGGTCAGTAAAAGCGTTCGCCTCGTATTTGTCGTGCCGGGTCGCATTGAGAATCAAGAGAATCGCATTACCCTGATGAATCTTCTGCACCAAAGTTCCAAGGTTCGCGGCATGACAGTCGGATATAACCAGTGGCTAAGCGTTCAAGGGCACCGCTACATCGGGCCGGAGTTTGGCATCAGCCATGAGCTTAAAAAACTTGTCCACGGGCCGGTATTACTTCTGAAAAGTTGCAACGGTAACCGCAGCATAGGCTGGGACTTGTTGCCGCCGGGGAGCAAAGGCTACCTTTACACCGATAAACAAGGCCGCGTCTGGCGGTATGCCGGTTACGGACAAACGCCCATGAAATGGCTTAAAGGCACACCAGAAAATAAACGCCAACGGGTAAATTGGTACGCGGGCAAAGAGTACGACATGGATGTCGCTAACGCCAAGTATGTACTGACCCATCTAAACAGATTTTATCCAGGTGCCACGAGTTATCAGATTGTCGGCTTCTTTTTCTGGCAAGGCGACAAAGACCGCTACGATTTAGGACTTGCCAGCCACTATGAAGAGAATCTTACGCATTTTATTCAGAGCGTGCGCAAAGAATTTGATGCTCCGAAAGCACCATTTGTTCTTGCTACGCTCGGCCAAGACGTGATAGGCACCACCAGGGGTAACGATGGTTTGGTCCTTCATGCCCAACTCGCGGTAGCAAATCCAGCCAAGCACCCCTTATTCAAAGGCAACGTCGCTACCGTTTATAGCCATCCGCTTTCCAAGGGTGGAGCGTCAAATAGTCATTACAACGGCAACGCCCAAACCTATATGAATGTCGGGCTGGCGATGGGGAAAGCCATGGACAAGCTGTTGGAAAACGACAAAACCATGGGCACGCTGACGCCAGGACGCGAAAGGCTCGAGAAGTGAAACTTGGAGGCTGCCTAAGCCCACAAAGTTAAGCGATGTCACTATATTGCTTAATGGGTTGCTGATTTTGGATCGCATAGTGGGTGCCGAGTTTTCAGGGGGGATTTCCACTGAAGCTCTACCTCTCCTTGCCGCGCGGTCTCGCGGGGTGCCTTCAATTCTTGCTGCCATATCGGCAGTTTCATGCCTGCCCAGGCGGCAATTAATTCCAGAAAAGGCGGTTTTTTCGCCGTTTTTTTCTGGTATGGTATTTGTTATCCGCTTTGAAGGAACCGGCTACGAAAGGAAGTTCTATGCGCTTCGACAAATTTACCGTGAAGGCTCAAGAAGCTCTGGCCAATGCCCAAAGCTTGGCTGCCGAAAAGCAGCATGGCGAGGTGACGGCGCTGCATGTGCTGTCCGCGTTATTGGCGGATAAAGAAGGAATCATCCGTCCCCTGCTGGCCAAATTGGGCGTGGATGCCGGCCAGTTGGACTCTAGCGTGGAGACGCAACTGGATCGTTTGCCCAGTGTGTCCGGTGGCGCTCAACTGGGCATGGCCCGTGATGTCAGTGAAGTGCTAGCCGCTGCGCAGAAGGAAGCGGATCGTCTTAAGGATGAATACGTTTCCACGGAACATTTGCTGCTGGGATTAATCGCTTCCCAATCCGCGGCAAAAAATGCGTTGACCTCCTCGGGGGTAAATAAAAATGCCGTTCTAGCCGCTTTGAAAGATATTCGCGGCAATTCACGTGTGACGGATCAGAATCCGGAAGATAAATATCAGGCGTTGCAAAAATATGGCCGCGATCTGGTGGAATCCGCCCGGCAGGGAAAGCTTGACCCGGTCATAGGTCGTGATGAAGAAATTCGCCGTTGTATGCAGGTGCTTAGCCGGCGCAGCAAAAACAATCCGGTGCTTATTGGCGAGCCGGGCGTTGGTAAAACGGCCATTGTGGAAGGCTTGGCCCAGCGCATTTTAACCGGGGATGTGCCGGAGGGGCTTAAGAATAAAAAACTGATCGCCTTGGACATGGGTGCACTAGTGGCAGGGGCCAAATACCGGGGTGAATTTGAGGATCGCCTGAAAGCGGTTCTGAAGGATGTGGAACAGGCGGCCGGCGGCGTTATTCTGTTTATTGATGAATTGCATAACGTGGTGGGCGCAGGCCGGGCGGAAGGAAGCATGGACGCATCTAATTTACTGAAACCCGCCCTGGCACGCGGTGAATTGCGGTGCATCGGCGCTACCACATTGGATGAATACCGCAAATACATTGAAAAAGACCCGGCGCTGGAGCGGCGTTTTCAGCCGGTGATGGTACCCCAGCCATCGGTTGAGGATACGATTTCCATTTTGCGTGGACTTAAGGAACGTTATGAAACGCACCATGGCGTGCGCATCCAGGATTCCGCGCTGGTGGCCGCCGCCACGTTAAGCAATCGCTATATTACCGATCGCTTTTTGCCGGACAAGGCCATTGACCTAATCGATGAGGCCGCCAGTCGTTTGCGGATTGAAAATGATTCCATGCCCGCCGCGTTGGATGATCTGCGGCGCAGAATCATGCAATTGGAAGTGCAGCGCGAAGCGCTGAAAAAAGAAAAAGACGACGCATCACGCCAACAGTTGGAGAAAGATCAGAAACTTCTGGCGGATCTCAATGAGCGTAACGCCGAACTCACCGCCAAGTGGGAACGTGAATCGGGCGTTTTGCGCGGCATTAAGGCCATCCGGGAAAAGATTCAACAGACCCAGACGCAATTGGAAGAAGCCCAGCGGCAGGGCAAACTGGAAGAAGCGGCCCGCTTGCGCTACGGAGAAATGCGGCAACTCGAGGCGGACCTGCAGGCCCGGCAGAAACAACTGGATGAAATTCTCAAATCCGGGCAGTCGATGGTGCGCGAAGAGGTCACTCCGGAAGAAATCGCCCATGTTGTGGCAAAATGGACGGGTATTCCGGTTACGAAAATGCTGGAAGGGGACAAACAACGCCTGAAGCACATGGAAGAATTCCTGCGCCGCCGCGTCATCGGGCAGGATGAAGCGGTAAAGGCCGTCAGTAATGCGGTGCGGCGCAATCGGGCGGGCTTGGGAGATCCGCGCCGTCCGATCGGGAGTTTTATGTTTTTAGGCCCCACCGGCGTGGGCAAAACGGAACTCTGCAAAGCTCTGGCGGAATTTCTGTTTGATACTGAAGAATCCATGATACGCATTGATATGTCTGAGTTTATGGAGCAGCACAGCGTGGCCCGGCTTATCGGGGCGCCGCCGGGATATGTGGGCTACGAAGAAGGCGGCGTACTGACGGAATCCGTCCGCCGCCGGCCATACTGCGTCATATTGTTTGACGAAATTGAAAAAGCGCACCGTGATGTATTTAATGTGCTTTTGCAGGTACTTGATGACGGACGCCTTACCGACGGGCAGGGGCGGACGGTGGATTTTAAAAACACACTCATTGTCATGACCAGCAACCTGGGATCGCAGATGATTCAGGAAATCACCGCTAAGAAGGGTGCTGAATGGGAAATTGAAGCCGGCGTGCGGGATGTATTAAAGCAACACTTCCGTCCGGAATTTCTCAATCGCGTGGATGAAGTTGTGATTTTTCATACGCTGCAAAAAGCCCAGCTCGCCGCCATTGTGACCATTCAACTCCAGCACCTCGAACGGCGGCTGGCGGAGCGTGGCCACAGCCTAATTGTCAGCGACAAAGCCCGCCATGAGCTTGGCGAACAGGGTTATGATGTCACGTATGGAGCACGTCCGCTCAAGCGGCTGATCCAGCAGCAAATTGAAAACCCGTTGGCGGAGAGGCTGCTTAATGGTGATTTCCCGGAAGGCAGTTCCATCCGCATCGATGCGGATCGGCATGGCCGCTTCACTTTTGATGCCGGAGCGCCCGTGGTGGAAGGGGAGATTCAAGCTTGACCTGTAGTACCACCAGATGATACCATTTAAGGGTGAGTAAGCATGAGCGAACCCTTGCTGCCATCTTTGCTGATCCGGTACAGTCTGGTATTAAGTGGACTGATATTGAGTCGCTTCTGCGGCATTCCGGCGCGGAAATCTCGGAGGGTTCCGGTTCGCGCGTGCATATTGCACTCAACGGCGTCCGGGCGGTCTTCCACCGTCCGCATCCGAGGAAAGAAACGGACAAAGGCGCGGTCCGATCCATGCGACGCTTTCTTATTGAGGCAGGAGTAAAGCGATGATGAGATACAAAGGGTATTTGGGCAAAGCGGAATTTGATGCGGAAGCGGGCATTCTGCATGGGGAGGTTGTTGGAATTCGGGACGTGGTTACCTTTCAGGGCAAATCCGTACGAGAACTTAATCAGGCTTTCCGAGATTCTGTTGATGACTATCTGGCTTTCTGCCAAAAGCGTGGCGAAAGTCCGGATAAGCCTTATTCCGGCCAGTTTGTGGTGCGGCTTGATCCGGCCTTGCATAGACAGGCCAGCATTGCCGCTGAGACCATGGGTAGCAGTTTGAACAGCGTCGTTACAGAAAGCCTGGTTAAATCCCTTTCCGGACGGCTCGCCGGTTTCTCGGGCCGTGGGAAGACGGTGCGCAGGGATAGCGCTATCCGGAGAAAGCGCCGAGCCGCAAAATAATCTGATCGCCGTTTATAGCCGCGCCGCCAGCTTTCTTTCGGATTCACAGCATTTCGCCAGCGGACTTGACGTTCGCAATTAGTTAGGTATTATCACACACATGCTTCCGCGTTGTGGCGGGGGCGCTGAATCGGACTTTTTACAGCGAGATTATCATGTCCAAAGATGCGGCAACCTCCACGGCACGCGATCAGGCTCTTGACCGGGCGTTATCGCAGATTGAAAAAAACTTTGGCAAGGGTGCCATTATGAAAATGGACGGCGTTAATCCGCTGGCCATTGAAGGTATCCCAACCGGGTCACTGGGGCTGGACATTGCCTTGGGAGGCAAAGGCATTCCGCGCGGGAGAATTGTGGAAGTGTTCGGGCCGGAATCTTCTGGTAAAACCACATTATGTTTGCATGTTGTGGCGGAAGCCCAAAAAATGGGCGGTGTGGCCGCATTTGTCGATGCGGAGCACGCGCTTGATCCCACCTGGGCCAAGCGGCTGGGGGTAAGCCTGCGCGATTTGCTGGTCAGCCAGCCCGATACCGGCGAACAGGCGCTGGAAATTGTGGAATTGCTGGTACGATCCAATGCGGTGGATGTCATTGTGGTGGATTCTGTGGCGGCGTTAATTCCCAAGGCGGAAATTGAAGGCGAGATGGGGGACGCTTCCATGGGTATGCAGGCGCGGCTGATGAGCCAGGCCATGCGAAAACTTACCGGTGCGGTCTCCAAGAGCAAAACGCTGGTGATTTTCATTAACCAGATACGGGAAAAAATCGGCGTGATGTTCGGCAACCCGGAAACTACCACGGGCGGACGGGCTTTGAAATTTTATAGTTCGGTTCGTATTGATATTCGGCGTATCAACACCATTAAAGAAGGTGAAGTGGCCATTGGTAATCATGTACGGGCCAAGGTTGTAAAAAATAAAATTGCCCCGCCATTCCGTGAAGCGGAATTTGATATTTTGTTTGACAGCGGCATCAGTTACGAAGGTGATCTGTTGGATATTGCCGTGGCTGATAACATTATCGATAAAAGCGGTGTGTGGTTCAGCTATGGTCCGGCCCGTATGGGCCAGGGACGGGAACAGGCCCGGCAATTTCTCAAGGATAATCCAGAGGCTGCCAAGGAAATTCGCGAAAAAATCCTCACCAAGCGGCTGGTTGTGCCTGTGGCTGCCCCTGTGACGCCCGTTGCAGGCGTAAAACCTGATGCAAAGCCCGCAGCGGCCAAGCCTGAGGCGTCGGCCGAGCGTGTGGTGGCCAAGGCGGGCACGGCGCGGTAATTCCTAAAAACATTGTGAAACGACGCGCGAACGCTTATACACGGCACCCGCTGTGCATGAACCAAAGCGTACGCTGCGCCGTTTTACGATTCCCAATTATCGCTTTGGCTTTTCCATAACTTCGCTTTGCCGCAGTGTGACAGCAGCGATTTTTTGCGTGCCGGATACCACGCACGTTACATGGCTTTCCAGAATTGGCTGAATGCTTTTTATAACCGCGTACGCCTTGTGCAAATGGAAATCCGGTCTTGCCTGCGGCGGCAGCGTTACCGGAGAATGGGCAAACAACGGCAACATGCGTAATTCAATGTTGCCACGGAGTTTCAAAGGAATTCGGTCCAGCGGAAAATCCAGCGGCTTACCATTATAAAAATCATCCACAATCAGTTTTCCGCCCGCATAGACGCGCAGTACATTGCCGACGTAATGGATTCGCAGCAGCAAAGGCAGAGATCGGTCCCGCAAGGGAATGTTGACATGCCAGCGCGTTACGGCGGCGGTGTTCCAGTTTTTGCGAATCATCGGATACATTTTTGCCGCCAAGGTCAGATTGGCGCGTTTAAGCAGTGTGCAGGTAATGGGGGCCGGTATTTTGGCATCGGCGGCATCGGTATAGCGGATAAAATCCCCGTCAGTTCGGCCTTCGATGTTTTTGCCATCCATGGTCACGTGCAGCGGTGCCGGCAAAATCGACAGTGAAAACGCCCGGGTATTTTCGCGCTGTAATTCCAGAGCATGTCGCATGGGAACAAGCGCATCAGCGCTAAGCACAGCCCGATTCGTTGATCCCATGCGGATTTTCCATAAATGCCGCGCTTCGGAAGCACTAATAATAATAAATTTTACTTGTTTACCCGATGGTGTCACAGCGCTAATGCCCGTGTTCAAGCCCGTGGTAATATGAGAAATATTAATTCCATGGGGACCATGGGTGACCGTGCCGGTTGCAACGCGCAACTGAACGCCTGCGCCCGGTGTAATCGCCATCTGCGGCATGATGCCTTGGATGCCGGAAAAAAAATAAAACCGGGTCCTGCCGCTTTGAACGTGGCAAATCGGTTCCACCGTGGCGTAACGTACCATCACGCCGTCGCAATTCAGATTCACCGGCCACCAGCCATAACTCCCGGCTGGAATAGTGATCGGTTTGGCGGGAATTAAAACGGTACCGCCATTCTGCCGCAACTCGAATTGCACCTTCGGTCTTGCAGGCAACGCATGTTCATATTGATAATTGTTGAAAAACAAAAAGCCGCTGCGGCCATTGGATCGCACATCCCATTGCAGGGGAGTGTCGTACCTCCTGTCGCTTTGCGGGATAATCGCGGGCATTAAACCCAGTTCTTTGCCAAAATCATGCAGAAACATCGCCTGCTGCCGCAGCAGATTGTATTGTGGCCGCTCCTGGCCGCAGGCTCCCAGTGGTGCCTGGAAGTCATAATTAATATATGGCATATCGTTGTAATGCTGGGTGGCCAGTGTCTCATTCAAATAGCTTAATTTGCCCCGCAAATCCCAGCCGCCCTGATACATGTAATATCCCTGCCAGACCGAACCGTCGGCCAGTTCCGCCAGTGATAATGCCCCAATATCATTGCCATTAATCCAGATGCGATGCGCATAACTTGATGCCATGCCGCCGCCGATTTCGCAGCACACATAGGGAAACTTGGCAAATTGCCTTGTGTCGCGTCGCGAACGCACGGATGTAAAATCATACGCATAGGGAAAGCCGTGCGGCGCATTGGTCCAGAAGCCATCAGGATAGTTGCCGAACATGGGCAGCAGTTGCCAGTTGGGAGCGGCAACATTATTCCAGCCTGTCATGTTATAAAATGGCACATTAATGCCGTAGCGCCGGGCAATTTCTTTAAGGTGATACAAATAGGGCAGGTCGCCACATTCGTTATCCACTTGCACGGCAATGACCGGTCCGCCATTTTTCCACAGCAGCCCCCGCATTTGCGCAGCTATCTGCCGATACAACGGTTTAACCATGGCAATAAACCGTGGATCATTGCTTCGCAGATGCACGCCGGAATGTTCCACCCAGTTGGGAAATCCACCGTTACGCACCTCACCGTGGTCCCACGGCCCAAGACGGACCACGGCCAACAAGCCGACTTTTTTGCAATCTTTCAGAAAGGCCCGCAAATCTCGCCTGCCCCGCCAGTCCCAAACGCCCTTCTGTTCTTCCTGATAAATCCAGAATACATAGGTGGATACCACATTTATTCCGCCGGCTTTCATTTTCCGCAATTCTGTCAACCAATCCCGCCGCGGATATCGGACATAATGAAATTCACCCGCCACCGGTATCCAAGGCCTGCCGTTAAGTTCAACACACTGCCGATTGATGGATAGCACATCGCCATTCGGATTGCGGGCTGTCCCCATAATCAGCGGACAAGCCGCCGGCGCACCAGCCCGCGGAATGGTTATGCTTAAAACCGCGGCGTTAATGCCGCGGGATAAGCCGCAAGCCGCCATCATCACGGCAAAACCCGCTGCCACTGTACGCAAACATTTATACATGCAAAAAAGCCTTCTGAAATACCCGTTCAAACATGCAGATCGTGAATTTTTAATCTCCACTTCAATGCGCTGCCGCCCCCAAAACCCGCATCGCCGGCAACGCATTGCCATGGCGGTCAAATAAGGATCGATACGACCATGGATTATGGGCAAACCCCTTTTGATCCGGATTATACTCCGCTCCCCACCACCATACACCCCGCCCCAGATGATCCGGCAATGCCTTAACAATCGCAATAACCGCTTTGGCGTAAGCAGCCTGTCCGGATGGCGTAAATGGAAATTCCATTCCTGGTTTGGATTTTAAATTCGCATTATGGGCATCGTTAATCCACGGATAAGCAGTTTCCGCAACGATAATCGGTTTGTGTACAGCCTCCGCGATTTTATCAAGTCGTAAACGCAAATTCTTTAGCGCCCCACCCCAAAACGGATAATAGTCATACCCGATGACATCAAATTGTACGCCGTGCGCAATGAGTTGTTGGTAGAATTCCGGTGCATAGGAAAAATTTCCCACCTGGATCATGATTTTGGGTTTATGAGAACGGCTCCCGGCATAAACGCCGGCTATTGCCGCATTCAATAGTGACGCCACGCGATTCCACCGCGCCTTATGATTTACCCATAGCTTTCCCTGCGGCCAAAGCATTCCATTATTAATCTCATTGCCTACCAAAACCATATTCGGCATCGCGTGGGCTTTCCGCAGTGTGGTAATCACGCGTTGGCAATATGCACGCAGTCGCAGACGTAATTGAGGCAGCGGCAGCTTCTGCCACGCGGCAGGTGTCGGCTGATGGCCGGGATCAGCCCAGGTATCCGAAAAGTGCATATCCAGAATAAAATAAAAACCGGCCTGCTTAATTTTCTGCGCCAGCGGTAACGTATACGCCAGGTTGTTCAGCGTTCGCAACGTACCCCATTTCCGCCGTTCCGCCGCAGTGGCCCGATGCCACAACCGCAATCGCAGACAATTACAGCCCGATTGCTTAAACGCGCGAATCAATCCAACGGGCTTATGGTCATAACGGTATATCCCGCCAAAATACGAAACATCCGCTCCGGCGAGAAAATTATTGCTGGCTGGAGCCGCGCACAACAGCCCCGGCATCGCCGCAAGAAATAAAATCACCAGCGGTCCGTGGCACCAATTTACGGTTGCGCAAAATCTGGAATCGGTATTATTGCCAATGGCTGGGTATGTCATAAGAAACTCGTCCTGAAATCATAAAAATCATTATCCGGCGATGCGGTGCCGTACACAATTACCGGAGAATCGATGAACGTGGAAAGTTTCTGCATGCACGGATAATCTTGTTACATAAAACTTTTGGCTATCGATATTCATGGACACGTTACCGCGAAGGACTCGAAAGTCTCCCCGATTAAAAAAGCAACGCCATCTTCAGCAGATGGCGTTGCTGATTAAGCAATATTACGAGCCGCACCGCCTTTTATCGCTGGGCGCGTGCCAGACTAAACCGTTCGACGACGCTTCAGCAGTAATAGCCCCAATGCTCCGAAGATCATCAGGCCCAAACTTGCCGGTTCGGGAGTTGCCGTTGTATTGGTTACTGCAAGGCTGTTAAACAGGCCATCGTGTCCCGCCATGGAATCAAATATATTGGCTTGATTAATCGGGCCGTTGACCGTTCCGTTATACGTCAGCGGCGATGGAACATTGGTGTTGCCTGAGGCCGCTGAAATGGTCAGCGCGTATGTGTCAGCGCTGCCTAATGCAAACGCGATATCCACACCACCATTGAGTCCCGCAGCGGTTAAGGCATTTGTATTTACGCCCTCAACATAGCTCGTTGGAGTTCCAGCATCCGTAATGGTGGTGTCCAGGACCGTGTTGGCGCTGGTGTTTGCACCGGTGTTGGGAGCCAATTCAGTAAACGCAATGGTAAAAACAGACGTTGTTCCAGTTGCACCGCTGCCGGTAACCAGACTCAGGCCGAAAGTAGGGGCTTGGCTGCCGACATCCGTTGTTCCTATTCCCGCATTCTTCATTGCGATGCTCAGGACTTGACCGCTCCGCAAAGTTCCCAAGCCCGTATTCGTGGAATTTTCCAAGGCACGATCCGCGCTCATTGTGGGAATAGCACCTACGGCACCTCCACCGGAATAAATTCCCCAGATATATCCGCCGTCTGTGGCAATTGCCTCGGATTTGGGCCAGGTATAGGAGGGAATCGCCAAATAAGCCCCTGCGTAAGACGTGCTGGGGCTGGTCGCATCAAGTGTCCACGCGCCAAATCCCGTCCCGCCGTTGAGAGTAGACGTGCCATTGGGCCAAAGGTTTGTAGCGCCGGAAGTGGCAGTATAATTGCCCGCGTTATCTGACGCCAGCATGGCCGCGTTTGCGGCCGATCCGATCAGCAGGGTCGTCAACGCACCGAATGCCAAGGCGGCAAACGCCGGATTGGATTTACGATTTACATGGTGATTTTTCATTGTTGTCTCCTTTTTGTGGTTGGAATTTTCCACATTGAACATCATGAGATTTAATTTACACGCAACCAGAATCATTAAGCCAGAAACTCCCTCAATCGCCGATTATGGGCTATCCTGGGCATCGCAGGCTCTCTTTTTCACCTCCTTTAGCGACATCTGACATGCTTACACGCGAGTGTTTCACCTTTAGTACTGATTCATCCAGGTGACATTCCAGCCCAAGCTCAGAAATTTTGTTGAGCCGTAATAAGGCCAGACGGTCGACTGGTAGTTGTTCATCAGATCAAATGTGGACTGGAGTTGCGAATATTTTACAACATCCACATGGCCATCCGCGTAGCCGGCATTGACAAAAGGGTCCGGTGCCGACGGATAGTGCGGTAGCAAGTTGGCGTTTTCACCCGGCCAGGTGTAGCAACTCCAAAGTTGCGCCTGCGACGCCATGGTGACGTTAGAAAAGCGTGTGCCTGCCGCTATCCAATCGTTATAACCGTAGTCGATCGCCGAGTACTGATTTACCTGGCCATTGTTCGTGTCTGTGTATTCCCAGGGATCGTTGCCGCCTTTAAGAGCCTCCACGGACGGATCGATGAAATCAGGTTGCACACTCAGGAACGGCTGCGACCAGAAATTCGGATTCGTCGGCGACAGAGCCGCCGCATGGCTCAAGTACGGATACATCGTTGTAATAATTTCAAACGGCCAAATCCCAGCCGGGCTTTTATTCAGCGCAGCGAAAGAGGGATTCGGCCCATAAAGATCGCCCGACGTATTAAACATCGCGGGCAGAAAATCCCGATTTTCCTGGGAATAAATAATCGTCGCCTGGCACAGCGAACGAATATGGGTTTGGCAAACTGTGTCATTGGCGGCTTCTTTGGCTTTCGCCAATGCCGGCAGCAACAAAGCAATCAGGACTGCAATAATGGAAATAACCACCAACAGTTCAATAAGCGTAAAACCATCCCGGTGGGGGAATCTGCGTCTCGGCGAAACGATTTCTATGGCTTTCATAAGTGTGCACTCCTTCTATCTACGTAACCTCATAACATGTCAAAATTCGTTCAACTGCATCAGCCGATTTCTCGCTGCTATACGAATTGCAGCAGACGGCCCATCGGCTGATAATGCAACTATAGATTGAATCAAGAGCGTATGGAAGGATTAAATTGCATCATCTCTTGTAACAAATTGCGTCATACAGTTATTGGAATGGGCTTCTAACTTTCAGATGTCAAGGGTTTTCCAGCGCCAAAATGCTGCCGAAAGCTTCCCGGTGTCATACCGCGATAGCGGCGAAAGAAGGTGGCTAATTGTTGCTCAGCGGTCATGCCCACGATATCAGCAATCCGTGCCAGCGAATAGTTGGTGCTAAGAAGCAGCCGTTCGATTCGCTCCAGTTTTACACGTGCAATTTCATCATGCGGCGCAAATCCCAGTCGCGCTTGAAACTTTCTTTCCAGCGTGCTGCGGGAAACCAGCATCGCCGATTTTGACAAATGATCCAGAATGTCTTCCGTGTTAATGCCGATCCCGCCCTGGTCGCGAATAAATTGCAGCGCTTTGACAATCACAGCGTCCGCAACGGCGATAGTATTGGTACTGGCTCGGGCCATGACCGCTTTGGGAGGAAAATAGATCGTCGTGGTTGCCGGGCTTTGGCCGCGCAGCATTTCATCCAGCAATTCCGCTGCGCGAAAGCCGATGGCATCAGCCGCGGGGTCCACGCTTGACAGCGGCGGTACCGCCAGATCACAAATAATTTCGTCATTATCTACGCCGATCACCGCGACTTCATTGGGCACGTGCACGCCATTGCGACGGCAGGCGCTTAAAAGCAGTCGGCCAAAATAATCGTTACAAGCCATAATGCCGATGGGCTTAGGCAGTTGTTCCAGCCACTGGTTAAGCTGCGCATCTTCCCAGAATGGATCACCCCGGCGCTTATACCGGGATACGCCCGGATCCCATTTCTCTTCCAGAAAAATATGCGTCTGATGCGTTTGCCCTGTGAGGTAAGTGCGAAACCCCTCAAGTCTTAAATCGGAAAATACCGCTCCACCGGAACCATAAAAGCCGAAATGGCGTAGCTGGCGTTCGATTAAATGCTCAGCCGCCAACTGTCCGATCATTCGGTGATCGCTGAGAATCTCTGTTACAACATCCGTTTGATGGGGCACTTCACCCAGGCTTACCAGCGGTACGCCGAGCCTGCGCAGAGATGACAGTTGCCGCTGGTCGCGCACACGTGCCAGCACCCCCTGGCAACTGCCGCGCACGAGCCATTTGGGCAGATTGTCATTACCTTTGCGTTCTTCATAAATTACTTGCCAGCCGATATGCGTTTGGACAAAGCGGGCCACGCCGCTAAGCAATCCTCGGCCGTAGCTGCCGACGGTATCGATGATCAGAGCAATGGTTCGCATGAAGAAGACTCAATTCCACCAAGCGGGTCACGAACAAAATTATCACACGAAGAGGGCTTGGGCGCAATAGGCCACTGCAAGGATTCTGCGCCATTTCCGCCACATTGGCAAATCCATTGGCGAGAATTGCGATCTGATGCAACGCGCGGGGGTGCCACTGACCAGTGAAAATGCGTATCCTTTTGGCGCGGGGGTAATCGTGCTGGGGCGGTAACTCATCATGTTTATAAATACGACGCGGCAATGGCGCAGCATGGACAATTTCGGTGCGCTGGCATAGCATTTTGGACTTCTGGCCCTGATTTGGAGAACTAAATGCCGGACAACCTTGTTGCAAAATCTATGGCCGCGAATACAACCTCAGTTCCGATGTTTGAAATCTTAACTCAGTATCAAAGCCTGCGTTCTGAAATTGAAACCGCCGTTCGCCGCGTTCTGGATTCAACCGAATACATCGGCGGCGCGGCGCTGAGAGGCTTTGAGAGCAATCTTGGACAACGATTTAATGCGCGGGCCGTAGCGGTATCCAGCGGTACCGATGCCATCTTGGCGTCGCTGATGGCATTGGGCATTGGCAGGGGTGATAAAGTCATCACTACGCCTTTTACCTTTTTTGCCACCGCCGGCTGCATTACCCGCGCCGGCGCAAAGCCGGTATTTGTGGATATTGATCCGGCAACTTTTCTCATGCGCGCCGATGCCATTGCCGCTGTGGTTGACGCGCAGTGCAAGGCCGTTATCCCCGTTCATCTCTTTGGCCAAATGTGCGAAATGACTCCTTTGGCGGAATTGTGCGGCAAGCACAACCTGAAAATCGTGGAAGATGCCGCGCAATGTATCGGCGCTACGGACAGCCGTGGGAAAGTTCCCGGTGAACTTGGCAGCACGGCGTGCCTCTCATTTTATCCCACGAAAAATCTCGGTGCCGCCGGTGATGCCGGCGCGGTGATCGTCCGAGATACCGCTTTGGCCGGGCGCCTGGAACAGACCCGGCAGCACGGTGAAACCAGCCGCTACCATCACGCTTTTGTTGGCGGAAATTTCCGCCTGGACGGCATTCAGTGTGCGGTGTTAAATGTTAAATTGAAATATCTCGATACGTGGAATAGTCGCCGGCGACAAATCGCGGACTATTATTCCAGGCGTTTTAAGAATACGGATGTGATTGCTCCGGTGGAAATTCCCGGCACCCATCACGTCTACCACCAATATGTGGTCCGCATTCCCCGCCGGGATTCCGCAAAAGAGCATCTGCAAAAGCATGGCATTGGGAGTGCGATATATTATCCGCGACCGCTGCATCTTCAGGAATGCTTTCAGGATTTGGGCTACAGAGAAGGTGCCTTTCCCGTCTCGGAGCAAGCCTGCCGCGAAGTTCTCGCGCTGCCGGTATTCCCCGAACTCACCGACGCCCAGATCCAGCACGTGGCCGATACGCTGCTGGCCTTTTATAAATAGCAAGCTGTCGTGCCGCTGTGGTGCAACGATATATTTCGCAGATGGACGGAAGCTGGTTGCTTATCGCGGTTTCGGCGAAATGGCGTGGTGCAGGGGGGTAATGGTAAAGTCGCGATACCAGGCATGATTCCAGGACGACGCCAACCCGGCCATGCCGGCGCGGTAGTTCGAGTTTTTCACCGACGCTAATTGTTTTGCGTCAAGATACGCGGATATTGTGCTTCCCTGACAGACCAGCTTGAGGTGATGCCACGACGATCCCAGCGGTGCGACCTTGCCGTGTGCCAGAAGTTTTTTTACCGCCAAAAGTTGCCACGCTCCGTCCGCGTTAACCATCACGCGGTATCCATTGGATTGGTTGAAATGCCAGTTGACATCCGCTACGCGGTCAATAATTCCCGCACTGCCCGCTGTCGGAAGACGAATCTCACAGGCTACCGCGTAATTATGCCAATTTGCGGCACCAATAATGGTGAACGGCCGATGCTGATAACTCCAGGGTATTTGTGGCGATGTTATTAATTGCTCCAGAACATGACCCCTGCCATCCGGCGACGTGACGATATTAAAAGAACCTTCCTGATCGGCAAAATATCGCGGCATTTCCGCAATATCACCGTGCGACAATTTGGAACTATACGGTAACGGGAACGGTTTGGCTTTTGGAATATCGCGCACTTTGCCCCTGTGCTGCCCGGTTGTTGTGGTAATGGAATAGATGGCATGGGGCAGCAATTTCATTGAAACCAGGCCCTTGACGGGCGTAAGCTCCGGCTGCCGCCGGAAATAATTATGCGGCAAGGATCGCCACACATGCAGCGGTACGTTGCCGGGCAGGCCGCCGGAGATGCGAATGGCTAGCGTTTGCGGTTCGGTGGCATCTTGCGTCTCGATGATGATGCTGAAGTTGTGCCCATGCGGACTTTTTAAGGCGACCACGCTGCCGTGCCCCCTCAATAACTTGCAGGCCGAGTTCAGGTATTGCCATCCGGGTTGCGCAAATTGCGTGGTATGGGCGATGGCCCAAATCGGCCCCAATACCTCGAAGTGGCCGCACCATGGCTCATTGGCTAACAATGGCCCGTCATTAGCGGCAGGAAGATTACTATAATAGGAGGTATCCAATGCCCAGATAATCGTACGCACCATCCGGCCTTCTATATAATTTCTGTTTAACAGCTTCGCCATGGTGGCGGTGTGGGGTTTGGCTCCGCTCCAATCTTCACCGGACCAAAGCGGAATATGTAACGCCCGCGCCTGCGGCGTGGACTTATAGCCTGGATAATGCTTACCAATGGCGGAAATTGCTTTGGCAAATGCCGGATTGATCTTCACCTGATGCACCAGGGTATTCCAGTGAAAAAAATCCGCCATTTCAATGTGAACGTGCTGCTGCCCGTCGGTATCCAATGCCCGGCGGAGTTTAAGCACCCAAGGAACATCCCACATCCGCTCATTGGCGCAGCCCACGTAATTAATTCGGATATGATCAAACTTATTCAGACATTGCACCACGCGGGCAATATAATTAGCGTTATCCTGGGAATAAAATTTGGCTGTAAAATCCGTCGCGGCGTGGTGCTTGTCTCCCAGCCAGCCCGGAGCACCCCATTGCAAAAGCCCCAGACGGATGTTCGGATTGCGTTTTCGAGCCTGACGCATGAGCCACGTTTCATACCCCCGGCGAAAATACGCCGCCTTGGGATGCTGATATTCCGCGCGCGTGCGGAAATAGGCCGGCTCGGTTCCATCGGTGGAATTCATGTCGCCGCCCAACTCACACTTAAGATTTTGCAATGCTGCGCCGAAATCAGGCTTGAAGAGATAATTCAAAATTTCATTGCGCTGCTTTTTGGGATAATCCACCAATAAACGTGTGGAAGCCCCGGCGCTTTCCCCACCGATGCCTTCAAAAATGCGGCCCGGACTGTGGCCATTAACGTTGATCAACTGTGCGGCGATTGCGGCCTGTGCGCAAAACATGGCATTCAGGGCCAGAATGGCCGCCGCCAGAATCAATAATTGTCTTAGAATCTCTTGTGCCTTCAAGGTCATTTATCGTCTCCTGTATCAGGCGGCCAAAAAATCGTCGTCGCCCGTAACGCCGCAGTCTCGTCAAGCATTTAAAGAATACTATCGGCACTCCGCTCTCATGGGTCAATACCACGCACGCGCCGAACTTCGCGTTGTCCGCGCGAATCAACATGTATCCAAATTGGGTCAGATCAGCAGTTAATTAATTTGCTGCGGGCAGGTAGTGGCCTGCATGGCTAATGTCACCGCGTTAATCCGCGGCGTTTTCCCAATCCCCAAAGCCCTATTGCGGCAAGACCACAAGCCCCGGTCGCAAAGCTCGCCGGCTCGGGCACCGGGCTGTACGCGGGGTTAAAGGTGAAATTAGAGGTCTGATACATCGGCATATCCGCCATGATTTGCGCGTAGGTATCGGTTAGCGGATTTATTTCGGCCATACCCATGGGATTCTGCATTACGCCCCATGTGCGAAGGCCGGCGTTATTCGTAAACTCCTTCCACGGCCACGCCGTCCATGCCATGTGATTCTGATCCAGTTCCGATACAACCTGCTTAAATTCGCTGCTGCTGCCGTCGGATTGGATAAGTCCAAATTCCCCAACGTAAGCCGGTACGTTCTGCTGTTTGGCGGTCGCGGCCAAGCTGGTGATAGCATTGGAAAAATCGGCTAACTCCTGGGATTGGCTTGAGGAGGAAAAATCATAAATATGGCCACTGTATGCCACGTTACTCCAACCCATCGATGTCGGCGAAGGTAGATTATTGGTATCCCAATAATTGGCCGGCTCCATAAAAATAATGTGCTGATCACCGGTATTGCGGACGGAGGTATACAGTTGCTGATATACGGTATCCAAGGTTGCATAATTCGGAGCGCCCACCGGCTCATTGAGAAGGTCATAGCCCGCAATTGTTGAATTCCCCTTATAGTGCTGGGCAATTTCGCTCCACACCTGCGCCGCCTGGTTAATATCCGTTTGGCTGGAAAAAAACTGGTTCTGATTCTGCTGCCCGGTGTCTTCCGATGAGCTTTGTCCGCCGGGTGCTCCATGCATATCGAGAATAACGTACATGTTCTCCTGGGTGGCCCAATTGACGGCTTCGTCGAGCCATTTGAATCCGTCCTCATTGGGATCGGTGAACATGGAGGCTTCAAAAGGGAGTCTAACGGTATTAAATCCATCTTGATGCATGAGGGAAAAATCACTCTGGGTAATCCAATTGCTGCGCCAAGCTGTGCAAACATTCTCCATGTCAGTTGTTCCAAATCGACTTTGCAGCGTATTCCACAGAGTGTACGCATCGGGAATATTTGTGCTGTTGAAGGGAATCATGGACATTTCCGGCACCAGCCATCCACCCAAATTGACTCCCTGCAATTGCACCGGAACCGTCGGATCATTAACGGTTACGATGTTGGTGCCGTTGACTTCCAAGCTCGGTGCCGCCGCATAAAGCCCCATTGTTGTCATCAATGAAGCGCTGATTGCCGCAAACAACGATAATCTTCTGGTGCTTGGCAGTAGCCCGGAATGCGAAAACGTTTGACTTGGTGAGTTGGCCATGAGGGGTATCCCTCAAAAAAAGGTAAAAAAAAAAGAGCCGGCTTACATATTGCTGTACAAACCGGCTCCACGACTTCCGTGCGACCCGCTGGCACGCGCGGCGGAGATTATCAGTTAGGGTCAGTGATGACAACATTCTTGGATTGCCAATTGGGTGACCATCGAAGCTGCCAGAGCTTGCCCAGCGGGATATGTTCCGCGTGGCCGTCGCCAAAGACCATGTTAATTGCCATTCCGTGGCGATTTAAACAGGACTGTTGCATCATGCCGGGCGGTGCGGGCACTTGGAATGTGGGAGGTTCATTTGACATGTTATTGCCGTTCAAATTTCCTGGAACCGCGTCGGTCCACAGCGGGAAAGTGTCTACCCACGTGCAGTCACCAAATAGAGGTACTGCACCATTGACATCCGCCTTGGGCCAGAAGTAGGAATTAACGCCATAGCCAGGCTGGTAGCTGGCTAGATTTTGGCATATATAGCTATGCAAACCTTGCCCGGGCGCGGGGTTGTAAACCCATCCGTTCATGCCATAGCTGCATATCCAGCCTCCCTGTGGGTCATTACCATCGGCGTTCCACTGCCGCCAGGCGTAAGTTGATGATCCCGGTCCCCATGATCCGGGGATATTGCCGGAGTTATTTGTCACCGGACACGTCATAATGGCCTTTACGCCCGCCGGTTCGGATAATTCGGTCGTGCCGGGCAAGTACGGAATGTGCTCACTAGTTAGATAAGGCGCGATTAATCTTGTCCAGCCTTCGTTGTATTGCGCGGCATCCTTGCCGGTGGTGCCATAGAACGGATAATCCCATGCGTAAGGCATCACCTCACCGCGGTTGGCGTCGCTATATTCAATGTAACCTTGGCCCAACACTCGCAGGTTTGACAGGCACACGGTACTAAGGCCATCCGCCTTGGCCGCTGCCAAGGCGGGCAGCAAAAGCGCAATCAGCAGTGCAATAATGCTGATCACTACCAGCAGTTCAATAAGGGTAAAACCACGATGAGATTTCATAACAATACTCCTTTTTCCAATATGTCGTTCGCTGGCACAACTAAAACATTACGCGCTTTTACGCCGCCGCAGTATCAGCAATGCCACTGCGCCAGCCGCAAAGATTCCAACCGTTGCGGGTTCCGGAATCGGCGTTGTTGCCGGCGTGCCGATAATTTGGAACTCGGCATTATCGGTAAATACGTCCGTTGGGTCATTCGTGGCGGAAACTTGGGCAGCCGCTGGGTTGCTTCCCCATCCAGCGCCAGTCCAATAGGCTGGCGTGGTGGTAAATGCCCCGGTGCTTGTCCGGAACGTCGCCAATTGTCCGGTAGCTGATCCCGTGCCAGGTTGGCTCGCAGTGCTGGAACTGCCGTTGCCGACGGTTAACCCCATCGCGCTGTATGCATTGGTACCCTGCGAATTCATCGCGTAGGCATAAAGCGTATTTGGTGCCAGCTGCGGTGGAGCGGAAAGACTATACACCACCCATTTGCCATTCGCCCCAGCGGCGCTGACTGTCGTGGTGCCCGTATAAAGAACCGGCCCGGAAGTTGCACCCGTTGTAGGCTGAAAGACGTTTAGCGTGACAGTATTTCCGGAAGCCCAGCCGTGGCTTTGCTCATATTGATCCAAGACTGCAATCGAATTGAGCAGGTAGCCGTCAGCGTTCGATCCGGTGGTAAACGTCTGCCCGAACCATTGGTTGCTGTAGTAATTAAGGGTACCGCCACTGCTATTACCATTGCCATCGGTGGGGTTGACGGCGATAACGACCTGACTGCCACTTGGCGTTGGCAGTGCGGAAATGTTGCCATTTACCGTGTCTGCCCGGACGGCGGACGCTCCCGCCACCAATACCATGCCTGCTAAGCCTGCTGCCGCAACAATATTAACCTTCGAAGCACGCATAAGAAAACCTCCCGTTTACGCCGACCACACGCATGTCCTGTTGGTCGGCTACTACACATAGCACAAACAATTGCAACAAAACATCATGCGCGGCGGCATGAAAACAAATTACAGTTTCAACGGCCCCAGTTGAGCCGGACCGGATTTTACACCGCGTAGGAACTGACCAAGAATTCACATCTGCCTGATGCCCTATCCTTGCCAGAGCTTCAACCACCAACGGTGTAATTCTTCTGCAAATGACTTTATCCCATTCGAGAAGGCAAAACAAGATAAAAAATTGCGGCTGAAATGTTTGAATTTGCGACATGGCTTGTGACAGGCGTGGACTCCAGCAATGCTGTCACTAATTATTTTTCTGGATATCCGGCGGGGTGGCCCACCGCTTCACTTGTGTTAGTTCTCATATTGAGGCGGTAGGCCCGTGGTGTGCTTCCCGTGGCGGACTGAAAAAATGTCGACAGATACTGGGCGGACGAGAAACCTGACGCCATCGCGATGGATCGCATGGACATATCCGTTTCCAGCATTTTCTTAACCAGTTGCAGCCGAAAAAGATGAATTTCATCCTGCGGAGACCGCCCCAGTATTCGGCGGAATTCCCTTTCCAATTTCCGCCGGTTCACCGGCACGGCTTGCAGAAGTGTCTTCACATTAATGCCTTCACGGATATGATCGCGAATATAGCGAATAGCCGCCGCCACATCCGGATTGTCTACCGCCAGAATATCGGATGACAATCGCCTGTGAATTTCACCAGGCCCGATGGGTGCGGGCTTGCTTGCAATCCCTTGTTTTTGTAACAGTCGCTTCCCTGTTTCCACGGCCTGTCGTCCCACCATTAAAAAATCCTGATTAATGCTGGATAGAGGCGGATTGCAATACTCGCACAGGGCGGGATCATTATCCACCGCCAGGATGGCAATTTCCTCCGGCACGTGCAGACGACGTTCAAACGCGGCATGCGCCAGGAGCAATCCCCAACTGTCCCGCCCGGCCATAATCGCCACCGGTTTCGGCAGAGATTCCAGCCAATCTCCAACAGAATCAAGTTGATCGTATTCTACCGTAGCGTTGGGGATAATCGTATGGCAATTAAAGGAATTAAACGTCCAACCGGCGCGATTTGCCTGTTTCGATTTGGTGTTGCCCAGATGGGCCAAGCGGTCCTGGAAGCCCGCCATTCGATCCGTCACAAATCGGTAGGCGAAACTTCCTATGAAGCCAAAATTTTGAAAGCCGCGATCTAGAAAGTGTTCCGCTCCCACACGCCCGAACGCCACGTCATCACAGTCCACGGAAACAAAGTAGTTCCAACTCTTGTCGTTGTATATCTCCACCACCGGAATACGGAGTTTGCGCAAGTGCTCGGCCAATTTCGGCTCTTCAATTCGGGCAATGACCAGATCCGGTCGCCATCGCTGTAAATCGGAAAATAGCCGCTCCAGAGCCTTGCCGCGCGGACTGCCGCCATGAATGCTAAATGTCCAAGGTAAATCGGATCGTTCCGTCGGCGGCTGTGTTTCGCTGTGTCCAGTGGCGGCTGACAAGTTGTGTGGATAAATGGCTTTTTGAATTCCCATGAGAATGCCGCGCGCATAATAGTGTTCCAGCGGCAAAATCAGGGACACCCTGATAACTTTATGAGTGGCTGAATACCGTGCCATCAGAAATCCTTGTTACTCGACCGCACCGGCTAGTGCCCTGTTCCGGCCATAATTACGGGTTGATTGGCCTTAAACCGGCCAGATGCAAGGAGTCGGCGGCGAGAACCGGGTTCGTAAACCCCTTGAGCCGACGCGACGCCGCAGATGGCCGGTTTAAGGCCAACCCTTCGGGCGGGGGCCAAGAGGCCGTGGG
>DAHVEJ010000046.1 GCA_027313145.1 Phycisphaerales bacterium | reverse complement strand
TTCCGGCGCGACGATTGGCAAACCTATCACGTCAAGGACGGCCACAAAGGGCCGATGGTTTGGAAAGCCAAGCGTTTGTGTGTGTGGCTGCGAGACGAGGACGGCCTGCCCACCCAGCCGCACCACCTGGTGGTGGCGTACAACGTGCTGGAGCCCGAGACGGTCAAGTACTTCCTGAGCAACGCGCCCCAGAACACGTCGGTGGAAACGCTGCTACTGGTGGCCTTCTCCCGTTGGAAGATCGAACGGATGTTCGAGGACGGCAAGGGTGAACTGGGGCTGGACCACTTCGAGGTGCGCAAGTATCAGTCGATCCGCCGTCATTTGATTCTCAGTTGTGTAAGTTATTTGTTTATGGCCGAGTTCCACCAAGCGCATAAAAAAAAATCCGGCACTGACGGTTTGCCAGGTGCGGACCGCGACGGCCAGCCTGGTGGGAGTATGGACACGCGGCGGCCGATGCACACAAGCTCTGGCCCAGATGATCTCCCAGACGCTGGTTCGGACGCAACGCCGCAATGTCGCTGCCGAACGCAGCCACCGCAAGCGGACACTTCGACGTTTGCACACGCTGGGGCTCAAATTGAACGACATGATAGTCTGCGATTGGAGCCACTTGTAGCGTTGTAGTACTAATGGCCATGCCAATACGGCCTTACGGCGAATGAAGAGCCGGGGATATGTGATGGATACCGTGCGGGCAATGTACGCCTGGGCGAGTGATGTGCATCGGGGCAATCTGCTGCCGCCGGAATGCAGTAATACCTTCCATAAGAATCGGGATGAACGTAGCGGTGACTCGGGAACTGGGTTATTGGGCGAGCCGGATATAACGGTTGGCATGGCGGCAGACTTTCTGAGGGCCTGTGACCTGCATCAATTGCCGATATTTGCCTTATTAATCTGCTACGGTCTGCGGGCCGGTGAACCGTGCATGTTGTTTCACGAGCATATTGAAGATGGCTGGTTGAAGGTGGTATGTTTGGAGAAGCTGGAATACACCACCAAGGGGAAACGTGACAAATGGCTGCCACTGGTGCCGGTAATTGAAAAGAGCTTGGGTATTCATGGAATTAGTGGCCATGTCGCCGTTGGCCTGCTGCTTCGGCGACGATATGCGGGTAAAGCCGATAGCCCTTTGCTGGGGACATCATTGGCAAAACTCATTGCGGAATATGAACATCGCACGATGGGCATCAGTGAAGCCGCTGGACGGGAAGAGATTCGCCAAACTATTCTGCGGGAAGCCGGGGGATTGGATTATGATGCCATCAGTCGGGAATTCCAGCGTATTCGGAGTCAACTGGGCTGGCCAGACACCGCTACGCTCAAAGACTTCCGGCACCTGTTTGCCACCTGTATGCAGAATTCGGGTATGCCGGAACGTTACATCAAATACCTGCTGGGCCATACCCAGGGCCGGGAAGCCATTGTGCATTACGCGCACTTGAATCAAATACGGCAGCATTACGAGGCGGCGTTGCAATCCCAGATGAAACCCGTGATCGAGGCATTATCCACACGTTTGGGCATTCTGGGATTGTAAGGTGGCGGTTCGGGATTGAATCCATTCACGCGCGACACTGACAATGCCCCGCTTCGCCGTGGCCATGCCCAATTGTTGGCGGATCGTTTCAGGGCGGCTATGGGTATAAACTGCCGTCATGCCCAGTCCACCACCGGACTTGGAACCATCGGCGGGCCGATGGCCCATCAACTGGTTGCGGATCAATGGGTCTACGTTGGCATCCTGCAGGCAGGTGGCAAAGGTATGCCGCAATAATTTGGGGGCGGTAGCTTCCGGCAGACCGATTCTGGCGGTCAAGTGAATAAACGTTGTTCGGATACGGTCTGCATCGGCGGCCCCGGCATCGCGCCATATACCGGCGGCGAATTGAAGCCGTTGTTGGCGGGAGATAGAGCCATTGGATGGTTGTTCGGATGATGGTATCCGGGCAATGCGTTCCTCCAGAATCTGCTGCAATTCTTTGCCGGTCTTGCCAGCCAGTGATGCCGAGGAATCCGGCTGATGCTTCTTACGTAAAAACACCGGCCCGGCCGTCCTTTGGCCTATGCTGATGCGGAGCACCTCCACGAGTTCGGGAATCAAGGGTATATCGCGTTGGTTACGGGTCTTGATCTGCCAGCCCAGTTCCGGCTTGTTGCGGATTCGCAAGAGACATTCCGAAATATCCAGATCATCCGGTAGCAGCAGGTGCGTCAATTCTCCGGGCCGCAAGCCCGTGAGCATCAGGGTCAGAAAGATGGGAAATTCCCACGGATCACAAGCTTTGAGAAATGCCACCTCTTGATCCGGTGTCAAAATGGTGATTGGCTTGGCATTCTCAATGGGCATACGGTCGATGCCGATGACGCTGAAGGGATTTTCGGCATAAGGGGAAAGATGCCGGCGGGAACGGGCATAGGTGAACATGGATCGGCAGACTTGGAGAATGAATTTGATTCCCTTATCGCGCAAGCCCCGTTTACAGGCATTGGCATGGCCGTTGGGAGCTTTTTCAAGTTGCCGTAAGTAGGCGACAAAGGATTCGGCGTGTTGCGGTGTGAAGCCGGAGACCAGTCGCACCGGTGTTACAGCGCGGACAAACTCCAGCAAGTGATCGGTGGCGGCACGGTAACGGCGGATACTGGAAACCGAGGATCGCAGCACCTGTTCGTGATGGTTCAGCCAGCGCTGGCGAAGTTCAGCTATGGCAACGGGTTCAAAGCTCAACACGCCCGGAGCGCCGACGGTGATCTGGGCGTTGGTCTGGGCGGCCAGCATGCGCGCGGCCTCACGGTCTGAACCGACACGCGGGCGTTTGCGCTGCCCTTGCTCAAAATAACAGAGATACCAGACCTTGCCGCGTTGATACCCCTGGACTCGACCAACACGAAACGATGTTGTAGTGCGCGCCATGACGAAAACTCCCCGGCGGAGTGGTCCCACGCCACAAAACGCCACAAATACCGCCACAAAAGGGAGCTTCCGGGCACGCCCCGGAAATGAAAATGGCCGAAAATCGCATGTTTGCGACCTCCGGCCACAGGAAAAACGGAGAGATAGGGATTCGAACCCTAGTAGGACTTGCGCCCTAACCGGTTTTCGAAACCGGCGCCTTCAGCCACTCAGCCATCTCTCCTTGGCAAGCATTTTTAATGCTTGGCAATGGATGCTATTATCATGCACGCACCAGTAGCGGAAGGCAAGCGATGGTTCGCCTGCGGTTATGTAAGCGGCTATCGTTCAACTTTTCACGAAGCTTTTGGAGCGTTATGCCCTCGGGAGCCTGTCCGAGTAATGGGCCGGGATGGCAATTACTCGGACAGGCCCTTAGGACACCTCAGAGTCACCAGATGCGGGTTGCTCTGCACTGGATGAAACAGTCATAGTTATCGGGCGGGTCGTGTCCTGTCGCGCCAATTGGCCGCAGGCGGCGGCGATGTCCCGGCCGCAGCTGCGCCGCACATGCACATTTACCCCGCTGGTGCGCAACGCCGTTTGAAATTCCAGCATGGTTTTCCCCGAAGGCCGCCGGAACGGCAATTCCGGCACCTCGTTGTAATAAATCAAATTCACATTGGCACGCAATTTTTTGGCAATAACCGCCAATTCACCGGCATGTTCCGGCAGCGTATTAACGCCATCAAGCATAATATATTCCAGCGTTAATTCGCGGCCAGTGGTCTGAAAATAATACTGCCCCGCTTCCACAATGGCCGCAATGGTTATGCCGCGCGCCCATGGAATAATGCGCTTGCGTAAAGCGTCATTGGGGGCGTGCAGGCTTACCGCCAGCGTCACGGGAAGGCCGGTATCGGCAAGTTGTTTGATCTGCGGCGGCAGGCCAACGGTGCTGACGGTAATTTTCCGCCCGCCGATTTTCAATCCCCAATCCGCCATCAGAATACGAATGGCGGCAACCGTGGCGTCAAAATTCGCCAGCGGTTCGCCCATTCCCATAAACACCACATTGCTTAACCGCATTTTTTCCGGCAGCAAGGCGGTTAACCGCAGCGCCTGCTCCACAATCTGTCCCGGCCGCAGGTTGTTTTTAAGCCCCTGCAATCCGCTGGCGCAGAACGCACATCCCACCGGGCAGCCCACCTGCGTGGACAGGCAGGCGGTGCGCCGATGCGCTACAGTGATATTGCCTTGATCATCGGTGCGATCATCATCCGATGGAATCATGACGCTTTCGGTCAATCCGCCATCCGCCCAGCGGATTAATATTTTCTCGGTTTCATCCGAAGCCCGCACCTGCCGGGTCATTTCACCGGTAAACAGCGTATAGCGTTCCGCCAGCATGGCTCGATCGTTGAGCGAAAGATTGGTCATCTGCTCAAAGGATGCAGCCCGCTTTTTATAAATCCATTCCATAATTTGCGCCGCCCGATATTTCGGCATGCCAAATTCCGCAGTTTGGGCCTGCAGGTCACCGGGAGATAAATCCAAAATAGAGGTCTTTGCATCGTTCATACTCAAATCATAACCGATGGTGCCGGTAGTTGAGTAATCACCACCAAGACGATAGCCCCTCGATACCGCCGGACGGCTCCGCCATTAACCCTCGGGGCCAGCCGTCGCCGCCGGCAGGTTTTTCCCGTAAGCCAAGATGAGTGAGCACCTTACCAGGAGCCTGTCCGAGTGCTGTATCACGCCTCGGCATTGGAAATAGGGCGACTGTTTTATCAATTTGAAACTTTTACCATCCGATATTCCTTCCGCCGCATCCCCTGGAATCGCGGCCCGCCATGTTCGCGGACATGGTGCAAGATGCCCCCCATCGACTTGGCTGGACAGAATAGAGCGGGTATGATGCACAAATAATCGCCAATGGAATCAACGCAAAGAGTTGATTTCACCGGCGAAAATAGATCGCGCGCCGCCGTAGCTCAGTTGGTAGAGCGAAGCTTTCGTAAAGCTTAGGTCCTGGGTTCGAGTCCCAGCGGTGGCTTTAACAAAATCATCAAATGTAAAGGTTATTTTATCTTGTGGGGAACGATTATCCGGTAATCAGCCACGGGTTTTCCCTTCGCCAGCCGCGCTTGGATTTCCTCCAGCGGTATGCCGCCCTTTTCCTTGCGTGCGTGATCTGAGGCCCTATCAGTCGCTCCGGCTCATGCGCCCAACCCGCCGGCAGCTCTCGCTTTTTGTCTGTCGCTTTTTATCGCGGCTATTGGTTCCGTCGGAATTAATAATTCCGCATAAGAATAGCAAAGATATGTACGCTTACGAAAATACCGCAGATGAAGACGCATTTAATCCACCGGTTCCATTACCGCTGTTACGATTGCTTTCGCCCGGCAGTTGGAGTCGCTACGCTTCCCAGAACAACAGGATATTGTGCTCCCGTCGCAGCCGGGATATTGCCGGCAATGCGTTGCAGCGTCAGGGCAGCGAGGACCGCGAACGATAGAGCCTCTTTGGCTTGGCTGATAATGCCATATTCAGAAATGTTTCGCACCTGGTAGCACTGAAGAATTGTGAGATAGGTACGCAGACGGTCCACTAAAACCGGGTTGTCCGCGCCGCCGCCGCAAAGGATGACTTCCTGCGGCGGTTGCGGCAAATACCCGCGATAACATTCCGTGATGCTCCATGCCGTAAGTTCCAAAGCGGTGGCCAGTAGATCGGGGCAACTGACATTCCGGAATTGCTTCATCATGGCTCGGGCCAGAGGTTCGCCAAAAAGTTCACGGCCTGTTGATTTGGGCGGTGCCAAATGAAAATACGGCATAGCCTCCAGCTTCCGCATCAGAGGTTTGTAAATGCGCCCCGCCGCCGCCAACCGCCCGTCCTTATCATACGTCATCCTGCCCCCCGTTGAGAGCGTGACAAAGGCGTCCATGAGCATATTGGCCGGACCGGTGTCAAAAGCCATTATTTCCCGCGTTGCCCCGCGCGGCGGCAAATAGGTCACGTTGGCGATACCGCCCAGATTCTGAATACAGCGTGTGCGTTTACTGTGCGTCAAGAGCAGCTTATCCACCAGCGGAACCAGCGGCGCGCCTTGGCCGCCAAGGGCCATATCCGCCGGGCGAAAATTTCCCACTGTGCAAATCCCTGTCATCGCGGCGATGACCGTGTTGTCGCCGATTTGCAGCGTGCTGCCGGAGCGAAGCGGTGATGATGGAGGAAGATGGCAAATCGTCTGCCCATGACTTCCGATGGCAATAATTTTTGATTTATCCACGCCCGCCTTTTGCACAATATTATTCACAGTTCCGGCGAATTCCCGTGCCGTAAGCATATTGAGTTCGCAAATTTCTGCGGTGGCCGTTTTGGCCGGTGCCATTACTGCCAGAAGTCGCTTCCGCAATTCCGGGGGCCACGCCTGCTGATGATGCGCCAGCACCGAAGCCTTCAGCCCATCGCCGGCGCTGCGCAAGCGGACGATTGCGGCGTCAATACCGTCTACGCTCGTGCCACTCATCAAACCAATATATAACCCGGCGCGAATGGGAATTGGTTGCGATTTCACCATGGGGAAGGCTCCTATGTCGCGGCCGCCAACTCGGCCAGTGTGTGCTTTTTCCCCCACTGCAATTCCAGATCGTAAAACTCCCGTAGCCGCGGGCGGCGTAGCACATGCGATTCGTCCGAACCGGCCATGGAATCGGACAGCGTGTGACAACGGTCCGCTCCGGCTTGCATAAGTTCTTCGACCGTAATGGCTTCCGGCGCTTTGGCCAGAACATATTGCCGGGGCTGCGAATCAATCGACAGGATCAAGCCCGCTTTGGCCAGCGATGCAAGCAGTTCCTCCGCCGGCTCCAAAGCCAGACCCAACTCATTGGCGGCGGCTTCGGCAGTGAGCTTTTTCCCCTCATGAAAACGATGCACCATCAGAATGGCCAACGGCAAAATCCACCGGCTATCCGTTAATGTCGTGGTATGCCCTCGATTCATGACAAAACGCCGCTTAAGCACCGGGAAAAATTGCTGAATAAACGCCACTTCCAGGCCGATAAGCAGGAAATTCCAGGTTAGAAAAATCCATAACATAAACAGAGGAATCAGGCCCAGATTGCCGTACCATTTGCCATAACCCGCCACGTCGTGGACATAAAATCCAAAGCCGTATTTCCCCGCCTCCCACAATAACGTCGCCGCCAAAGCCCCAATGGCCGCGGAGCGCCACTGTACTTTGGCGTTGGGAATCAGTTTGTAGATAACGAATATCAGAACCCAGTCACCGGCATAATTGACCAGAATACCTATCGGGGTAAATACCGCACTACCGACATGCAGTGATCCAGCCAGAGCAATAAACTTGGCGGAGGCAAATAGTGACGCCGCCACCGCCAGCGGCCCCAGGGAAAGCACGCACCAATAAAGCGTAAATTTACGCGGCCAGGGGCGCTTTTCCGTTACGCGGTAAATGTGGTTGAACGCATTTTCAATGACGTTCATCAAGCTGATCGCCGCCCACAGCAGGGTGATAAACCCCACCACGCCGGTCCCCGGCGAACGCAGCACCGTCCGCATTTTATCAATCTGCCGGATGATTGTTTCAACAATAAATTGCGGTTTGGTAGTCGCCCCGGTCCCGCCGCGGTTGGACAACTGATTTAAACCCAGTCGATGGACAAACGACATTTCCTCATGACGGATTTGATCCTTGGCCAGAACCAGCGACATGACCACCAGTAACAGCACCATCACCGGCAAAAGGCTAAATAGCGTGTTATATGTCATCGCCGCCGCCTGCTGACCCGTGCGATCAGCGGCCATCCGAACACGCAGAATTTTCCAACCCAACCGCAGATTGGAAAGCCAACGCACTGCCCTCCCCGGTTGACGCAAATCACTGGATTTATCAGGCAAAGAAGCCGCGCCCTCCGACATAAACTTTCTCCAGACTACGAACCTTCCAAAATCCCGGCCATCGTCGGAATCTCATAATATGATAACCGATACGGCTTCATTGCTGATACATTGCTGATAACCGTTTATTCCGCTAAATTGCCGCGCTCCGCCGCCAGTCGCTTCTCGCCGAACCGGGTTGCTACAATACGGCGTAACCGTTGCGAACGGCGGACAAACCGCCACGTTCGGCTCCCGGCAAAGTCGCAGACTACAAAATAAGGAACGGTATGAAAAAACAACATTTTTTCAAGCAGGCCCTGATTCACTGGCGTTCCGATAGTGAGGTTAGTTTCGCGTCAATTATCTGGTTTATCACCATGCTGGGCGCGATGGCGGGGCTGGATTTTTTAGCTGGTGGATCCACCCTCCACCGCACCATCTGGCTGGTGCCGCCCTTCGCCGCCACATTAAGCATATTGGTTCTACTGCCGTCGGCCTCAATCGCCCAGCCGATTCCTGTAGTGGCGGGGTCAACGCTTGGTGCCACCCTGGGGGCAGGTGCGGCGCTTGCAGTGCACGGCCCATTCTTCGCGGTTATTATTGCTGGAATGACGCTCGTTATGCTATCGGTATTGCGATTGTACCATCCGCCGGCGGTGGCGCTATCCATGTATCCGCTTCTCCTGCATCCGGGCATTCTTTTTCCTTGGGCGGTGGTCTTTCCGTTTACACTGGCGGCCGTGGGCAGCGCTGCGGCGCTAAGCCGCAGCATAAAATCCTGGCCCGCTTACCCGCGTAAGTTTCCTGCGCCCCCGGGGCCGGGCGAATCAGAGGTCGTGAATTAAATTCGCCCTCACTTGCCAAGGCGCTGCCCGGAGCACTATATTCACTTGGCGGTGTAGAGCAGTACCTGACTTGAGGGTTGATTGAAAGGCCTTATTTCCATGACCTTGGTAAAAGAACCGGATTCCAATTTATTCCCTGCCTCGCATCGCGCCAATTTGGCTGGATACATCCGTCTGCGACTGAAAGCCCTGGGCCTGCCATCCATTAATGAAGACCAGCAGGATGAAGCGCTGGACGAATTAGCCGATGGCATATTGGCCAACTTCCGCCAGAAGAGCCGACTGCTCAAAGACTATCGCGTTCCCGTGGATCAGCGCATAGAAGCGTTTTTAAACCGTCAGCTTGGCCCGCTGCCCCAACCGTTACGCCTGCCGGCATTAACATTCAGCCTTAATCGCCCCGGCATCGCCCGGGAATTATCGCTGCCCCGCCATGGCGATCATATTGAAAGCCCCTACGTGTCCAGCTATCGCCTGCGCAACGGTGTGCTGCACAATCCACGCAGCGACCGCCGCACCACCAAAGGAACTTTCCACGTTACGGATTGCGGATTACCGGTACCGGCGGACAAAATTGCCGTGCCCCCTGCGGTTTTCGCCGCCTTATTTCAACAGGCGCTTAATCCCCCGCGGGACCTGCTTACCCTGCCTTACACCGTGGACGTGCCCGGTGGCGTAGCGGTCTTCTGCTCTCTGCTGCTGCGGCCCATCGTTGTGCCGGAAGTGCCGGGCGTCAGTCCGGAAAAGAGAATGGAAATTCATTTTTTTGCTCCCGGCAGTCTGGTAAGCAACTTGGATTTCGTCGAGTCCATTTTTGGTAACGCCGGCGACCCCGCGTTGCCGGAAAATGATGCCGCCTTGGATGTGGAACACTGGACGGGCCACACCGGCTGCGTAATACTGGCCCCGCATCTTACCCAATGCACCAAAAAACAACTCGGCCTGCCCCACTGGGATCATGCCACGGATCGGCAAAAACGCGACGGCATGTGCTGGAAAACGCCCGATGAGCTCTATAACGGCGGCTCCGCCTTCAAGCTTACCTGCCGCAGTGCCGCCGGCGTGATGGTCACGCTGATTGCCGACAACTATTTCGGCTACTGCAAAAAGGAAGTGAAAACCCAGATCAGCTTTGCCGCCAATCTTCTGGGCAACGCGGAAGAGGAACATGCCGGCGGAGCTGTGGCCTTTGCCAGTTACAGCCTGGGCACCGAATACACACACCGCGAAAAATACTGGAACGGCCGAACGTTTGATGATGTCATGCGGGACTACGGCGCTATCATGACCGTGATGCCGGAAGGCTACGGCATTGATAAACACTATCCGGAAATTATTTATCTGCCCCATGAAGTTCACATGGATTTATATAAACTCCTCATAACATGGAAAACGGCCGGCGTTGAACACAACATTCCCCTGCTGGCGGATAAGATATATGTTACGCCTTCCGGAGAGAAACTCTTCCTCAATAAGCATCCCGGTTCCGAGAGGTTCCGGATTGTTGTCACCACCGCTGAAGGAACTTTTTGCCATAAACCCTGCACCGTCAGCGGAGGCGGTAAAAGCGAAATCAGCAAAAGCCTTGCGGATTACATGATCTACGGCCCGATTTACATCAACAACCTTGAAGCGGATCTTAATGAAGTCCAGGGTATTTTAAAAAAAGATCATTCCGTCCGCTGGGCCGCTGGAAAGCAGCCGCATGATTACGCCGTCACGGCCAGCCGCCCGATTCTCAGCCCGCGACGATCACTGGGCAGTGTCATTAAACTCCTTACGCCCAGTGCGGATTACACCGATGAATACAACCGCTGGCTGACATCCATTCCCGTGAACATTCTGGCTTTGGTATTTCTGATCAAGCGACTGTATCAGCCCGAATGGGGTGATAATTGGCGGCATCACTTTTCCGTGGATATTATCAATGGCGAACCGGGTCATGAACTTAAAATGGATGGCCGCAAGGCCGCCGGAACGTATCTACGCGTGGGCCTGCTACCCAACGGCGCGTGGAATACCTTCAAAGTCCGTCAGGATTTTTTCCCGGCCGCCAAGGTGCAGATGGAAGATGACATCACCGCTTCCACCGTCATTTCGGCCCGCCAATTGCCGTTTCGTATCACCACCTCGGACGCCCCATCGGTTAAGCTCACGATCAACACTGAAACGCGTTTATTCCAGCGACCCGATGATGCGGTTTATCCCGGCTTAGATAAACAAACCGAATCAGATATGGCCAAGGGTAATAATTTTCTTTCCAACTATGAACCCCTGGATACCGCGGCAGTTCGGCAGATCGTTGACCGAATTACCGAATTTGACGCCTATACCGAACCGCTGAAACACCTGTTGCGGCAAGCCGGCAACAGCGGGCGGGGATACGTTGTTTCCTCCGCGCATCCAAGAATTGTTGATGGAAAACCCAGCAAAAATCCACGCTATCTTCAGTATCGGCCCGATTTAGCCCACCCACGGGAAACCTACCTTGCCCAGATGGGTGTCCGCCTGGCCAGAGCGCTACCCTTGGACGTGCCTATTGTATTCCCGGTTGACGCGGTACTTTTGGGCCGGCGCAATAATCCACCCGATACCAAAGCGGGCATTCGGGCGTTGGCCGTTTACAATCCCATTCATTATCAGGAATTGCCTGAACTGTTCATGGATTTTATCTGCTCGCTTACCGGAGCCAGCCCGTCAACCACCGGTGCCGGAAGTGAAGGGGCCTTAACCAAAGGACCTTTTAACGCCCTGCTAACCACCGCCGATCTTAACGCCGCTTTAGTCAGCTACGTGCTGACGGATCTGGCTGGATTTTCCACCGCCGCGGGATATGCGGGACCCAAACGCCGCTTTGGCCATGACATCAGCCTGCTGATTCCGGAACTCTGGTGCCGGCTTAAGCCGCAGGAACGCAACCCCGCGTTTCTCATTGCGGGCGGATACCTTGAGAAAATGGAAGATTTTGAATACGAAGGAAAAACCATTCCCGCCAGCCGCCTGGGCTATCGCGTTACCGCCCGCTTCATGCGGACATTCCTGGGCCGCATTTTTGATAACCCCGCCCGCGTGTTTGACGAAGCCGTTCTTAAGCCCGAGCTTCAGGGACTTGATGTCTTTGTGGACGGCGTTCTGAACATCGCCGAAACGCAGCAGCGCGTGGCACTGCAATATTTTGAGGACGGCTCCGTGCGGCAGGCGTGCCCGCCGATTCAGGCGATTTTGCACATTATGGCCCATGGCCATTTTGAAGGTAAAGATATTCGCCACCCGGAAATCCGCCGCATGTTCACACGCGATCATGTCCTCTCCAGTGACTGGTATAAAAAACGTCTGGCCGCTAAACAAATGGTGGATATCAACCTATGGACCCGCCACGTGGCCTATCTCAAAGCCTACATTGAGCAGACCCGTGATGAAACCGGGCTGGAGGAATTACAACTTTCCACCCGCCTGGCCAAAGCGCAGGAGCAACTCGCCATGGTCAGCCGTGGCGGTTATCTTGAATCTCTGATTGGCACCGTCGGCGTGGACCCGTGCCTGTATGACCCGGCGTAATGAGGACGTGGCATGACCGCCCGGATTATTGACGGCAAATTACTGGCTGCACAAATCAGAGAGCAGGTCTCCAGCGACGTTCAAGCCCTCAAGGCGATGAATCGGTCCGTGCGACTGGCCGCCATTCTTGTCGGCAGTTCCCCGGCCGCCCGTGTGTATGCTGATAATCAGGCCCGCACCTTTGCGCAGGCCGGCGTGGAGTATGAACTTCATGAACTTGCGGATCAGATCACGCAAGCGGAACTTGATGCCGTGCTGGCCACGCTGGCCAAAGATCCGGGCGTTACCGGCATCATGGTACACCTGCCATTGCCGCCGCACATCAACACGCAGCAGACGCAATATCATATCGACATATTAAAAGATGTTGAAGGCGTCAACCCCGCTAATATCGGCAATGTGCTCTATGGGCACCCCATCATCGCGCCCTGCACCGCCCTGGCGGCGGTGGCCCTGATTGACACCACCGGCGTACCGTTGCAGGGGGCGGAGGTTACCGTAGTCGGGGCCAGCCGCATCGCCGGCCGCCCCGCCGCACTTTTGCTTACCGAACGCGGTGCCACCGTCACCGTCTGCCATATTCACACCCGCGATCTGGTCCGGCACACCCAACGCGCGGACATTCTGGTCGTCGCCGTGGGCAAACCGGGACTCATTCAACCCCGCCATGTCAGCCCCGGCGCGGTGGTGATCGACATTGGCATTAATCGGGTTACCGCGACAGATGCCACCGGCAAAAGCGCCACGAAAACCGTCGGCGATGTTGATTTTCAAGCAGTATCCGAAACAGCCTCATGGATCACCCCGGTCCCCGGCGGCGTGGGCCCCGTCACCGTCGCCATGCTCCTGAAAAACACCGTCCGCGCCGCCCGCCTGGTCCACGGCCTGGACCAGCCGTTCTAAGTTCCCCAAAAGCAATGGCCGCGAACCGTATACCACAGCGGAAATTGCGGAAATCACCGTGGGGGAAAGTGATAATCTGGTCTACATCCGCAAGGCTGGGGCGATTGGTTTTGATGGAATTCAGAGTCTGGAAGATCTCCGGGATAACTGGAACCGACTGCTGGATGCCGCCGGACTCACGCCGGAAGAACGCAAAGAGGCGGTGGCATTGTTTTATTCGCGGATTGAAACATTGCCGGGTACGGAAGTTGGGTGAGGGCGTTAGCTTATTCCGGCGGAGCCGATTCGTCTTCCGTTGGGTAGCGCCAATGCTCCTAAGCTTATTCTTTGGCAGGCTCGGGCGCGCCGCCGACGAACTTAGGCGACAGCATGTCGAAGGATTCCGCGAGACCATCGACCGGCTTCGTGCCTCGGAGTATGAAATCGAAGCGCGCCTTGTAATAGGCCAGCACGGTGGGGAAGAGCAAATTCGCGGATGCTTTCACATTGGTCTTATTACGAAACAGTTCTTCCATTATGGAGGAAAGGATCACCGCTATGGGCGTTTCGGTGGGCAACATTTTTCCTTCCCTGCGGTATTCGTCATAGATTGCTGTAATTGGCTGGATAATCTTCTCCTGCCATTGAGGCTCGACGCTTTCAGCAGTCAGGTTTAAGCGGTGCCACTCGACAGGGGCCAGTCTCTCGAATTCTACAAATAGAGGTGAGTCCTTTTTCTTTACGACCATTTCCGCCAAAGCCAACATCAGGGATTGGATTGGCTTGAATATTGTGTAGATGGTCAACAATCCTTCCGCAACAGCTTCGCTTTCTAACTCGATCTCAACGGCGTGGGCGACGTGGTTTCGGAGTTTTTTGACCGCACGAAGCAGTTCGGCATCTCCGGCGGTTATAACCCCGACAAGGCGGGCAAGCTGGATTCGGCTTCCGAATGACCCACAGGGTGCTCTGGCATCGCCCTCTCCAGCGGTGCCAAGAAATTCGTCAATATCCCGCGCCGGACCGTTCAGACGGCGACTGATCAGGTGCACCAACCCAGCATCAAGCACTGCCGCAACAAAAACAATCTGTTCACGCAAACTCAATAACCCCAGTTTCTTGGCCAGGGCGGGAAAATCGGCAAGTATGGGCAGCACGTTTTTCTCCCAAGCGTCGGCCTTTGAATTTCGGCGGGCGGCGTGACCGTTCTTCTTTAGGGGTTGTGCCATATTGGAACCTCGCACCACCAGTTTTCCAAAACTACCAAGCTGGACTGTAACGTTTCCATTCTCCCTGTCAAATGGCCCCGGCGGTCTTATGCCCAATAGCCGCCGAACCATTCTTGCGGTATGCTTTCCGGCGTCGGTGAAATTGGGAAAAGCGGTGGTTTTATGCCTGTATATATACTGATATTGTGCGGTATCCGCGTGGAGGACTGACGCTGGAAATGGTTGCTGACAGGACGACAAGGCGTTATTCCGCCAATATCTGTGCGGGATCGCTCAAGTTGCCGGAAAGCCGGATCGTAGCGGACCTGCTTCTCAAGGGCATCAGCCCGGATGCCTGGCATCACGCCATGGTGGAGGAAAATATCCTTCAGGCGCGCAATACCGTTTCGGCTTTACGGATCGGACGGTTGGTGCGGCAACGGCTGGAACTTATGAAACCTGATCTCTGGCGACTGGTGCGTGACGGCTCCGGCCCTGTCGCCACCCACGCTGCTCTTGCCGCTGCCATCAAGCACAGCCCGTTGCTCGGTGATTTCCTTGATCTGGTTGTGCGGGAACAGTTTCGGGTTTTCAATACCACATTGTCGCGTCGGCTTTTTGATGATTATCTCTATGATTGCCGGGGCCGTGATCCGGAAATGCCGGAATTCAATGAAACCACCCGCCGCAAACTGCAAACCACCATTTATCATATTCTGGTGCAATCCGGCTATCTCACGGATACGCGGACACTGCAACTCCAACGGGCGAGCTATGTCGGATGGCCCCAGCAGTGAAGATCCATTCAATAGCTTACTGTTAAAGCAAAATTGAATTCGCTGCTGCCGGCGGACACCCGGTTGACGCCCGGTACACCAATGGGATTCAAGGCCACACCCCAGTCCGCACCTACAGCGACGTGCCGCCAGCTCATATCTACACCTAACCCCGTGCCGACCAACGTGGAATTTTGCTCGGAGGGCTGAATATTGCTCTGCGTTATCTCACCGGCATCCAGGAACGCAAATGGCACTAGATCCCAACTGGTTAAATATGGATGTTTCGGCGACGGGGCAAAACGAAAATTCCGGCCAAACAACTTCCATGGCTTTTGCACCGGAAATAAATGCGGTACGTGCAGGCGATACTCGAGGTTGGCAATAACTCCCGAATCCCCACTGGCGGAGTCTGTGGGATAACCGCGTACATACCCGTATGACTGTCCAGGTGCCCATCCGGAGGTAAATTCTTCTTCCGGTATAAGCCGGTTGCCCAAGGCATCCTGCCCCTGCAGGCTGATGCGGATCTCGTTAGCCAACGTGCTTTTGCCTTCACAAAATTGCGTGCTGTCCAATAATGGCTCAAGATAAAAGGAATACACCAAATGCCCCTGGAGTTCTGCCCAATCCTTCGCCACGTCCGACCGACCGAGCGTTGCCAGTTCACTTTCTTCAGTGTTGATGAAGCCCCCCATAATCTTGCCTTCCGCATCGAAGGAAGAGGTGTCCCCTTGGCGGCTGGCCTCCAGTTTGATGAACGGTTCGATAACATTGGCTCCGGCAGAGAGATTGTCAAGTACAGGGTATGTTGCTCGAATATGCTCATATTGCAGTCCAGGCGTCAGATCCACGAAGAGCTTGTGATATTGCAGGATTTGGACAATGCCCTCAGCGCCCGCCAGCTCTTCCTCTATTACAAAGTACGGACCGGGAATTCCAAAAACACTGCTTTGGAGGTTGCCATAGACGCCATAGATGCCCACTCGGATGATATTGGGACGAATTAGAGGATAATAATAACTGGCGTTAACCGAGTTCTGACTTGTAAATCCGGCCGTGTTATAAACCAGATTGAGCGAATCATCGTGGCCAGTTAGATTTACATCACTAAAGCCATATTGTTGGCGCCAGGCGCTGGTCCCCGAGGGGCCGCTGTTACTAAGCATAAAATAAGCCGTCCACGGCTTAACCTGCTGGAATGAGTACGTGAGATTAATTGAGTCAGGCACCTTGGGATTACCGGTTGTAATGATGGGAAATGCGTAATATCGTGCCCCAGCCTGCTCCAAGGCATCGCAGTAGTCCGCCACCTTGTTGTCAAGGAAGAGGTTGTCAGTCAGCATGGGCGTTGATGGCTGCCAAGGCTGAACCGGGCTGTTACGGGCGATCCAATTATAATTGGGAGTGTGAGAAAGCATATTCAGCAGTTCTTTAAGGGGAGCCGGCAAGGGTAATCCACGCTTAGCCACCTGCGGTCGTACCTCCACACCCGTTACCACTGCAATGTGGAGTGCCAGGGTCAGCATTTGCACAGCACTCCCTGGATGCGTCGCCAACTGGTGAGCCTCTACCGTCGGGAGCTGCAGGCCCACGCCACCGATACCCCGGTGCAGGAATCCTTGCGTAATCTGGCTTTCGATCCAGAGAATGGCTCCGTAGTAAAAAATTCCTGGTTTTTCCTGATTATTGAGTTCCGCCAGCGATACATGCACGATCCGAATGCCAGGACGGGCTTTCAGCGGTCCGCATCCGCTACTGGGTAAATATGGGTATACATACCCCCCGATCTTTCCCGGCTTGTAACCCAAAACCAGTTTCCATTGCATGATCTCTTGAGTTGTCGGTACGCCGAGCCGAGGCTCCGCGTAGTCAAGCTTCCAATAATGCACGCGCCATCGCGCTCCGTCGGGAAATGCGGGCAATTTATGCGATATGATCGACGGCGGCACGGCATTGCGTTTGGGGTTTACCGTGGAAGGCGGCGAGCGGAATGATGACACCGGGTTGGTCGCCTGCGCCGAAGAGCCAAAGGCCAGCGCGGCCATAGCACCTGAAATCAGCATCAATCGACGATAAACTAAGGAGAAACGATTTTTGTCACATTGCATAACGATCACTCCTCTTTTCGGGCGAACCAATATCTGATCTGTTGGTGGCCGACATAACCGTTCGCAGTCTTTCGGTCCACCCAGGCTAGCTCACAAGCACTTTTTTTCTATCAAACAAATCATACTTCCCTCGGACAAAAATACAAATACCGACACGAAGAAGTCTGTCAAGAACGCATTGCCGAGCTGACTGCAAAACGAACCCAGCGTGGTGGCTAACTTTCAAACAATGCTATGTCTTTGTTGCAGCCGTCCATAATGGTTGTTACGCGATATGCCCGGCCACGACGCTACCCACAGCAAAGCCAATCCATAACTTTACGGATACAAATTAAGAAGGAACCACATAATATTATAACCGCTGGAAAAAAGAATTTCCGGGCCAACTCTACCCAAGCAACCACTGGCCTTGATGTTGCGGTAATTTGCGGCGTGGCCGGTGCCGAGGCGGCGGATTGATTAACGGCCAAGTCTGCCGAAGTCAAGACAACACTCGGCCTGGACGGTGAAAACCCAGTAGCAGCGGTGTTAACGGCAGCCATGGAGGTATCTCTGGCTGGCCGAATGAGAATTCTGGTAACCGTTGTGGTTGTGGTCGTTGTAATCGTGGTGTCGGGTTTACGCAATTCGTCGGGGGAGCTTGCAGCCAACGCCGGTTGCGAAAGCGCCCGTCCATTTGTATGGACGGGGGTGGCGATGCTGCTGGCATCGGCGGCCTGATGTGCCGGATCAGGGTTTGGCGTCGGTTGAGCAGCCAGCTTGGGGGCGGTCGACGTGGCTGTGATACCATCGGCGCTGCTACCAGGCATGGCCACTGGACTGGCCGCATCCGGCGGGGGGAAACCTTGGGTTACCTGGACAGGTGGCGGAGCCAGATTGTTTTCCGCCCAGGACGCTGGATCGCCCACGCGGAACTGGCCCAGATTAGCCCGATTTTTTGCGCTGGAATACACCCCTAGTACGAGATTCCCTAATGGCGTCTGTTGGGAGATCACTGAACCGTTAGCTGAAACCGTTAAATCATGATTGGCACGGAGGAATGAGAAAGGCGTTATTACGCTGCCGGCACCGCAAGCAAACGGGCTGGTGGCGATAAAAATCACCACCACACCAGCGGCTGCGGTAAGCCAAGACACATTGCGGCTGTATTTTTGATGATAGATAACTTTCATGTTCATAGCCCTTTTCCTAAAGCTTAAACAAATCGCGAATCGCTGTGCTGAAATCAGAAGCAACGGTTTTCGCAGCAGTTGTGGCGGTGTTTTCAATGGTCTGTACAATCCCAGTGCTGCTTGATATTGGCGTAGCCACCACGGCTGGCGAGCTAACCGAGACCTTCGGATCGCTGCTGACCGTCTCATCCAGCGCTGTATTGGTAGTAGTTTTCGATGGAGTGCTCGAAGTAGTGCTCGCATTTGATGATAACGAGCTGGATGACGTCTTCGTGGTGGGGCTGGGTACCGATACTGTAAACTTTGGTGGGCTGCTGACCGTCTCATCCAGCGCGGTGGTGGTTTTCGCCACGGTGCCCGAATTGTGGGTGGCCTGAGCGGTTGATAATGCCACCGGTGCAGATGATGAGCCGATAGTTTCATCTTTTGCCGGCACAGATGACGCTGCTCCAACTCCAGTACTCAGCGAAATCGAGCCAGGGGCAATATCACTTCCGATTGTATTTTTGGCGGTTTTTACCTGTGAAACTGTTATGAAAGAGGGGACGTCCGTTACGGTGGAATCTGTAATATGAACGACGCCAGTAGTTGGTGCAGCATTGTGCAATGCGGCAGTTACTAACGCGCCACCTGCGGCGCTTCCGGCCAACCCACCTATAAGGCCACAGGCTACGGAGGCTAAGCCAGCTGTCGCCACATCCGCTGGCGCGCAGGCTATAGCTCCCGCTTCAGCCCCCGCCCAGCCACCGGCGGTTGATGCCGCGCTAGTGGCGGCCGCGGTGTAGTTTTTATCGGCGATATCGACTACAGTTTGCGCTCCCCCAATACCGACGCTAATATCACCGAGGTGATTACCCAGGTCCTCGATGGTTCCGCCATTTTTTGCGGCATCTTCCAAAATCTGGGCCTCGGAAGGGGATAAACCACCCGTGGACAGCGATTTGAGAATCCGATCCGGTGCCGTGTTTCCTAGCGTCGAGCCACCGGCGGAAATCGCGCTCCCCAAGCCTCCGATAATTGAACTTGCGGTCCTAAGTTTTGCCGGAACGCCTACAATGGCGTTTGGAATCGTTTGCTGCTCGGAAACAGGTGAAGCCACCGTCAAGTTTTCTGGGGACTGGCTTGGCGTCACTTGCAGTGACGGGACTCTGAATGTCGTGGCACCGGGAGCAGTAACGCCTAATACACCGGCGAAATTGGTATTGGGTTCCAGTACCGAGGCATGCACAGTGTTGGGGACTATGCTCATCGAAGCCAGCGAGCTTGTTATCGGTGTTTTCACTTCGATAGACGCCGCCGCCCCCGGCGCGGGTGAACTGGTGGGTTCGTGCTTGATCGGCGCGAATGACGTTAAGACGGGCTGCGTAGTGTGGCTCGCCGCCGCCGTATCGATAGCTGCTGAGTTTGTTGCGTCTGCGGCGCGACCCACATTGGCGCTACTGATAGGTTTTGGCACGATAGTTGTGGAACGATTCGGCGCTGACAATTTGGGTAATGCCGGTGCCGGATCAAGGTCTTCGTCATCTGTTACCGTGATCGCAGTGGGGGGGACACCGGCAGTGCCCGCGGAACGGTCATTGCCGGACGCGTCGCCAGACGTGTCGGGGGTAATTATTTTATAACAGGACTGAACATCGCCGATTACGCCCAGCGCATTGATACTGAAATTCAACGCGGCTGCAACCTTTTTGATGGGCGAGGACAACGGTGTATTTTGAAAGGTTGAAAGGCTCTTCGCTGCTGTAGACGTATCGCCAAATACACCGGTGCACGCTTGGACATCACCGGCAGTCCCGTTCAGGGGCGGTGGATTTTCTACCGTAGGAGAGGTGCCGCCGCTTGTACCGGGAGATGGCACCCCCGACCACGCGCTTAATTCCGGTAACGTCGGATGCTGTTCTGGTGAGGGCGGCAATAGCACAGGAGTAGTAACCTCGACCGTTTGCTTTGAACTTGACGTAGGCGGTATTTGCGGTGACACCTGCGATGGGGGCTTAATCAAGAAAATGGTTGATCCACCAACGGGGATGTCCGATGGGAGGAAAGTTACACCGGTGGCAATGGTTGAAGTAGTTTCCGGTGACGAGCCCCCGGCGGAAACCGCGCTACGGACAGGTATCATCACCCCGCCGGGGTTTATCTTCGGGGTTGTAAAGGCGGGGGCGGTCGGTACGTTCACCGGTGGGTGAAACGATGATACCGTGCTCGGCACCGGGACGGCGGTGACGGTACGGACCGGCGTGGGAGCCGAAAAGTTGAAGTGGCTAGGCCCCGGTGCCGTAATCACGCGAAAGCTGCTACCGGCAGTCGTGTTTACCGGGTGGAACAAACTGGTGATCGACTGCACCACCCGGACCGGCATCGGAGCGGCGGTGATGTTATGGATCGGCGGGACTATGTTGAACAGGGCTGGAGCAGGCTTCGGCGGAGTCACCGCAATGTGCGGCGTAGGTGCCGGTAATGTTAAAATATGAACCAAACTTGCCAGGTTGGGAGCCGGTGGCAGGTGGATCAGTTCAGGAAATCCGCCGATTTTTGGCAGCACAATTGCGTTGACCTGGACTGGAACGGTTGTTACACCACAAGCCAGTCCTGCTGCCACTGCTAACAATTTGAGATTGCGGGATTTTAACGTGATCATAATAGATCTCCAAAAAAGGGGTTATTTTCTTGGCACATGCCACGCGGCACGCGCTGTCTGTAACTTTTACCGTAATTCCTTTGCTCAACCCTACAACTCCCCAACGGGATACCGTAATTCGGCGAGTACCGTTAGCATCAAATCCTCATCATCACTGCTGCCTTACCCGGCCCTTCGCCGGCTCGCCGCCCGCTACCACACGCCCATTGCACGCACCCACCAATATATGACGTTGCCGATGCCAATTTGTGAGCCATGCGACATTCCGCTCCGCAGATGCACGGCCTATCCGTGGTGTCCCGTATGGCGGGGTAGAAATCGGCGACGTACTGTGAGCCTCTACTCCTTCACTTTTCCCGATTGCAACGGGATGTTCGGCCGCTCCTCGCCCGCTGCCACATTTACCAGCTTGGCAATCTCGACAGCTAAGCGCTGGAACCGGCCAGCCAGACCTTGCAAGTGGTTCAAGGCACCGAGTTGGATGAAAGGATCACAGTCAGACAACAGTACGTATTGGGATTTGCTTGCCATACGCCGTACATTACCAAAACCGTCGTCGACCTCGACCGCCGAATACACAAGGAATCGCCATTGGCCGTTAACAGAGCCAATCGTGACGAGATGCCCATGCTGTTCGCTACCGCCATCGGTGACGCCCTGCAGTGGAGGGGTACCATCTGGTATGAACTGATTGATTTCACGGGGTAGGATGTCATGGGTGATGCCTTGGATTTGAGCCTCGACACTGGTGATGTAGCTGCGTACCCGGTCCATTCGAACTTGCGTTTCGCTGGTTTCCATTTTATTTACTCCGAAAAAACTATTTGTTGTTTGGCACACGCCCATTGATTGCATGCACCCACCAATATAAGACGTTGCCGATGGAAATTTGTGAGCCATGCGACATTCCGCTCCGCAGATGCACGGTCTCTCCATGGCGTCCCCTACGACGGGGGAGAAATCGGCGATGCGTTTTCTGGGCCTGCCGCGCCCTCGGTTGTACACACGGATTTATCCATTAAAGTAATCATCATCGAACTCCCACCAGAAAATGAGAAATGACCGCCGGTGCCTCAAAACCTTCGGGATCAACCCAAACATATATCTGCCGATTCTCCCGATGGCTTTTGCGAGCGTTCACCCTTCCGCGCATGCGGAAGCGCACGGCACAACGTCTTACCGGAATGGTTCTTAATTCGCTGAGCATAGCTGACTCCTAATTTTTACTTCCGGAATATTAGACGGCCCTTGCGGGCTTATTGTGATGAAATTCCGTGGATGAAAATCGCGGCGAGGGACTTTGTCCTCGCCGGTGGGTCAGCCCGCAGGCATTTTGACCACTCCGCAATCCTTTAACGCCCGCAGATTCGTATCGGCGTAGTGCCGCCACGCGAGCACCAGATTCGTGCCGAAGCCCATGAGATCAATCCCGAGTTGCACCTCACGCAACTGCTGGCGAATCTGCTGGCGACACCGATCAGCCAGGTAAACCAATGGCTGCCGGATGTCTGGAAAAGCCGGTAACTGGCCGAGAACAAAAGCGTCCAGGTTCTGGCATCCGTATGACCACACTTTGTTCATACCCAACCATTATTCACTTCCCGACGCCCGGCAGAAGACGGGTTCATAGGACTGACTCCCTGGTATTTGCAGGGCGGGGTGCCTGCCGCAGTTTTCCTTGGCCACAAGACGCGTGCTGGCCAATTGGCAGCAATCGATTGCACGCACTATAGCATGCCACAAATCAACCGTTGGCGTAAGTGCGTAATTATTAATTATGCGGAAGGCATCGGAAAAGACTTTCCGGAAGTGCTCTACGCCCCTTCATAACCTGTCAGCACATTTACCACATTGATACCAAGTTCATCCACGGCATATCCACCCTCCATGACAAAAAGAGTCGGCCGTTGCAGGGAAGCGATGCGTTTGCCTAGGCGAATAAAATCTTCTTGGCCAAGCAAGAAATGTGAAATTGGATCGCCGTGGTAAGTGTCAACCCCCAATGACACGACCAAGACGTCTGGCCCGTACGCGGCGATGCGCGATAGCGCGTTGCCAAGTGCCTCACTCCATACTTTCCACCCGGTTCCAGCAGGCAGTGGAAAGTTTAGATTGAACCCCTCTCCATCGCTGGCACCTGCCTCGTCGGCGTGGCCTGAGAAAAAGGGAAATTCGTGTGTCGGGTCTGCATGAATAGAAACAAAAAGGACGTCGTCTCGCCGATAGAAGATTTCCTGAGTACCGTTTCCGTGGTGGTAATCGATATCGAGAACCGCAACCCGTTGCGAACCCTCTTCCACAATCGCATTTACCGCGATGGCCGCGTTATTCAGGAAGCAATACCCTCCATAATAATCAGTTCCGGCGTGGTGCCCTGGTGGACGGCATAGCGCGAATGCTGCCCGCTCGCCGTCGTGAAGTAACTTTGCTGCAGTCAAAGCCGTGTCGACTGAACCTTTTACCGCCTGCCAACTGGTACGAGTAACGGGTGTCGCCACGTCAAATGTATAATATGCGAGGCGACCATCAAGCGATACAGGAACAGCGTTACAGCAGCAGCCGCGGGCCAGAAATGAGTAGGGTATGGCTCCGCCCGTTCGACCCAGTTGCTCCCATTCTGTATATGCGTTTTCGATAAATGCTACCATTCGCAAGTCATGAACAGCAGTGGCAAATCGCAAAGGAAATTCGCTCGCGTTCACTATCGGACCAAGATGAACCTCATTGATTCTTTGGCGAATCAGCTCTGCTCGTTGAGGTTTCTCAAACGCGGGTACGATCGATCCTTCGAAAAGCTCCATGGAGCTATCGTGACATTGATGTAGGTTATTGAATATGGTTTTCATTAACTTTCCGATGTTCAGTTATACACGCACTGTGACGGCCAATGTAGGTACATTACTAATTACGTGTCAGTCTGTTGGCGGTCGTGACTTGTGGTACCTCGACAGCGGTTTATTGTCCATAATTTATTACTGGTACTGTTGTATAGCGCTGGTGATTTAGTGCTTTCTATAGGAAACCACACACAGCGGGCGACCATGTATTGGGCGTCTGGCCCATACGCCGCCAGTTTATCACGCATAGCTGGCTCGACCGGCCGTACGGTATGAAAGCGACCGACCTTTCGCCAGAATTGCTTCGAATCCTGGACAGACACTAGCGCCATATAAGTGAGTTCCGACAAATGAGCGACGTGCTTGGCGTGCGCACAGAGCATGTGGCCGATTCCCATGCGTTGATATTCCAGAATTACCGTAGCGCTGTGGATATATAGGCAGTTGGGGGATGGTGGCAGCCTGAGGCTAGTATCATTAAGAGGTACCAAGTCATTTAGCACCCACGGATGACATACGAGGTATGCTACAGGGCGCGGACCATCTTCGACAATCCAGTTGCCATCTGGGAAAAGCTCCACTTTCCTAAGAAACGCGGCTTTATTCTCTAGAAATAATGGAAGGTAAGCATCCCGCTGGATCGCATCGAAAAGAAGAAAATCGTGCTTGGTCATGGGTCGAAGCTGCAACGCAAAGTCGGTCACCATACTACTCCAAAAAAATTTAAGAGTAACTTCCCTCTATAAGCATGTTTGTTTTATAAGTTCCTTGAACCGGATACGGTAGAGACTATGCTGATGCGCAGCCGCGTGAACCGGTGCCGGTGGCTCAAACACCTGGAAATGGAGGCCTTTTTTTATCAA
>DAHVEJ010000045.1 GCA_027313145.1 Phycisphaerales bacterium | reverse complement strand
TGGTTGGGCCATATTCTGCGGAGTTTTTAGGGCCGCCCGGAAAAATTGCCACCCCCTCTTGGTTCGACGGTCCAGTGTTTATTTACTGCCATCGCGGGCAGCAGTATAATTCCAATCACGCCAGTTTAATGGGAATGCAATTTTGGTCGCATCGAACGAACAATCCAACGACAAAGTGGCCGTGGTCCGCCCTTTCGGCAATATTATTCCGTGTTGCTCTACGTGGGTGAGCGAGGAAACGGTGTGTTGAGAAATAAAAAGATGGTGTTGTATTTAGCAATCTGCCTGCTGGGCATAGCCGTCGGTTGGGGGACCAATGATTTTATTTCTTACGCTGAAGCCTTCTTCCCCGGCTCACCGGGGATTCGTATTGCGACCGGTGGTCGCTATTACACGAAGGCGGGCGGTTATGGAGTGACGTTCGAGGCGACGCCAAGGCGGAACGGTGGGGTGCGCGAGGCCACGTTGGGCGCAACCAAGTTGAGACCATCCGCCTGGCCCGGGGCGAGCCTCGATGCTGTTTTTATCCCGCGTGACGGGAATTTTGACGCACCCGCGATAGAGTTGGACTATTGGTGCCATGAGGAAACGATTTTTCTGACGGACGTCGGCCTGAAGGGCCATTGGCTCACCAAGGCCGTGACCAAATATGCAAATGGTAAAACGACGGTCGGCATTCTCGTGAGATTCCGGGGGCGGTGGACGTCTGGCGGTCGGCTCCACGCGCCCTATTTTGACTACAGGGGTGTAAGATACCGGTACGATGCTGCAAGTGGCCACTGGGTTCGGCTTGGCAACGTGGCGGAAATTCCTAAGTAGCTGAGGTGGACGAAAAGGCGGAGGATGGAAAACGGGGACGTAGCTAGATTGTAAACCTTGCAGCAGCGGCCTTCCGGGGCGGGGCTGGCTGGGGGAAGCGATACAGGGGGTACCCTGTCCGCTTGCGGCGGGAGCCTGTGGCTAGCGGTCGGTCTGCGAGTGCGGAATATTTTAGCGATTGAGGAACCGGGAAATAAAACGCGTGCGTAACCAATAATGGTAAGCTGTAAAACCACCGCGGATCACGCGGATCAACGGTTGGCTTTCGTGCTCTGGTGGCTCCATAGGCATTACGCCGTTTGATGAATGTCGTGGCAATTAGGGCTACTTGCCGCCACTGCCACTTGTTCCGCGGCGATCGGCAAGCAATCTACGATGCTACGCTTGAGCGCAAAAAGTGGAGCTGACCGCAGGATGCCTTTTGTGTGCTGCCGCGACAGGCACCTTTTTGGGCCAGCCGAAGCTGATCCATTATTCATCTGGTCTACTGGGCTCGCCTGTTCGCATGATCTCGGCGTAGCCGCGCGCAAAAAAAGGGGCCAGGCGTCGTTGATGCCTGGCCCCGGGTAGGCCTGCCTCGCTCTCAATGATTCGTTACGCCGAGGCTCCAACGGGTGTGCGGAGGGATTCCTGGGACTTTTCCTGAGGCGTTGGTACCCATCCGGTTTCCTGCCCGGCTTCTTCCAAGGATTTGCCTGCGGGTTCTTTGATACATACGGCGGTCAGCACCAGGCCCACCAGTGACATGCCCGCGGAGAGCAGCATTCCCCCTCCAAAGCCCAGCTTCGCAAGAATTCCGTTCAGGAACAGCACGCCGAGAAATGCGCCGATTTTGGCGATGCCTGCCGAGATTCCGTGGCCGGTCGTGCGCAAATTGACCGGGTACAGTTCCGCGGCCAGCACAAAGGTTGTGACATTTGGCCCGAATTCAGCGAAAAAGTAACTTAGTCCGAATACGGTTATGAACGCGGCAGCGTTCTGGGCTAATGCGGGAATGAGTCCCAGTGCCAGGAACATCAATCCCATGAGAGCAAAACCCAACATCTGAATGAACTTGCGCCCCAGTTTATCGCTGAACATAAACGCAAATACATAGCCGGGAACGGCAAATATCCCGAAGATCAAAACGTTCCAGGCTACCGAGGTCATCATAGACGCGTGCGGAGCCACCGAATTGATAATAGTGGGCATACCGATGGTATTGCCATAATACGCGTAGTCAAAAACAAACCAGCAGCCGGCGGTGCCTAACAGGGTCAGGGCGTACTTGGCCAAAGGCTCACGTACTACGGCCGTGGCTTCGCGGGCCGCAGGCCGGGCAATGCCCTCGGAATAGGCTCTTAAAGACTGCGCCGCCGCTGTTGCCTGCCCTTTAGCACGGGCCAGCCAGCGCGGAGATTCGGGCATCGTCCTACGCAGAATAATTACGCCCATGGCCGGCAGCGCGCCCAAGCCCAACGCGATGCGCCACGTCAGGTCGTGGCTGACGCCCGCGGCCAGCATGGTTAAAATAGCAATCGGCCCAGCCAGGAAGCCTAAAGCCTGGCAGGAAAATACCATGCCCACCATTTTCCCGCGCGATTCACGATTGGCATATTCACTCATCAGGACAGCGGATAACGGATAATCGCCGCCAATTCCAAAACCCATAATCGTGCGCCAGACAATCATGGAAATGGGGCCTGCGGCAAACGCACTTCCGATGGCTCCGATGGTCATCAGGATGGCTTCAATTCCGTAAACACTCTTGCGGCCAATTTTGTCGGCAATCATGCCAAATACAATGGCTCCGACAAATGTTGCCGCCAGTGAAACCGACCCTACCAACCCCATGGTCCAGGCAAAATCAGCTTTGCTGCCGCCACCGGCGAGAAAGCCCTTCATCCATTCCGGGCCGGCCAGGGCCAAGGCTGTACCGATGACGGTCAGGTCAAAGGCGGAGGTAAAAAAGCCCATGCCCGCGGTGATAATCGCCCGCAGATGAAAGCCGCTGAATTTCACTTCGTTCAGCGCCTCCGAAACTTCCGCAGCGTGAAGGTCATTGTTGACTGCCATGATGGTAACTCCTCAAAAAACCGCGGGACCCGAAAAACCGACACGGACTTTCGCAGGGCCAACGGACCATAACCGATAAGAGTTTTACGCGATGAGTTTTTCAATTCGGTTTGATTTATGTTAATTTTTGATGAATATGCGTAACCGAATTGGCCCGTAACATAACGGCCGGTTTTGCCGGCGCGGCAATTTTTCCGGGAGGCTCTGATGGCGTCCCGATAATTATCGGGATCGCAGCCAGCTTTTTTCCAGAAAACAGATTTGCCCGGACGATGGATGGGCCATTACACGGACAGGCTCTTAAGCTTGCCCGGAAGTATTGCCACGCCTCTTGTACCATTTATGGTATGTTCTGTTGCGCCACGGGCCTTTAAAAATATATTTGACATAAAACCGCAAACCGGTATACTACCAAATCTTGCCCTTGATCGGCGGATGAATTCCTCCGGCCGGGCAAGTTGAAATTACAGCGTAAACCCTTGGTTTATCGCACGAATTGAACTGGAAAAGACGCGGGTAAAGCGGATACAACGGACAGGATAAGTATGTCAGCAGCAGCCCCCCATGAAAGAATTCGCATCCGTATGGAAGCCTACGATCACCGAGCGTTGGACTCTTCGGCAAAGGAAATCGTAGATCACGCAAAGCGGACCAGCGCCAAGGTGTTTGGTCCGATTCCGCTTCCCACGCGCATTGAAAAATTTACTGTTTTGCGGTCTCCGCATATTGACAAAAAGAGCCGCGAACAGTTTGAAATCCGCACCCATAAGCGGGTGATTGAAATTATGGAACCCACCCCCCGTACCATTGAAGCCTTAAACCGCTTGGTGGTGCCCGCGGGTGTGTTTGTAAAGATCAAAGCGTAAGCCAGGCCCCATCGGGGTTTTGGCTTCACGCGGCATGAACGGTTAAATTCCGTCGTTCATCGCCACCTGAGTGATCTCGGGCAAGCCGGTCGCAATGTTCTTGTGGAACGTTCGCAGGTCTTGCCTCGCAGAGCCGGATTTATCGGGGCGTGTTAAACGCTTCGGTGTGGCCGGACGGGATATCCGGGAGAACCTGACATCGTCCGCTCGCCGGACGGATAACGGGTTCCCAGATGAGCGTAACGACGGCAGAGGTATGCCATGAGCGATAATGGTAACAATAATCTATTGGCTGCATTACTTGGCCGCAAGGTCGGTATGACGCAGGTCTATGACGCCGCCGGAACGATCATTCCGGTCACGGTTGTCCAGGCCGGTCCATGCGTGGTAACGCAGGTTAAAACCGAAGAAGGCAAGGATGGCTACAACGCCGTCCAGTTGGGCTTTGAAGACATCAAAGACCGCCGCAGCACCAAGCCGATTGTCGGTCATTGCAAAAAAACCGGCCAGACCAGTGCCAAGCGGTTCTTCCGTGAAGTGCGTCTGACGGAAAAGCCGACGGTTGCCGCCGGTGCTACGTTGGATGTTTCCACATTTGACGCCATTAAATGGGTGGATGTGGTAGGCACCAGCAAAGGTAAAGGCTTCCAGGGCGTTATGAAGCGTTGGAACTTCGGCGGCCAGCCGGCCTCGCACGGTACGGAGCGTAAGCACCGCTCGCCGGGCGGTATTGGCGGCGGTCAGGCTCCGCGAGGCCATGGTCGCGGTATCAAAAAAGGCAAGAAGATGGCCGGCCATCTGGGCGTGGAGCAAGTTACGGCCCGCAATCTTGCACTGGTGGGCGTGGATAAAGAAAAAAATCTGCTGCTGATTAAAGGCGCTGTACCGGGCGCTAATGGCGGCCTGGTGTTTGTCCGTAAGGCCAAGACCAAGAAAATTCCGGTGGCTGGTTAATAACGTGTGATACATACGGGCCGGCTGAAAAGCCATGGCCCGGTAGAATCAGGTGATGGCTCATGATTGAATTGCCCATATATAACCAAACAGGCCAGGAAGTGGCCAAGTTCTCCCTTGATGAAGCACTGTTGGGAGGCGCTGTTCGCCCTGCGTTGCTTAAACAGGCGGTGGTGATGTACCACGCCAATTTGCGTCAGGGAACTGTTGCGACCAAAGGCCGCGGCGAAGTAGCCGGCTCAACGAAAAAGTTGTACGCCCAGAAGCACACCGGCAACGCCCGGCGTGGTAATCTGCGGACCAACGTCATGAAGGGCGGCGGTATGGCGTTTGGCAAAAAGCCGCGCGAATTCCGGCAGTCCATGCCGATTCAACAACGTCGTCTGGCCCGCAATAACGCCATTCTCGCTAAAATTCAATCTAATACACTCAAAATTCTCGATCAACTCACCGTTCCAACCTGTAAAACCAAAGAAATGACCAAAGTGCTTCTCGCCATGCAGGTCGAGCGCTCGGTCTTGATTGCTCCGGTGGGCGTGGATCAGAATTTATTGAAAGCAACGCGTAATATTCCAACGGCCACCATTAAGCCGGCGGCCGAACTAAATGCGTATGACATTCTCCAGTCGCAAACGCTTCTGATGACGCGTGACGCACTGGAGGGTGTTCTGAATGCCGCCAAACCAGCGGAAAAGAAATCGTAACACCGGCCTGGCGATGGTCCGAAGTAAGGTAAAAGAAACGGGACGTAAATCATGGAACTTGAATTAACTGAAATCATCCGCAGGCCTGTGGTAACGGAAAAAACCGCCCATTTTGGTAATGCCCGCAACAGTTATACCTTTGAGGTCGATGACCGTGCGGATAAGGGGCTTATCAAAAAAGCGATTGAGTCGCTTTACCATGTGCATGTTGAAGCGGTGAGAACTGTGGTGGTGGCCGGCAAGCCAAAGCGCACCAAAACGGGGTACAAAATCACGCCTTCATGGAAGAAGGCCATCGTGAAAGTCCATGCGGATGAAAAGATCGAAATATATTGAACGGTAATAGTTTGGATCAGGAATTTATGCCGCCGATGCCGGTGGCTTTGATCAGTGAGTGAATCATGCCAATTAAAACATACAAACCGACTTCCGCGGGACGACGCTTCAGCTCCGTCAACGCATTTGCCGAATTAACCCGCAATGAGCCGGAAAAATCGCTCACCGAACCCAAAGTAAAAACCGGCGGACGCAACCATCGTGGATGGATTACCTGTCGGCACATTGGCGGCGGCCATAAACAGCTTTATCGTCGCATTGACTTTAAGCGGAACAAAGATGGTGTGGTGGCCAAAGTTGAATCCATTGAATATGATCCCAATCGCAGCTCATTTATCGCCCTGCTGCAATATGCGGATGGTGAAAAACGCTATATTCTGGCACCCCAGGGTGTAAAAGTCGGCGACGCCATTGAAAGCGGAACCCGGCCTGACATTGAAAAAACTCCCGGCAACGCGATGCCACTTGAAATCGTCCCAGTGGGTATTGAAATTCATAACATCGAGATGAAGCCTGGCCAGGGCGGACAAATTGTCCGAAGCGCCGGCGGTGTGGCGCGTTTGATCGGTAAGGACGCCGGCCATGCCACCATCCAGTTGCCTTCCGGCGAAGTTCGGCAAATTAACTGGAAATGCCGGGCCACCATCGGGCAAATCGGCAACGCGGACTGGTTTAATATCCGTTGGGGTAAGGCCGGCCGGATGCGTTATCGCGGTATTCGCCCAAGTGTGCGCGGCGTGGCGCAGAACCCCGTAAGCCACCCGCTGGGTGGTGGTGAAGGTCGTTCCGGCGGTGGTCGCCATCCGGTAAGCAAATGGGGCGTGCCGGCCAAGGGCGGAAAAACCCGTAATCCGCGGAAGAATTCTTCCAGTAAAATTATGCGTCGCCGCATGACGGTGCGTTATGGTGAATCGGTTCTGCGTAGACGTTAAGGTTTAACAAGATTGTAGGTTCCAGGCGCGCTGGTGCGGCCTGGTTAGATGAAAGTTGCTCGATAGAGCGAGGAATTCATGAGTCGAAGCTCGAAAAAAGGCCCGTTTGTTGCGTATCACCTTCTGGAGAAGGTCAACCGGCTTAATGAGCGCAACGCCAAGGATGCGATCAAAACCTGGTCCCGCGCCAGCACGATTGTCCCGGATTTTGTCGGTCACACCTTTATGGTGCATAACGGCAAGACCCATGTACGCGTGTTCATTACTGAGGACATGGTAGGCCATAAGCTCGGCGAATTTGCGCCAACGCGCAGCTTCAAAGGGCATACGATGGTTAAGAAGGAAGAAGCAGCCTGATACGGGCTTGATCGCTAAACGGTCGGGCAGGAAAAACCTGTCCCGGCTTTTCGGCAACGCAAAGAGGATTTGGATATGGCTAACTTTGTATCAACATGGCGATTCGCCAAAATCGCGCCGCGTAAGGCTCGACTGGTTGCGGATCTTATTCGCGGCAAGCCGGTGGATGAGGCTTTTGATCTGTTGAAGTTTTCCAAAAAACGGGCGGCGATCATGGTAGGCAAGGTCCTGCAGGCGGCGGTCGCCAGCGCCGATGAAAAGCAGGTCGATGTCGGAGATCTGTACGTTTCACAATCGTTTTGTGATGCCGGCCCGATAGCCAAACGCATGATGCCCAAGGATCGCGGCAAGAGCTATCGCATTCTCAAGCGCACCTGCCACATCACCATTGGTGTGGACGAAGGTGCCCAGGAACGCGCCCAAGCCCTGGCTGAACGTAAAAAAAATAAGCGCAAACCGCGCGCCGCCAAAGCAAAGGCGGCATAAACGTGTAATGTATGCCTGGCCGGGGTAAGGTCAGGCGGAAATACCCAATCCGGTGCTCGCAATAAGCAACAGCCCGGCAGTGAAGAGGTAAACATGGGTCAAAAGATTAATCCAGTTGGATTTCGAACCGGGATAACCGAAGGCTGGTCCAGCCGCTGGTTTGCCCCCAAGAAGCTCTTTGGTGAGTTGCTGGTGGAAGACCAGAAGATTCGTGAATTCGTGGATGAACGGCTGAATCGTAAGCCGCCCTATGCGGCTGTAGCGCGCACGGAAATTGAGCGCACTCGCGAGGAATTGAAAGTCATTCTGCACACCGCTCGGCCCGGTGTGGTCATCGGCCCCAAGGGGGCGGAAGTTGATAAACTCCGCGATGCCCTGGAAGAGCTTACCCGCCGCAAGGTGAAGGTGGAAATCGCCGAAATCGGCAATCCGGACCGGGATGCCAAGCTTGTGGCGGAAGGTATCGCCGAGCAGTTGAAAAAGCGGGCATCGTTCCGCCGGGTGCTCAAGCAGAAGGCGGAAGGCGCGATGAACGCCGGTGCTTTGGGTATCAAAATTCAGATTTCAGGCCGCATCGGCGGGGCGGAAATCGCCCGGGTAGAAAAGCACATTTCCGGAAGTATCCCGCTGCACACCTTGCAGGCGAGTATTTCTTACGGACTGGTGCACTGCGAAACCCCGTATGGCGTCATTGGCATTAAAGTATGGATTTATCGTGGTTTATACGCCGATCTCGATGCCGCTGCGGAAGCAGCCGGAGCGGGTCGCGCACCCCGGCGGCCGCGCCGTCGGTGATGCTGGAAGTTATCAGTGTTAGACCTGTTTGCGATGTCAAACGGGTATGAGGAGTAATAAGCATGGCGATGATGCCGGCACGAGTAAAATGGCGCAAACAACAGCGCGGAATCATGAAGGGCAATGCCACCCGGGGCAACAAGGTAAGCTTCGGTGAATATGCGCTTCAGTCCCTGGAGCCGGGGCGCATCACCGGTCGGCAGATTGAAGCCGGCCGTATGGCGTGCAGCCATTATCTGGCGCGTGAAGGCCGGGTGTATATCCGGATTTTCCCGCACAAGAGCTTCTCGAAAAAGCCGCTGGAAACTCGAATGGGAACCGGAAAAGGTGAACCGGAATTCTGGGCGGCGGAAGTGAAACCCGGTACGGTGATGTTTGAAATCGCCGGTGTGGATGAAACTGTGGCGCGGCGGGCGTTTTCCCGCGTGGCGTGCAAAATGCCGGTTCGTACCCGGTTTGTGCAACGCCGCCACACAATGTAATACTAAGCGGACAGGCAAAGGTGACGCATGGCAACAAAAACCAAACAGATGCTTGACGAGCTGCGGAAGCTCGATGAGACGCAGTTGAAGACCCGTGAGGCCGAACTGCGGAGAAGTATATATGATTTGCGCGTACAGCGCGTTAATGGCGGTCTGAAAGATACGTCTCTCTTCCGGAAAAACCGGAAAGAAATAGCGCGTATCCGCACGCTTGTGCATCAGCGAAGCGTTCAGGGTCCGGCGAGTTAAGTTGTGATTTTGTCAGCAGGATATAATATGACCAGTGAAAACAATACAACACAAAAACCGTCTCGCGTGCTGCGTTCGCGCATTGTCGGTATGGTAACCGGGGATAAGGTCAATAAAACCCGCAAAGTGGTTTTTGAATACCTCTCCCGGCATTCCAAGTACAACAAGTACATCAAACGTAAAACCGTTCTGCACGTGCATGACGAAAAAAATGAAAGCCACGTGGGTGATCATGTGGAAGTCATGCAGTGCCGCCCGTACAGCAAAACCAAGTCTTACCGCTTGGTTCGTATTGTCACCCGCGGGCCGCAGATTGATCTCTCGGCTATTACCGGTGAAGCGTCGCAGATGTTTGAGCGGCGCAAGCCCGATGCGCAAGCCGCGGCTCCGGTTGGTCAGGCTTAACAGAGTATATGGAATTATTCCCGCCGTTGCTGAAACGGCTGGACCTTAACGGACTGGTGAAACATGATTCAACAACAGACAAGACTTGATGTCGCGGATAACACAGGGGCCAAGCAGGTCATGTGCATTAAAGTCCTCGGCGGCTCGACGGCCCGCGGAAAATTTACCCGCAAAACCGCCAATGTCGGTGATTTAATTGTCGTAGCTGTGAAAAAGGCGATGCCCAATGGCGATGTAAAAAAGGGCGAGGTCGCCAAAGCGGTTATTGTCCGCACCAGCCAGCCGATCCGGCGTGCGGATGGCAGCTATGTTCGCTTTGACCGTAATGCCGCGGTTCTGGTGGATAATGAAAGTGCCCCGCGCGGCACACGCATTTTCGGGGCGGTCGCCCGAGAACTGCGGGAAAAGAACTTTATGAAAATTGTATCGCTGGCCAGCGAAGTAGTTTAAAAGCGGCGCAAAGTGCCGTTGAAGGATGGTCTGAATTATGGCAGCACGTATACGCAAAGATGATCTGGTGATGGTTCGCTCGGGTGCCGATCGTGGCCGCACGGGTAAAGTGTTGGCGGTATATCCCGATAAGCAGCTTGTGCTGGTAGAGGGAATTAACGTCAAATGGAAGCATATTCGGCCAACGGAACGCAACCGCCGGGGCGGACGCATCCAAAAGCCGGCACCGCTGCCGTTAGGCAAAGTTCAACCGGTGGATCCGACGACCAATAAAGGCTGCCGCGTCAAGTTTGTGGTGCGCGATGGACAAAAGCACCGGGTTGCGGCCAAAACCGGCGCGGACCTGGGCGTTGTGGGACGGGCCTGAGCCAACCCCCGGATAAAACAAAAAATACAGAGGTATGGAAATTATGGCAAAAGAAGAAAAAGAAAAGAAAGTAAAAGCCGCTCCCACAGCGGAACAGATTGAGGCCGCCAAGGCCGCCAAATCCGCAAAGAAAGCGGAGAAGGCCGGCGGGAAAAAGGAATCTGCTCCTGAAGTGGTGGAATCCGGTAAGGCGCAGGCTTTTCCGGAAGGCTACAGCCCGCGGCTGTTCAAACGCTACAACGAAGAAATTGCCCCGGCTCTGGCCAAAGAACTGGGCATTAAAAATCGTATGGCCATCCCGCGCATCACCAAAGTGGTTATCAGCGCCGGCCTGGGCAAAGCGATTACCGAAAAGCCCCGGCTCGAAGCGGCGATCAAGGAATTAACGCAGATCGCCGGCCAAAAGGCGGTGGTTTGCCAGGCCCGCAAGAGCGTATCAAACTTTAAGTTGCGTCAGGGCATGGAAATCGGTGCCAAAGTGACCTTGCGTGGACAGCGCATGTGGGAATTTATGGATCGCTTAATCACGCTGGCCATCCCGCGCGTGAAGGATTTCCGGGGTTTGAGAACCAACGCGTTTGACGGTCAAGGCAATTATAATCTTGGCCTGACGGAACAGACGGTATTTCCGGAAGTGCAAACCGACCGCGTTACCTTCCATCAGGGCTTGGCCATCACAATTGTGACGACAGCCCGCGATGATAAGGGTGGATTGGCCTTGTTGAAGTTTCTGGGTATGCCGTTCCAGCATGATCAGGATGAGGCGAAAGCGCGTAAGGCCGGCTGATTCGGTTTTATGCGGGATGCGGCAAGCCGCTGATGTCAGTGGCTGCGAAGAATAGACAGGTATTAAGAGTTTTTAAGTCAGGCGTAGAATATGGCAACAACAGCGTGGAAAAACCGGTTTAAAAAGCGACAGGCTTTGGTTGAGCAGTATGCCGAATTGCGGCGCAAGCTCAAAAAAGAAAAAAATTACGTGGCTCTCGCGAAGTTGCCGCGTGATTCCAGTGCCACGCGCTTGGCGCGGCGGTGCGAATTGACGGGGCGGCGTCGCGGGTATTACCGCAAGTTCCGGGTATCACGTATTGTGCTGCGGCAATTGGCCTCAGATGGCAAAATTCCGGGAATGAGAAAGAGTTCCTGGTAAGCCAAAACAGGCTGAATGATTACGTTAAAGTGTTGGATTTGAACGGCGAAAGCAGAATCAAGAGGACATCATGACCGATACGATTGCGGACATGCTCACACGGTTGCGAAATGGCGCTCATGCCAGGCATAAAACGGTGGATGTAAAAAATTCACGTATCTGTGAGGGCATTGCTCGAGTACTTAAAGAAGAAGGTTTCATTGTCGATTACAGCATTCTCGACGACGGAACCAAGCAGGGCCTGATCCGATTGACCGTTAAGTACAATACCGATGGCCAATCGCTGATCCGCCATGTGCAACGCGTCAGCAGACCCGGATGTCGTGTATATCGCAGCGTGACGGAATTTCCGCGCGTTTTGGATTCAATGGGTATTGTGGTACTGTCCACAAGCCGTGGAGTGCTAAGTGACCGTCAGGCCCGCCAGCAGAATATCGGTGGCGAGCTTCTGGCGACAGTGTATTGATGATTGCGGCAACTGCGGCCGGCCGGATGCCAAGCCTTGGGCTGTAACATCCGCCGACCATAGTGTGCCGACATTGGCGAGGTTAATATGAGCCGAATTGGAAAATTGCCCGTAACCGTCCCGGCGAACGTGAAAGTCGCCGTTCAGGGACGGGATATCCGTGTGGAAGGACCGAAAGGCAAACTGTCTTTGCAGCACCACCCGAATGTGACGGTAAAAATGGATGCCGGTAAAGTGCTGGTACAGCGCGCGGATGATGAAAAAATCAGCCGCAGCGTGCATGGCCTGACCCGTATGTTGATCGCCAACATGATCAAGGGCGTTTCCGATGGCTTTACCGCTGATCTGGAAATTCAAGGCGTTGGTTACAAGGCCGAATTACAGGGCAAAGTGATAGCCCTTTCGGTTGGCTATGCCAATCAGATCAAAATTGCCGTGCCCGATGGTGTGGCGGTTAAAATCGAAGGTCAGGGCACACGCATTAACATTGCCGGCGCTGACAAGCAGATGGTCGGGCAACTCGCGGCGGATATCCGCCGGTCACGCAAGCCCGAGCCATATCTAGGCAAGGGTATTCGCTATGTTGGCGAAGTGGTCAAGCGCAAGGCGGGCAAACAGTTCGCCGGTGCCGGTGCCAAGTAATCGCCGTTGTATGGAATTGCGGTGTCGATCTGACAGGTATCGACTTTTGTTGAATGGAATTCAGGCGCGGTGGGCCGCGTAATTTAAAACTTAAGGTGCAGTCATGAGTTCAATCAGTGCCATTAAACTAAAACGCCAGGCTCGGCGCAAGGCTCGAATTCGCGGTGTGGTTCGTGGAACCACCCAGCGGCCGCGACTGTCGGTGTTCCGCAGCTTGAAAAATATCTCGGTGCAGATCGTCGACGATACCACGGGACGAACGCTGGTTTCAGCCAACACATTGGAAAAGAGCCTTCGGGGAACCACCGGCAGTGGTGGCAATGTGAAAGCCGCTGTGCTTATCGGCAAACAGATTGCCGAAAGAGCCAGACAAAAGGGTATAGAGAAAGTCGCATTTGACCGTGGTGGCTATCGCTATCATGGCCGGGTGAAGGCTCTGGCGGATGCCGCACGCGAAGGCGGCTTGCAGTTTTAATGGTTCGCCCGTGGGGCGAGCCGGCCGGTGCGATAATAAAAATTATCGCAGGGCATGAATGTTGAGTTGTTTAAGTTTCTGAAATCAGGTATAGACAGGTTCGATTATGGCAGAACGCAATTTTGATGAAGATCGTGGCCTTGAGTCCAGTACAGTTGGCGTATTCCGAAGCGCCAAGGTTGTTAAAGGCGGTAAGAATTTTTCCTTCGAGGCACTGGTAGCCGCGGGAGACCGCAATGGCAATCTCGGTCTGGGATATGCCAAGGCCAAGGAAGTGCCCGCGGCCGTGGAAAAAGCCACCAAGGATGCCCGCAAGCGGATGGTGCAAATTTCGCTTAATGGCGGAACGATTCCTCATGAAGTTCTCGGTCGCTTCGGTGCCAGCCGGATCAAGCTTGTTCCGGCCCGCCCCGGAACGGGTGTAAAGGCCGGACGATTTGTCCGCCCGTTGCTGGAACTCGTGGGCATTCGTGATGTGTTGACCAAGGCATATGGTTCCACCAATAAAAAGAATCTTTGCCGGGCAACATTGGCGGCGCTGGAATCGCTTCGCACCAAGGAAGTTATTGAGCAGAACCGCGGCGTTACCATTGGCTAATGCCGCCCGGGTTGCTAATTTTGGCGGATCGATTGAAAACGATACCGTCGGCAGGAGATATTTAATATGATGATTCATGAAATTACCGCATTGGCTGGCGCTCATAAAAAGCGCAAACGTATCGGGCGGGGCGAAAGCAGCGGACATGGTAAAACCTCCGGTCGCGGCACCAAGGGCAGTGGAGCCCGAGCGGGTGGCGGGCCGGCCTTTGGTTCGGAAGGCGGAAATTTACCGCTCTACCGTCGGCTTCCCAAGCGCGGCTTTAATAACAATTATTTCGCTCAGAAGTTCAGCGTGGTAAACGTCCATGATTTGAACCGCTTCTTCCAGGACGGTCAGACCGTGGATTCCGCCGCCCTGATTTCCGCGCGGTTAATTCGCGATGAGAAATTACCCGTGAAGATCCTGGGCGACGGCCAATTGTCGCGCAAGCTGCATGTGGTGGCCGGGAAATTCAGTAAACAGGCGGAAAAGAAAATCACCGATGCCGGCGGCAGCACCAAAACCTTGGAACTTGACCGCAACAAAGACAAGGTGAACCCGAAGACCGGCCGCTTCCGTCCGCGTCACGCGGAATCGGAAAAGAAGGCCTGATCCGGGAAAGATTGATTTTGGAGTAAGACCGCCGGCTTGCCAGATAAATTGGATCATGGCGGGTGCAGTTGGTAAAATACCGGGTCTGGCGGCTGTTGTCGGCAGGTGGATGTTTTTAAGGTTTCCATGCCGGTGAGGGCATTTTTTGCAGCGAGGTCATTTTGTTTCGGACCATTCTGAACATCTTCAAAATACCCGAGCTGCGAACCAAGCTCCTGTTTACTATCGGGTTGTTGTGCGTTTATCGCATCGGATTTTATATTCCGCTTCCCGGTGTTAATACACACGCTTTAAGTTCATTTGTCAGCAGTTCCAGCTCTTCTCCGCTCGGGCAGATCAGCAGTTATCTCAGCTTGTTTTCCGGTGGTAATTTAGGTTTAAGCACCATCTTTGGCCTGGGCATCATGCCCTATATCAGTGCCGCGATTATTTTTCAATTGCTCGGGACGGTCATTCCTTCTCTGGAAAAACTTCAGAAGGAAGGCGAGCCGGGTATGCGGAAAATCAATGAATGGACGCGCTATGCCACGGTGGTACTGTGCCTGATTCAGTCCTTTGTCTGGATGGGATATTTGACGCGATCTTCGGCCAGCAGCCCCCACGGATTCTTATACGCCGACACCTTTTATCACCATTACACACTGTTCTGGATTTCCGGCCTGGTCGCTTTGACCGCCGGCAGTGTATTTTTAATGTGGCTGGGCGAGCAGATTGACGCTTACGGTATTGGCAATGGCGTATCGCTGATTATTATGGCCGGTATCGTTGCCCGGATGCCGGCGGCTATCCAGGATGTGTGGGATCAATCCTCTTTCCGCGTTTCCTCGGCTGGTTCGCACCCTTATGGCATCGGCACGGTGCTGTTTTTAATTGCGGCATTTGTGGGAGTTTCCGCTGCCGCCATTACGCTGGAAATGGGCCAACGCCGCATCGGTATTCAACAGGCCAAACAAATGCGCGGCCGTCGCATGTACGGCGGAATGAGTAATCAGTATTTGCCCCTGCGGGTGAATCATGGCGGCGTCATGCCGATCATTTTCGCCAGTTCGCTGATTTTAATTCCCAACGTGCTCCTGGGCTGGTTGGCCCCGCGGTTTGGCCAGTTCTACGCCTTTCAGGTCATCCAGGAGTCGCTTGAGCCGGGGCATTACATTTACATTGTGCTGTATGTCATCATGATTTTCTTCTTTTCATATTTCTGGAATACGGTGCAATTCCAGCCCAAAGAAATGGCCGACCAATTGCGGGACTACGGCAGCTTTATTCGTAACCTACGCCCCGGTCCGCGCACGGCTGAATATCTCGAACAGGTCATGACGCGCATTACCTATTGCGGAGCCGCTTTCCTGGCCGTTATCGCCCTGATGCCAACCATTGTGGCCCGGTATATGGGCGTGAGCTTTATGATCACGCAGTTTTTAGGCGGAACCGGATTGTTAATTGTTGTCAGTGTTCTCTTGGATTTTATTTACCGCGTGGAAGCCAATTTAGTGATGCGCAACTACGGTGGATTGTTGGATGGCGGCCAGGAAGGCATTGGACCGGCAACGCGCAAACCCCGTAGGCCTCCTTCTGGAACTCCCGCAACCGGAGCTGCCAAAACGCTGCCGGGGCAGAAGAACATTAAAGGATCAGCCGCATGAGACTGGCCTTGCTGGGACCCCCTGGGGCGGGCAAAGGCACGCAAGCCATTCGAATTGCGCATCGGATGAAAATGGCCCATTTGTCCAGCGGTGATATTCTCCGCTCGGAAAAATCCGCGGGCACGCCCTTGGGACTTAAAATTCGGGATTTTATTGATCACGGCAAACTTGTGCCCGATGATCTGATGATTCGTGTCATGGAAGACCGGGTGGCCCGGATTCATGGCGGATTTGTCCTGGATGGTTTTCCCCGCACTTTGGTGCAGGCTGCGGATTTAGCCGGTTTTTTGGATTCCATTCACAAGCCGCTGGATCTGGTGGTAAATTTTGTTCTCGATGAAAATGTGCTAAGCCGCCGCTTTGAAGGCCGTCGCGTTTGTCCGGTATGTGGATCGGTTTACCATCTGGATACCATGCCGCCTGAAGTTCCCGGATTGTGCGATCAGGATGGCCAAGCCCTGGTAACCCGCCCGGATGATCAGCCTGAAGTGGTGCGTGAAAGAATCAAGACGTATCGGCTTAGTGTGGAGCCGCTGGTTGATTTTTACCAGAAGCGCGGAATTCTTGTAACGCTTGATGCCGCCGGCGCACCCAATGATGTCACCGCCGCGGTGGTGGAACTTATTCGCGGCCACGCCGGAAAAAAGCGGTAAAAAATATATAATATGATGGAGTGCCTTTTGGCCTCCACGAGAAATCAGCCATGAAAATAACATTAAAATCCCGAAGTGAAATCGACCAGATGCGGGCGGCCGGCCGCGTGGTGCGGCAAACCCTTTTGCGTTGCAGAGAAGCGGTACGTCCCGGCATAACTACGCAGGAAATTGACCAGATCGCGTATGAAACATTCACCGCCATGGGGGCGGAAGGGCTTTTTAAGTATTACCCCACGTATGAACCGGGGAAAGGTTTTCCCGGCAATACCTGCATCAGCGTTAATGAAGAAGTGGTGCATGGCATTCCGGGGCCGCGGGCTTTGGCGGACGGAGATGTCGTGAGTGTAGATTGCGGAATTCGCCTCAATGGGTGGTGCGGTGATTCAGCGATTACCGTTGGTGTAGGCAGTCCATCACCGGAAAATCTAAAGCTCATCCGCGTGGCGGAAGAGACGCTGCAACTTGCCATCGATTCCATTCGCCCCGGCCTGCCCTGGTCGGCGGTGGCCCGGAAGATGCAGGCCCATGTGGAATCCCATGGTTTTTCCTGTGTGCGGGAATTTGTCGGGCATGGTATTGGCCGGCGAATGCACGAAGATCCCAAAGTGCCGAATTTTACGTCCCGGGAATTTGAGCGCCATAGCGATTTTTATCTCCAGGTTGGTATGGTTCTGGCGGTAGAACCCATGGTCATTGCGGGCAGCGAACAAGTGGTGGTACTTGATGATGGCTGGACGGTCATCAGTAAGGATTCCAGCCCGGCGGCGCATGTTGAACATACGCTGGCCGTGACACCCGGCGGCTGTGAAGTCTTGACAGATGGGAATTAATCGACGACACTATAAGGTTTACTGAGGAAACGAATGCCAAAGGAAGACGCCATACGCTTGGAGGCCTTGGTAACAGAGGCCCTGCCGAACGCGATGTTTCGCGTGAAGCTAGAAAACGGACATGTGCTTCTGGCGCACATATCCGGGAAAATGCGGGTGAATTACATCCGAATTCTCCCCGGGGATAAAGTCACAGTTGAAATGTCGCCCTATGATTTGAATCGGGGGCGAATTATTACGCGGAATTGACCTGTTTCCCATAGTGCCCCAGGCTTAGCCGGGCGATTGCGGGGATTCGCGGGGCCTGCCAAAATGGGGCCGCCCCCAGGAGGATTAATATAATGAGAGCACTGGATTAATTTAAGATTTTTGGTATAGTAAAGAGTTTGCCCCTCGGCTGGAGAGTTCCACCGGGTGGAAGCGAGTTTGGAGCACGCGATGAAAGTGCGATCTAGCGTTAAGAGAATTTGTGAACATTGCGTTGTGGTACGCCGAAATGGCGTGTTGCGCGTAATTTGTAAGGCTGACCCGCGGCACAAGCAGCGTCAGGGTTAAGTTTGCATGTTCAGCAGGCTATCTCAGAACCTCCGCCCGGCTCCGGCCTTTTGCGGATTCTGAAGTTCGCCTGTGTCAGAAACCAGAAAGCCTGTTGAGGAGTTTGTATGCCCCGTATTTCCGGTGTGGATATTCCGCTGGACAAGCCAGTTCGCATCAGCCTGCGATATGTATATGGCATTGGACCGGTCAATGCCATGGGTATTCTTAAGGAAGCCAATATTGATCCGCAAAAGTGGGCCAAAGAGCTTACTGAAGATGAAGTCGCCCGCATCAGCAATATTATAGACCGCAGCTTTGTCGTGGAAGGGTCTCTGCGGCGGCAGGTGCAGCAGAACATCGCCCGGCTCAAAGATGTCCAGTGTTATCGCGGGTCGCGCCATCGGCGCAGCCTGCCCACCCGTGGCCAGCGGACACGCTCCAACGCACGGACCCGTAAAGGACCGCGTAAGACTGTCGCCGGCAAGAAGGGCGTGAAGGAACTCCACGGCTAATATCCGCCGGACATGGCGCGGCGGGTGCGGCGCATGTTCAGCGAAAGTTTTCAATCATTGAGGTTATAACATGGCAAAAACGGGTAAGAAAAAAGTACGCAAGAATGTGGGCCGCGGAATTGCCCACGTGAAAGCCAGCTTTAATAACACACAGGTGACCATCACGGATGTGAATGGCGAAACGCTGGCATGGGATTCCGCCGGAACCGTTGGCTTCAAGGGTGCTCGCAAAAGCACCCCGTTTGCCGCCACCCGCGCTGCGGAAAATTGTGCTACGAAAGCCAAAAAGTTTGGCGTGCAGGAAATTGAAGTGCGGGTTAAAGGGCCGGGGTCCGGCCGTGAATCGGCCATCACCGCTTTGCAGAACAGTGGTTTGAAAATTACCTCCATTGAGGACAACACACCGCTGCCGCACAACGGTTGTCGCCCGCCGAAAAAGCGGCGCGTCTGATATCAGTTGCGTCAGCACCTGATGGCCTTGGCCACGCCCGGCGGATTATGTGATTTGCTTGCCGGTGGTTGGGGCTTTCCGCCGTGGTGCAGATCCGATGTGGCGGATTTCCGCGGCGGCTATAATTTTGAATGGTTCATTTGATTCCGTTGTGACAGATGCCTTGTGGCGATAATCCTGCGGATTAGTCAGTTAGGAGATTTTTTTATGCGTATGCGTTGGCGTGGTCTGGAACTCCCGACCAAAGTTGAAATTGATAATTCCATTGTCTCAAATACCTACGGAAAATTCGTGGTTGAGCCGTTTGAACGCGGTTTCGGAACCACCGTTGGTAATTCCCTGCGGCGTATTTTGCTTAGCTCGTTGGAAGGTGCCGCCGCGGTTTCCGTGCGCATCGCCGGGGCGGAACATGAATTTGCCCAACTTCCCGGTGTGGTGGAAGACGTCACCGATATTATTCTCAACGTGAAAGGCCTGGTTGTATCACTGGAAGGGGATATTCCCAAGACCTTAAGCGTGCAAAAGAAAGGCCCCGGCACCGTGACCGCCGGTGATCTAAAGGGCGATTCGGCCTTGACGGTTCATAACAAAGACCTGGTGCTGGCCACCCTCAGTGCCGATACGACTTTTGATATGGAGCTGGACATCCGCAAAGGCCGGGGATTTGTCACCGCTTCAGAAAATACGCCGGAAGAGCAGATTATCGGCGTGATTCCGATTGATTCAATCTATTCGCCGGTTACCCGCGTGCGTTATAAAACCGAAGATACCCGTGTGGGCCAGAAAACCAATTACGACCGTCTGCTTCTGGAAATCTGGACCAATGGAACTATTTCTCCGGAATTGGCGCTGGTGGAAGCCGCCAAGATTCTCCGCAAGCATCTCAATGCGTTTTTGCTTCATCTGGACTTGGGGGACGAAGTTGACGCTCCGATGGAAGTCGATGAGCCTACCACTCCGGTTGAGCTTAATGACGAACTCAAGGGCAAGCTCGATCAGCCGCTGTCCATGATGGAATTGTCTGTCCGCGCCAGCAACTGTCTGGAATCGGCAAAAATTCACACCATCGGAGACCTGGTGCGCCTGACGGAAGGCGAATTGATGAAGGTTCGCAGTTTTGGCAAAACCAGCCTGCGGGAAATCAAACGCAAACTCCAGGAAATGGGCTTCTCGCTGGGCATGCAGGTGCCCGATGAGGAAGAAGAGGTTCCGGAGACTCAAGCGGCCGCTGAAAAGGCCTCTTGAACTGCCGGTTGATTTTGTTTGTTAATCCGCGGCCTGATCTTTTTAAGCCGCCTTATACCTGAGGATATCCCCATGCGTCACCGTGTTGTTGGACGAAGACTTTCCCGTACCGCGGCCCACCGCAAGGCCATGCTGCGCAATCTGGCTCAATCCCTGTTTGAGCATGGACAGGTTGAAACCACCTTGCCCAAGGCCAAGGAACTGGTCCGCTTTATTGAGCCGATCATTACACTGGCCAAGAAAAACACCCTTGCCGCACGCCGGCTGGTGATTTCCCGCCTGCGTGATCGCCTCATGGCCGATCCCAAGGATACTGATATGCTCTTGGATGACAGCGTCGTCCAGAAGCTCTTCAAAGATATTGCGCCCGTGTATGCCGACCGTCACGGCGGCTACACCCGCATTATCAAAACCGCCAAATGGCGCATTGGCGACGCCGGTGACATTGCGGTGGTTCAACTCGTGGACATCGCCAAGACCAAAACCCGCTCCTCCGCCCGGCCCACTGCCGCAGCGGCCACCTGATAGGCCGCACGACCGATATATACAACTATCAATGAAAAAGCCGCCGGAATCCCCGGCGGTTTTCTTGTTTTTCACGGTCTCCGTTGTGGAAGCGCTGTACGCGCCCGGCAAAGTAGTGATGGTTGCTCGCCGGTTTTTTCAGTATGATTTTCCAACAATGTGGCAGGCAGCGTGAATTTATGGCGGATCATGATGCGTCGAGGAACCTGGAACTTGGAATAAGGAATATGGCATTCTACAGAAGCGCTACGCTGTTATTTTGCTTGGCGGGTCCGGCCAATGTATCTACTGCATGTACTGCAATTACTGCTAATACAGCCAATACTGACACTAGAACCTTTAACCCGTAACCCAAGTAGTCCCATGACAATCCTGGTCATTACACAAAATTTTCTAGTATTTTTTTGCGTTGGCAGTATACTGCAGACACCGAGATGTTCGTTGGGGGATCAGAATGAGATGGCCCGCCATGGGCTGAAGCATAATTATTTTAATAGTTCAGGGGGTTAGCAGATGTTGAGCGGGCAAAGAAAAGGCATCACAAAAACTACGCTCGGCGGCCGGCGGGCCATGATCATGGCCGCGTTAGCGGTAGCCGGCTGGCTTTCAATTCCGCCGAGTGCGGCACATGCGACCACTGGCGCTGCCGGTGGCGCAGGTCAGAACGGTACCTATTCGACGGGGGGTGTAGTCGGTACGGGTGGTGTAGGTGGGACGGGCACAGGCTCGGGCAGCTACGCCAACGCTGGCGGAAACGGCGGCTACAACGCCGCAGGGACTGCGGGCGAAGGGGCAAACTCCAGCGGCGGGGGCGGTGGCACGTTTAGTGGAACGGGCGCACTCGGCGGAGTCGCGTCGGGCGGTGGTGGCGCTGGTGGTTATGCCGCTGGAACTAATTCTGGTTCGGCCGACGGTGGTGTGGGTGGCGGCTCAACCACGCACGGTTTTGGCGGTGGCGGCGGTGGCGGCGCGAGTCTCCCCTCCAACGCGTTGGGTGGTCCCGGTGGTGGCGGCGGTGGTGGCGGTGGCGGAAGTGCCGCAGTCAGCGGTATCTCGACGGGCACGTACACTCCAGTTTTTAACATTACGGGCGGCGATGGGGGTAATGGGGGTAATGGGGGATATCACGGGGTCGTTGGGATCGGTACCGTACCCACCACCTCACCGATAACCGCCGGCCCAAACCCCACGCCCGGCACCCTAAAGTTAGACGTATCCGTCGCAAAATTTGCAGAAAACTCCACCATTACCCTCACGGGCTCGCCCGTTTATTACTCAGGGGGCGGGGGTGGGGGCGGCGGTGCGGGTATATTTACCGGTGCAACAGCGATAGCAATTACCAATAACTCTACCTTGACGATCACTGGCGGTGCTGGCGGAAATGGCGGCTATCTTGGTGGCGGCGGCGGCGGTGGTGGCGGTGGCGGAGTTGTTGGCAGCAATTTTACGCTTACGAATTTCGGCGTAGTTTCCGGCGGCGGCGGCGGCGGTGGCATTCCCGGTGCCGGTGGCACCGGTGTTTCAGGTAGCGGGTTCACGCTAATAAACCATGGCACCATCACTGGCGGCGCTGCCGCTACAGCCGGTGTTGGAGGTATTGGCGTATCGGGCAGAGGTTTCACGCTAGCCAACAGCGGCACAATCATCGGTGCCGCGGGGGGTGTCGGCGGCTCCGGCGGTAATGGCGGTAATGGCGGCACCGGTGCCCACTCGACCGGCAGTTCTATCGTGACCAATGACGGGACGATCAGCGGCGGTACTGGAGGTTCTGGCACGATCGGCGTGAGTACAGGCGGATACGGTGGTAATGGCGGCACCGGTGCCTACTGGAGCAGCAGTGCAATGATAACCAACAATGGTGTCATTAGCGGCGGTGCTGGGGGAACCAGTGGCACCATCGCCGGTTCCGGCGGTAGCGGCATTCAAGGAATGCGGTTCACGCTAACCAACAACAGCGAAATCACCGGCGGCGCTAAAGGAATTGGCGGCGGGGGCCAACTCGGTGGCAACGGCGGCGCGGGGGTTATGGCCACCGGCTTTACGTTGACCAATAACGGCAAGATTGCCGGCGGCACCGGCGGCAGCAGCGGCTTCGGCGGTGCCGGCGTTTCGGGCGGCGGTTTCACGCTGACGAATAACGGCACCATCTCCGGCAATACGGGTTACGGGGGAGGTGGCGACGGCGTTGAAGGCTTCTTAACGGGTGGTTTCACTCTGTTCAATCGTGGAATCATAACGGGCGGTGCCCATTTCTTCATAGCTAATGGCGGTTCCGGCGTGGACTGCTCTACCGGCGGTGCCACAATCACCAACGCTGGCAGCATCTCGGGCGGCCTTTCGGGCGGCAGTACGACCAATTACGCTGATGCGATTGACCTTTTCGGGGGCGGGAACACGCTTATCTTGGAATCCGGCTACAGCTTTACCGGCAATGTGGTCAGCACCCGCGGCACAACTGCCGGCGACAGCTTGGAACTTGGGGGCACATCCAGTGCTGCATTTGACGTTTCCAATGTTGATGCGTCAATTTCCGGATCCTACACCGGCACTCCGCAATACGTTGGTTTTGCAAATCTTTCCGTTGTCGGGACAGCCACTTGGACGGTCACGGGGACCAACAACAGCGGATTGGGTTGGGACCTTAACGGTGGCACGCTTGCAATCTCTTCGGCAAGCACACTTGGAAGCAGCGCTGTTACTCTTGACGGTGGCACGCTGGATTACACCGGCACCGCTGCCGTGGCAGTAAGCAACGCTGTTGTTAACAACGGGGCTGTCAGCATTTTAGAGAACTCCGGTTCCGGCACGGAAAGCTTAACCGGATCGATTGCCAACGCCACAGCCGGCAATATCCTCGCCTTCAGCGGTGGCACATTTAATCTCAATGAAGCCGGTTCGGGTGCCGGTACCTTTGAAATTGGGGATGCGCCCTCAACGGTTATTGTCTCCAACGCCAATGCGTTCGGTTCCGGTGCTATTATTGTCAATTCCGGTTCCACATTGGAAACCAGTGACGCCCTGGCCGGTTCCGGCAGTGTGCTGGCTATTACCGGTTCAAGCTATACCCAGAATTCCGGCAGCACGTTGAAACTATTGGCCACCGGCAATGGGATCAATGATTCGATCCAACTGGGCAGCGGAGCGGCTTCGCTCAACGGTGAATTGAATTTAATATTCTCCGGCTTTACACCGGCAGCCGGACAGCATTACACCGTTATTGGTACCACCGGCACGGTTAGCGGCACATTCAGTTCATTGGTTCTCACCGGCGCACCGAGCTTATTGAAGGGCACGGCCAATTATATCGCCGGTACCGGTGAAGTCATTGACTTGTCCAATCTGGCTTACTTTGCCAATCTCTCCGGCTTTACGCCCAACCAGGCTTCAGTCGCCACGTATCTAAACAACAATGCGGTATCTTCCAGCACGCCCGGCACAATCCAAAATGCCATGGTGGCCTTAAGCTCAATGTCTCAGCAACAACAGGCTAATTACCTCAATGAACTTACGCCCCAAGCGTATTCCGAGTTGCCCCAGCAATCCATCCAGAACAACACGTTCATGGCGCAGCAGGTATTTAATCAGGTGCAGAACGCCTTCGACAGTGGCGGCTTTAATACCTCAGGCCTGACGATGTTGAAAACCAATGATCAGGATCCTTTCGCCGTATCCATGGATGCGGCACTGGCCTCCGCGCAGCAGCAGGCACGGAATTCGGTAGCCTACATGGATAACAGCCCGCAGTTGGTGGGCATGCCCGGCGTGGGGCCAATTGTGCCATCCCAGGAAAGCCCGTTAAGCATCTCTCCGGTTTTGTGCTTGGCACCATTACCGTGGATCAATTGCAGCAGAATAATACTCCTACCCAGCACTTTACCACCGGCAGTGTCATGGCAGGGCTGGATTACCGCCTGAATCGCAACTTAGTCATTGGCGGCTTATTTAACTGGGGTTATACCGGCGGCACGATGGATAATGTCGGCAGTCGCCAGCGTAGCAGTAGTTACACCCCCGGTGTATTTGTGGGTTATAAGCAGGGTGGCTTCTATGCTGATGGCTTAATGTCCTATACCTACAACAGCTACCAGATTAACCGTAGCGTTAATATGCCCGGTTCCAGCAGCATTGCCACCGGTGAACCAGATTCCAATGAATATGATGCCAATGCTCTGGTAGGTTATTACCTGCCATTAGCTCGAGGCTTCCAAGCCGGCCCGGCAGCGGGAGTGGGCTTTACGCAGATGAACATCGGTGGCTTCCATGAAACCGGCAGTCCCTTTGATCTGACGGTGGCCAAGCAACATGCTGATTCACTAAGGTCTTTACTGGGTATGCAGGCATTGTACAGCTTTGCCCCGGAAAACAATCCACTACCAATAAGCATTAACTTCAATGCCTTCTGGCAGCATGAGTTCTTGGATTCCTCAAGAGATATCAACGCCGGCTTCACACAACTCGGTGGTGGCAACTTTATCTACAACACCGCCGGCCCATCCCGTGATTCGGCCTTGCTGGGCTTAGGAGC
>DAHVEJ010000044.1 GCA_027313145.1 Phycisphaerales bacterium | reverse complement strand
CAAAGTGCTCCTGATGCGCAGTGATCGGCTGTTCCCGCGCACCGAGAAATAAACATATAAGAATTGATTTGTGATGAGGACACGATAATGAAAAATAAAAAAGCGGGAAATGATTGGTCCGTTTCAGTATCCCAAGCCCCGCAGACCGCGCCGCCGTCCAATGGTACGCGGCGGGATTTTTTGTTCGCCTCGGTTTTGGCGGCGGCGGCCCCGACAATCAGCGTATCGGAAACGCAGGCGGCACCCGCTGCGGCACCGGTGCCCGGACGACCGGGTGGGCGTCCTAATATCATTCTTTTCCATTCCGACCAATTTCGTTGGGACTGTATCTGTGCCGCGGGCTGCAATCCAATGGAGGGGCTTACGCCTAATTTGGACGCCATGTATCGTCGTGGCACCGTTTTTAAGAACTTCATCACCACCCAACCGCTGTGCGCGCCGTCCCGATCCTGCTGGATGACCGGACAGTACGCCACGACCACCGGCGTGTGGAAAAATGGCCCGGGACTGCACCGGGACGCCCGGACCATTGCAACACAACTTACACCAGCCGGTTACAGTGCCAACTATTTTGGTAAATGGCATCTGGCCCCGGGGTGGAACCTGGCGGAATGTGGTGCGGTGCCGCCGGAATATCGCGGCGGCTTTACCGGACAGTGGCTGGCGGCCAATTGTCCGGAAATCAGCACGCAGCCCTATGACAGTCAGTTCTGGGATAACGATGGCAACCCCGTGCATTACGGTAAAGATGTTTATCGTGTAGATTTTCTGACCGGTGAAGCGGAGAAATTCCTGCGGAAAAAGCATGATAAACCATTTTTAATGGTGTTATCGCAACTTGAACCGCATCAGCAGAATTATAAATGTGAGCACGGCGATGTCTTTGGCTTTGTTCCGCCGCACGGTTACGAGAAGCTTTTCCGCAGTTGTTTTGTGCCGGAAGATTTGAGGTTTTTCCCCGGCGACTGGCAATATGAGATGAACAATTATTATGGAGATATTAAAGCCATTGATGATTCACTGGGCCGTATCTTAAAGACACTCAAAGAACAAAATCTTGAAGACAACACCGTCGTGATGTTTTTAAGTGATCATGGTTGCCATTTCCGCACCCGAAACGAGGAATACAAGCGCAGCCCGCATGAAAGCTCCATTCACGTTCCGTTGATGATCCAGGGGCCGGGATTCAACAATCGGCAGACCATTACTGAACTCGTGAGCATGATTGACATTGCGCCGTCCATACTGGACTTGGTGGGCGTGAAGATACCATCCTGTATGCAGGGGCGCAGTTTTATTCCACTTTTGCATGATGAAAATGCCCGTGCCAATTGGCGCAATGAGGTATTGGTACAAATCAGTGAGTCAGAAATTGCCCGGGCCTTGCGAACGCCGGAATGGACGTACGTGGCTTTGGCTCCACAGGCCAATCCGCTAAGCGACCCCGGAAGCCTGCACTATCAGGATTACCAGCTTTACAACAACCGGGCCGATCCCCATCAATTGGTCAATATGATTGGCCGCATGGATGCGCGGTGGCCGGATGACAACGTGTTATTGAATTTCGTCGGCCATCGTCGTTCCATGCGTGAAATCACCACACATCTTCGTGAACGGTTAATTGAACGCATTGTGGAAGCCGGCGAGAATCGTCCGGAAATTGCGACTTGGAAGTATTATCCATAACATCCGATGCAGTGCTATAGTTTTCCTGATCGTCAGTCGGATTTGTGCTGCCAGGAGCGGCAGCCACCGGCAAGCATTCTGGAGATTCTCAATGTGAAAGGAACGCAGGTGTCCGGTCTGAAGGGCTGACAACATCCGCCGAAGTTTTGCGAGTCTGTACAAGTACGGGGCGGCTTTCTGACTGCCCCGATAATTCTCTGGCGCTATGATCCCGTCTTAAATCATTGGCGGGTTTTTGAAAGGAACCTTCTAATGGAAAATCGACTTGGTCTCCCTCATTTGTGGGTCGTTCTAATCGGCGTTTGCGGTTCAGTGGCGTCATTACACCATGCGAACGCGTCGGTGTCACAACCCGCATCGTATAATATCGCCGACCAAATTCCCAAAGCGGATCAGATTCAACCGGTGATACCCAATCATTTTGCACATTCGTCAACGGACGCTCCATTCAGGCTGCGCTGCGATTGGTCTGGCAATCCGTTGGGTATCGAGCAACGTCATCCGCGTCTGACTTGGACGCCGCCGCAACGAGATACATTGCTTAAACAATCCCAATATCAGATACAGGTGGCGAGTTCGCCGATGGCGTTCAAAGGCGACAATGACCTGATCTGGGATTCCGGCAAAGTGCCGGAGAATCCGGATTTTCTCCCGCAATATAACGGCCCGGCGTTCCAGCCGTACACGCATTATTACTGGCGGGTGCGGGTTTGGGGCAACGGCGGATGGAAATCACAATGGAGCCGGCCTGCAAGCTGGATGACCGGGCCGCTGAAGGCCGGCGATTGGCGCGGAAGTTGGATCAGTTATCAGCACAAGATCAGCAATGCGTTTTACGACGCACCGCATAACGCCTATTACGGCTTGCCGCTGCCGAAGAAGATTTCCCATAAAAGTTGGATTCAAAAAGAGCCGTGTCCGATTTTTCGCAAGGTGTTTCGCGTGCCGGCAAACCTGCGGCACGGTTATATGTATATTGCCGGATTAGGATACTGGAAGGTGTTGGTCAATGGCCATAAGGTCGGTCCGGGCGTCCTGTATTCCACGCTGTATGACTACTCCAAGACGGTTCCGTACCAGAGCTTTGATATAACCCCACTACTGCGGAAAGGCCGGCGCAACGTCGTATCCATTGAATTGGGCAACGGCTGGTATAACGTGATGGAGCGCGATGTGTGGGGTTGGCAGAACGCCTCCTGGCGGGCCTGGCCAAGGGTGCGCATGAATCTACTGATGCGAACGGTGAGCGGTAAATCAACTTGGCTTGTCACCAACTCCACTTGGCAAGCCTCGGCCGGCCCACGACTTGCGGATGGGATTTACAACGGCGAGGTGTATGACGCTGCATTAAAAATAAAGGGTTGGAATCATCCGGATGAGGCAATGCCAACCCTCGCCCATGCCAATATCGTGACCGCTCCAACTGGTCGGCTTACAGCGCAACTCATGCCGCCCTGTGAAGTGACGCAACGCCTCGCCCCGGTGTCCGTCAGCGAACCGGAGCCGCATGTGTTCGTGGTTAAATTTCCGCAGAATATGTCGGGTTGGGTCACGCTTACGGCAAAGGGGCAGCCCGGTGTGCCGGTGGTGCTGCGCTACGGCGAACGGCTGTTCGCCAATGGCACGGTAAACCGCAAGCCTATTTCTGTATTCGCCTACACCGGTCCGTTCCAGACGGATACGGTGATTCCAGCTAATAATAAACCCTTCACGTATCACCCAAATTTTGCGTACAACGGTTTTCAATATGTGCAAATCAATGGGCTTTCCTCTCGAAAAGACATTTTGAAAATTCAAGCGGACTTTATTCACACCGCATTTCATCGGTCAGGCGCATTCTGGTGTGCCAACCCGCTGGTGAATGCGATTGTTGATGCCACCAGCCGCGCTTACTGCTCCAACTTCATGGGATACCCCACCGATTGTCCCACTCGGGAAAAAAACGGATGGACCGGCGATGCATGGTTGGCATCGGTTCAGGGCATGATGACTTACAATAATCAGTTGGGTTATGCCAAATGGCTCAACGATATCCATGACACCCAGTATGCCAATGGTGCCCTGCGGGTGGTGATGCCCGATCCGTCGGGGTGGGACTGGGACGGCGGAAAATACCCTGACCCGGATTGGGAGAGCGCTTACGAATTCATCTGCTGGAATCAATATCTTTATGATGGTGATGGGCGGGTCTTACGCGAGCATTACCATGGCCTGAAGCGTTACTTTGAATTTGTGATGACCTATACATCCCATGATATTTTGCCCGATCATGCCGGTATTGGTGATTGGGCCACATCGGCTAAACACAAGCCCCCGGTTTCTTTTACCTCTACGTGCCTTCTTTATCATGATGCGGTGCTGCTATCACACATTGCCGCTATCCTGCAAAAACCCAGGAATGCCGCAACATTTACCATGGATGCCGCGCTTATCCGCAAGGCTTTTAACAAGCAGTTTTATAAAGGGCGCGGTGTATACAACAACGGCGGTCAAACGGCAGAGGCCATGCCGCTGTATTATGGGATTGCCACCGCCCCAATGCGCCCGCAGGTTCTTCAACGCCTGGTGCGGGATGTTCATGCGCATCAGGATCATCTGGATGTCGGGATACTGGGTGATAAGTGCTTATTTCGCGTTTTAAGCAGCTACGGGCATACCGCTCTGGCGTACCGCATCGCCACCCAGACAACCTACCCAAGTTATGGCCAATGGATACTGCGCGGTGCCACAACGTTATGGGAAGGTTGGGGCTGGAAGCCGGCCGACGCTGCATCGCTAAACCACATCATGTATGGCGATATTCTGGGTTGGATGTACAACGATCTGGCGGGAATAAGGACCGATTGGCAATCCCCCGGATTCCGAACCATTCTCGTTAAGCCGCACCCCGTCAAGGCATTGCCTTGGGTACGCGCCGAGCATGAGAGTCCATTTGGGCTTATTAAAAGTGCGTGGCGCTGGCATGGTAAAAAACTGGCTTTAAAAATTGCCATTCCGCCCGCAAGTTCGGCCTTCATCACGCTGCCTGGAGCGGATGCTCAAGTGGTGCAATGCAATGGTAGGCCTGTGACCGTTCGAGCCGGCGGTGTACTGGCCATGGCGCGCGCATCGGGTGATCTGACTATTCATGTTCGCCCCGGGCACTACCGGCTGCTCTACACGCCGCGTGGCCTGCGCTGAGATTTAATTGTGGCTGGTTCAGAAGTATAAAAAAGGCGTGGCGGTGCCGGGATGGACGATGCCAAATGAGATTTTAACGTTTCATTCCCAGATAAGCTCCAGCATGGTTCAACAGGCTCAGTAGCGGCGGCGGCAGATAAAGCCCCAGCAACAAAACTAAAGCCAGCGATACCAGAACTGGTGCACCGCGTAACCACCCTTCGTGGTATCCGTGTTTTACCCCCGGCGACTTGGGTCGTCCCAACACTGCAGAGAGCACAATGCGGCCCATACCCAGAAAAATAATCAATAACAGCAGGACAACCGCGGCTCCGATAATGTAATGGCCTGCCGTAAACCCTCCGTTAAGAATCATAAACTCACTGACAAACGGGCCAAAGGGGGGTGAACCGGTGATGGCCAGAAAACCCAGCAGGAATACCGTACCGGACAGGGGCAAGCGGCGCATCGCTCCCTGCACATCCTTGGTGGTTTTTCCGCCGTAAGCCAGGTCGATATTGCCCACTGATAAAAACAGCGCGCCTTTGCTCAAGCCGTTGTTTATCACATGCAGCATGGCTCCGACCAGGGCAATACCCCCAAACCCCAGTCCCAGGGCCAGAATTCCCATGTGTTCCACACTGGAATAGGCCAACATGCGTTTGAGATCTTTTTGACCGACAATAAAAATCGCCGCAACCAGCATGGACAGAAGCCCCAGCATGATCAGCAGCGTGGAGGCAAAAGCCCCATCCCCGGCGGCACGCAGGATATTTTCTGAGCGTACCACCATTAGAAAAGCGCTGCTGATCAGCGCTCCGGAAAACATGGCGGAAACCGGAGCAGGACTTTCACCGTGGGCATCGGGCAGCCAGGAATGCATGGGGGCCAGCCCCATTTTTGTGCCGTAGCCAACCAGCAAAAACACAAATCCCACCTTCAGCCAGATTGGGTTGAGATGGGGTGCCTGTTGGAGCAGATCAGGAATGCCGAGAGAGGGGGCCATCCCCTTGAGAAGGGCGGCGTAGGCCATGAAAAACGATCCCAGCAGCGCCAGCGCAATACCTACCGAACAGATCACAAGATATTTCCATGTCGCCTCAAGGGATTGCGGCGTATGGTTGAAATAGATGAGCGGAGCCGTTGCCAGCGTGGTGGCTTCCATTGCCACCCACATGAGTCCGAGGTTATCGGTGCAGATAACCGTACTTATGGACCCCAGAAAGGCCAACAGGCAGGCACAAAAGATGCGATTATCATGATCCGCGCGATAGCGTAAATACCCCGCCGTATAAAATGAGCAAATAAGAAATAACACGCTGATCAGCAACAGCACTACGCGCCCGGGCGGATCAATGGCCAGCCAGCCGTTGGCCTCCGGCGTGGAGTGGCCACGCAATATCGCCAGAACCAGACATAAGTGGACCGCCGCCGTGCTCGGCACCAGCCAGGGCCGCCAGCGATTGGAGGGAACGGTCAACGCCAGAATAGCGGCAAGTGGTCCCAGAATAATCAGTGCAATATACATAAATACATAAACCTTTATTCCTTCAGACCTTGATTATTCCATTAAAACAAAAGCATCCACAACGCCGCGATCGGCAGGGCAAAAAGCAGAAGTATTAATAGCGCCAGCAACATAAAAAATAGATAGCTTTGAATACTGCCCTGTTGAAAAATCCGCCCCCTGGCCAGAAGGTTCTGCATCGATTGCCACCCCGGACTGAGAACATCCTGCAGCATCGGGTCATCCACATGGGCATTTAATTCACCGGAACTCGCGAAGACCCCGGATATTCGCGGAGTGTGCCGCCGCTGGCGTAACAGCGGCCGTAATATTCCCAAAAGCATTTGCGCCAGCGACGCGGCCGTGTACTGCATGCGGCTCGATGGGCGGGCATAGCCGCAGGCCCATGTCGGTGCTGTCCGCACGGACCGCAGAAATTTCTGGAGCACAAATCCGGTGGTCGCGGCTCCAATAAGAATCAGATTGATTAGCGCCAATATCTGCAGCGGTATCAGACTGGCCAACGGCGGCAGTGGCAGATGAATCCAGTGGTCGATAACATGGTCCAGCACCGGTGCTACAAATGCCGGCCCTACGCCAATACCGATACATCCGGCCGCCAAAATCAGCATGGGCAGCCACATCGCCGGCCCGGATTCATGCCCATGGTGATCGACGGATCGCGCGGTTCCAAGAAACACCGTCCCGTAGGCTTTGGTAAAGCACGCCGCCGCCAAGGCCCCGACCATCGCCAGTATGGCCGCCACAAAGCCCAAAATAGCCAGTATGGAAATTGAATGCAGCAGTCCCATATAGATGAACCATTCACTGACAAATCCATTCAGCGGCGGCAAGCCACAGATCGCCACGGCAGCAATAAGAAAAAGTCCCGCCGTGATGGGCATGGTTTTAGCTAATCCGCCCAGAGCGTCAATTTCCCTGGTTCGCGCGGAGTGAATGACGCTGCCGGCCGACAAAAACAGCAGCGACTTGAACAAGGCGTGGTTCCATACATGCAACAGACATCCGCCTAATCCCAGAACAATCCACACCGGTTGATGATAGGTCTCCCCGACCAGCGCCAAGCCCAGACCCAACAGAATAATGCCGATATTTTCAACACTGTGATACGCGAGAAGTTTTTTAATGTCATGTTGACCAATAGCCCATAACACGCCTAGAAAAGCGCTGGTTGCCCCCAACGTCACTACCAGCAGGCCCCATCCTAAAGGGCGTGCTGGAAACAGGGGTAATAATCGCAAGAGCCCGAAAATTCCCATCTTGATGGCTACCCCGGAAAGTGTGGCCGATACATGGCTGGGGGAGTTGGCATGGGCATCCGGCAGCCAGAAGTGCAGCGGCATCATGCCGGCCTTGATGCCAAATGCCGTCAGTGCCAGTAAAAACATCGCTGTTTGAATGCCCACATCGGCCTGCCCCGGCTCCAGCGGGCGCAGAAGAAAACTGCCGGAAAATATCCGCAGTAGAATAAACAGCACCACCAGCAGCAAAGTGCTCACATGCGTGGCCACCAGATATATCCATGCCGCTTGACGGGATGCCGGCTTCTGATCTTCCGTGGCAATAAGAAAAAAGGAGCCTAACGCCACGAGTTCCCACGCAATAAGAAAGCAGATGCTGTTGTCACACAACACCAACAGCGCCATGCCGGCGATAAGTAGGGCATAGCAGAATCGCAGTTTCCGTGCGGTCCGCGGATGTCGGCTTTGTCGCCAATATTCCAGGCCATAAATGGAGCTTAAGCCGCCGATGAGAAAAATAGGAACTAGAAAAAATGCCCCCAGCGGACCCAGCTTCAAGTTTATGGCCATCGCCGGCGCAGGCCCCGGACTTGCGAATGCTTCCACCGGTGCGCCCAGCAATGTGCCAAAAGCGCCCCACAGACCGCACAAGCAGGAAATGACCGCTATAATCGCGGAGAGTCGTTGGCCCCAGTCTTGGCGACGGTCACCCACCATTCCTACCAAACCGCTGGCGAAAAAACCAGCAACCCCCAGCAGTGTGATGGTCAGTAGCATGGGCGGCCTTGTCCGGGGGCATCAAAATTCTGGTATGCGGCCCCCGCATTGTTCGATATATGTCGGGCAAAAACCACCACATTAAGAGTTGGATCAGACGGTTTGCCCGCAGTACAACATTGCGGCAATTGATGAATTCCGGCGGTAACGGCGTGGGCGGGACTTTTCATCGAAAAATGCCCTTTCGTTTATATTAAGCGAAAATCAGTATCCGACTAATACACGGTGAAGTCAAATGCAGCACTGGCGAAGGATTCGGTAGGGAGGTCATGACTTCCCAGCTTCTATTTTGCCAAGTAAACGCAGCAGTCCATCGAGAATCGTCATGGGATGCGGGGGGCAGCCGGGGATAAACAGGTCAACCGGTACGATATTTGCCGCGCCGTTGTTGACTTCACGGTGATTGATATAAGGGCCGCCGGACAGGGCGCAAGCGCCTACCGCGATGACAATTTTTGGGTCAGGTAACGCGTCATAGGCAATTTTCAGGGCCTGCTTCATATTTTCCGTTACCGGCCCAGTAATCAGCAGGCCATCGGCGTGGCGGGGTGAAGCCACAAATGAAATTCCAAAGCGCGATAAATCCCAGCCGATGGTCGTCAATACATTCACATCGGATTCGCAGCCGTTGCAGCCGCCGGCGCTGACTTGCCGCAGTTGCAGACTCCGGCCATAAAGCTTGCGCAATTTGCCGTCGAGGGCGGCGGCCAATTTTATTTCCTGATCCGAATTGACGATAAGGTCGGATGCCTGTCGCACAGTCAGGCGATAATCGCGCGAATGGGTAATTGCTTGTTCCGGGCAGGCCCGGGCGCAATCGTCACAGAACAGGCACCGGCCCAAGTCCAGCTTTATTTTGCCGTCAGCAATGGTAATGGCTTGGGTGGGGCAGGCATCCACGCATTGGCGGCAATCCGCCGGGCATTTGCTGGAATCAAAAACCGGGCGACCGCGAAACCGTGCCGGCATAACGGGTTCCGTCGCGCCGGGATCCGGATAGCCAATGGTGCGGTAACCTTGTTGAAATCGCGTTATCAGTGATTTAATCATCGTTTATTCTCCGATGCATGGGCGTCTATCATAAATCATGTCCGCAGTAAGAAAGGCTGAAACTTTTATTGCACAGCGGAAAATCGGAAATCTGTTTGCCGCGCACCGCCATGGCCACGCCCATCCAATTATGAAAAGATGGATCGACAATTTTGTAGCGTTCAAAACGGCCCTGGGCATCAGTCAGCGCAATGTGGCACACTTCGCCCCGCCACGCCTCCTGCATGGTTACCGCGAAGGCATTGGGCTGCAACGCGGCGACCGCGGAGCGCAACTCACCGCTGGGAAGGGTCTTGAGTTGATCCCGAACAAACTGAATGGACCGTTGAATTTCCAGCCAGCGCACATACGCTCGGGCAAAGACATCACCGCCGCGCCAGGTGGATACGGGAACATGGCTGAAGCGATAAATGCCCGAGGGATGATCACGCCGTGAATCCATATCCAGTCCGCAGGCACGGGCCGCCGGGCCGACCATGCCAAGTTCCGCCGCGGTATCCTTCGGCACCGTACCAATGCCCTCGAATCGCGCCATCACCGATGAGGTTTCCCAAAGCAGCGTAATGGCCCCGCGGGATTCTTGCTCGGCAACATCCAGTCGTTTAAGCAAATCCGCCGCCAACGTTGTTTCCACATCAAACCCCACGCCGCCGATCCGTACTAATCCGCGCCCAAAGCGGCTCCCGCAAAGCGCGGCGGTCATATTAAGAAAGTCGCCGCGGATTCGTCCGCAGAAGGAGGCGGTGGGAAGAAATCCCACATCCCCGGATAACGCACCGAGATCCCCGACATGGTTGGCGAGGCGTTCAAGTTCCAGGGCAATGCCGCGGATGGCGGCGGCTCGTGGACTGATGCGGCAGTGGCTTAATGACTCAAGCATGTGGGCGTAGGCGCAACCGTGGCCGATGGTGGTATCTCCGGCGAGCGTTTCGGCGTAATGTAAAGAGCGATGATCCGGACCGCCCTGCATGGCCCGTTCCACGCCTCGGTGCTGATACCCCAGAGAAATTTCTAAATGCAATATCGTTTCGCCGTCGCATTGAAAGCGAAAGTGCCCGGGTTCAATAATGCCCGCGTGGATCGGCCCCACAGCCACCTCATGTACCTGCCCGCCGGTGATCTGATAAAACTCCATGACCCCCGCCTGCACAACATCTGTTGCCGTGCGATTCCATGCATCGGTCCCGGCGCGATAACTGCGGTGGAAGCGTACCGGCTTTAACCAGGGATGCCCCAGCGGCTTTACGCCATACTGCTCGGCAATTTCCCGTTCAAACAAATGCGCCTGCGGGCATCGCGGCGTTAAGGATGGAAAGCCATCCACTGATACACTGGTGCCGGCGGCATGAAACCGGCTGCGCCGATCGTCAGCAAGCACGGCATAGACATTCAACTTGGCCGGATCCTGATGGGGGGTTCCAAAAAGTGCCGCGACTCTGTGGCCGTCTTGCACCGCATCCAGAATGGCATTCTGAAACTGCGGCAAGGGCAGGTCAGGTATCGCGGACCGCTCCAGCGGTTGGCCATTGATTATTTCCACGAATGACATCGTCGATGAAGGGGTTGTTTGCGTCATGGCCGCACCTCCATAAATTTCCGGGCCTGCTGGAGCATGTGGGTCAGGAAGGGGGGGATATGCACGCCCAGCATTAATACCAGAAGAAAAGACACCACCAGCGGCAAGGCCGTCATCCAGCCATCGCGATAGGCATTGATGGGGCGCTTCCGCGGCAACGGCTTGCCCAGCACTGCCACCAGCACCGTGCGACCCATGCCCATAAATACCATCAGCAGCAGCAATAAAAACACCGCCCCGATAACAAAGAAATGCCGGGAAAAGGCGGCGTTTAAAATGGTAAACACACTGATAAAGGGTCCAAAGGGCGGTGATCCGGTAATGGCCAGAAAGCCCAGCATGAAAATCGTGCCGGACAACGGCAGTCGCCGCATGGCACCGTGCACATCATCAGTATTCTTGCTGCCATAAGACCGGTGAATATTGCCCGCGGAAAGAAACAACATGCCTTTGGTCAGGCCATTGTTAATCATCTGCAAAAGCGCGCCATAAAGTGCCGGGCCACCGATGCCCGCGCCCAGGGCGAGAATTCCCATCTGCTCGACGCTTGAATACGCCAACATACGTTTAATATCTTTTTGGCCGAGCATAAATACCGCAGCCACAGCCATGGAAAGCAGCCCCATGCCAATAAGCAGATGACTGGTATAGGTCTGCAAGCCTCCGGAAATGCAGACGCGATCCACCCGCAAAATAGCGAGAAAAGCGCAACTTGTTAAGCCGCCGGCCAATAAGGCGCCCACAACGCCCGGCGCTTCACCATACGCATCGGGTTTCCAGGTATGCATGGGAGCCAGACCCATTTTCGTGCCGTAGCCCACCAGCAAAAGTACAAAGGCCATTTTCAGCCAGACCGCGTTGGCCGTTCCCGCGTGTCGCACCAGATGAGAAAATAGCAGCGACGGATACGGATCGTGTTTGAGCGTTGCACACACCAGAAAAAACGACCCCAACAGCGCCAGGGCAATCCCGACTGAACTTAAGAGCAGATATTTCCAGGTGGCCTCAATGGAGCGCGGCGTGCGGTTGAAATAAATCATCGGTGCGGTGCTCAGAGCTGTTGTTTCCACGGCGATCCACATCAATCCCAGTTGCTGCGAACACGCTACCAGCGAGGCACCGGCGAGAAATATCGACAGACACGGGATCAAAACGCGGTTCGATCGCTCCCTCCGATAGCGCAAGTAACCCACGGTGTAAATGGAGCACAGCAGAAACAGCGTGCTTATTAATAGCAGAACCAGTTTTCCCGGCGGATCCAGCCCCACCCACCCGTCCCATATCGGAGCCGGTTGGAAAATAAGAATGGCCAACATGACGGCAAAATGCAGACTTCCCGCGATCACCATGATCCACGGGCGCAGCGCATTGGAAGTGATAGCCGCCGCGGCAATCGCCGCCAGAATCGGAATGAAAATCAGAACTACGAACAACATGGTTATTTATTCCTTCAAGGCCGTAAGTTGGCGGGTATCCATGGATGAAAAAGCCTCATTGATATGGTTGAGAATAATGCTGACCACAAAAATACCCACAAACAAATCCAGCAGAATGCCCAATTCCACCAGGAAAGGCACCGCCGTCAGCAGCAACATGCCGAATATATAAATACCATTTTCCAGAATCAGATAGCCAATAACCTGCGTAATGGCCTTGTATCGTGTGGTCAACAGTAGAAATCCCGTCAGCACGGTGGAGAATGACGCGGGAATAATCAAGGTGGAAGTTCCCGCCTGCGTGACCGGTAAATACGCCGCGAAAGTAATAGATGCCGCCGTCCCCAGCGCCCCCAGGAGCATGGTGGGCAAAAAGCCGATCAACGGTTCCACCTCCCGCTTGATCTGCGCGTCGCGCAGAGCCTTATGCAGCATCTGGGGAATTAAAAATCCTTTAATCACCGCCGTGACCAGTGCCACGATGATAATCATCAAACCAATCCGCTTTTCCAGCAGCAACGGTAAGGCACTTAAAATGACACCTTGCGCGGCAGCCGAGTAAATAAGCGACCTCATTCGGCTGACGCCCAGCATGAACAGGTTCACCAGCAGCACAATAACCAATGGGGTATTAATCAACCAGTGCATGATCTACCTCACCATCAAAACAAAACCGAATCCACATAACAGGCTCGCCGCCGCCAGCAAAGTCGGTACATGCCGCAACTGTAATCGCGCCATGAAGGACTCCACCACACCAATGACGCCGGCCATGGCGAGCATTTCCGCGATGAACAGCACCCAATCCGCGGCGGGTACGCCGATGTGAAACGGCACCAGCAGATGTAACACCAGATCGCTTAAAACAAAAAGTTTCATGGCCGCGCCATAATGAATCAGGCCCAGCAACGGCCCGCTGTTATCCAGAACCATGACTTCATGAATCATCGTTAATTCAAGGTGGGTATTGGGATCATCCACGGGAATGCGTGAATTTTCCGCCAGCAGCACGATAAATAATCCCGCCGCGGCCAGGAGCACCGGTGCTTCAGGCCGATGAGCCAGTGGTGCCAATAGCATCGGTGTTAAGCTAAAACTTCCGGATAGCCGCACCAGCACCAGCAGGCCCAGGAGAACCGCCGCCTCCGAAAGACAGGCAAAGGTCACCTCGCGTGCGGCACCCATACCCTCAAAGGATGATCCCGTATCCAAGGCTGCGGAAGTGGTAAAAAATCGTCCCAGGCCAAAGAGATACACAAACAGAATAAGATCGCCGGTGAAGTGAATGGGAGCGGCAAATGGTCCGAAAGGAATCAGCAGCCCCGCCAGCAGTGTGGCAGCCAGGGTCACGACTGGTGCCGCCTGAAATATCCACGTTGTCGTGCTGCTGATAACCATGCCCTTGCGCAACAGCTTAAAAATATCAAAGTAAGGTTGCAGCAGAGGCGGGCCTTTGCGCCCGGCAAAAAAGGCCTTGGTTTTGTTGATGACCCCAGGCAGCAGTGGCGGCATCGCCAGCAACAGGGCTAAATGTATCAGAATGTTTATGACATGATGAAGCATGAGAAATCCTTAAGTCTTGCATGACCACATACTCGGAGCCGTTAGAAACGCAGCGCCAGCAGCACCAGCAGAATCGCCAGCATGTACACCAGATACACATTTACCGGCTTATTCTGCAGAGGCCTTAAACGCATAAGCAGTCGTTGCATCCAAGCAAATCCGGGAATTAATCCGCGATCCAGCACCGTATCCGGTGCGTCCTGCGTCAATTCTGCCGGCTGCGGAAAATAGCGGCCTTTTGGCGGCACCATAGGCTTTACAGGAATCATCCATGCGAACAACTGCGAAAGCATTCGGGAGAACGACGCCCCGGTGTACTGCATCCGCCTTCCAGGCCGGGTGTAGCCGCAACTCCATGTGGGAATCGCATCGGTGGAGTTTTTTTTGCGCCCGATCCAGAGTGCCACCAGTATGCCGACGGCGGTCAGCAGCAGCATCGCATTCAAGAGGGCCATTTCATGTAACGGCGTCAATGATTCAATGGAATTTCCGGTGTTAATCATTTTTGGTGCCCATTCGTGCGCCGCCCGCACCAGAAACCCTGCGATGCCATTGGGGAACAATGCCATGGCAACGCACCCCAAAGCCAGAATCCCCATAGGTATCAGCGAGCCGGCACCCGGATCATGCGCATGATCCGCATCCACCGATCGTCTAACTCCCAGAAACACCGAACCGGATAATTTCACAAAACCCGCCACCGCCAAGGCTCCGGTGGCCGCCAGCGTCGGCGCCGTCAGCGAAATCCAAACGGATGTGCCGCCGTGCGCCACCACGGCCGTGCGCAACAGGCCCAGATAAATCAGCCATTCGCTTAAAAACCCATTCAACCCGGGCAGGCCGCAGATGGCCAGGGCACCAATAAAAAATAATCCGGCGGTCACGGGCATTTTCCCCGCCAATCCGCCAAGCGAATCCATGTTGCGGCTGTGCGTGGCGTGCAAAATGTTGCCCGCGCCCATAAACAACAGCGGCTTAAATAAACTATGATTGAGAATGTGAAACAAGGCTCCGCCCAATCCCAGCAAAATTAAATCCGGTCGATGGGTCGATCTTCCGATCAGCGCCAGCCCGAGACCAATCGTGACGATGCCCATGTTTTCAATACTGCTGTAAGCCAGTAATCGCTTGTAATCATTCTGGCAAACCGCAAAGATTATGCCCGCCAACGCCGAACCGGTGCCGAGAATCAGCAACGTAATACCCCACCACAGCGGGGGCACGGTGATTATTTCCCCGACGCGCACCAGTCCATAAATACCAATATTCAACATCACCCCGGAAAACAATGCGGAAACATGACTGGGCGCATTGGCATGGGCACCGGGCAGCCACACATGCAGCGGCATAATCCCCGCCTTTAGCCCAAATCCCAACAGAGCTAATAAAAATATTGCCGCCGTGCTACCCTGCGCTGCCGGCGCAGGGATCGTAAGCCACAGATCAAATGATCCCGTCGCCCAGCGTAAAAGTACAAACATTGCGACCAGCGCGATCATTCCAATATGTGCCGCAATGAGATAAATCCAGCCTGCCTCGCGGACGCATGGATCATGATCTTCGGTCGTTATGAGAAAAAAGGCGGCCAGGGCCATAATTTCCCACGCCATCAAAAATAGCACACCGTCCCGCGCCAGCACCACCATCATCATCCCGGCATTCATCAGTCCCCAGCAGAAGCGCAGTTTGCGCCCATTGCACGGGTGTTGTGTCTGCTTCCAGTATCCCAAAGCATAGATGGCACCTAACGCCGAAATCACCAGAATCGGCAGGAGAAATAAAGCGGTGATGACATCCAGACCCCAGGCCAACCTGCCCCAGGGAAGTGCCCACGGCCACGCCATGCTGACGCTGTGATATCCGCCGAAAGCAAACGCGATCAACGCCGCAATGCCCAGTAGCATCGCCAGTAAGTTCAACAGCGTGGCCATCCATTGCCCCGCCATGTTGCGTCGGCTGAAGAACAAGCCCGGCACGCCGGATAGGGCCATGCAAAGAAGTGCTGCAAGCATTAAGTATAGTGTGATATTCATAAGCAAATAAAACTTTCCATCATCTCTTTTATCGCCCCATCACATGCGTCAGGATGGCCTGGACCGGAATCAGTGAGGCCAGTAATAAAAATAGTGCCAGCAACATATACAGCAGATATTGCTGCACGCTGCCCTGTTGCACCCGACGTGCCGGCATGAGCCATTGCTTAAATTGATTCCATGCCTTAAATCCCGCGCGATCCGTGACAAAATCCGGGACGTGGGTATTTCGCTGGACCGTTTCGGCGAATAGTTGCTGCGGCTGTTTACCATGCGTCACGGGCCGCAGGACCCATCGTGACAAGCCCACCAGCAGTTGTGCAAAAGACGCGGCGGTATATTGCATTCGGCTGCTCGGGCTGTTGTAGCCGCACGCCCATGTCGGAATGGTCGTTGCCGTGGCATCGCGTTTGGCTATCCGCAGCGCTATACCAAGTATCACTAGTGCTACGGCAAAACCGGCGGAAATCATCGTCAACATTCCCCATGGCAACGCACCCGCCACGCCGGCAGCCACCGCCCCGTTACCCGCCCACGCTGCGGCCGCATGGCCCAGCGGCACAATGACCAGTAGCGGCACGATGCCGATCGTGGCACACATGGCCGCCAGCACCACCATGGGTGCCGTCATGGCTACGGGCGATTCATGTGTTCCAGCGGCCGCCGGGGTTCGCCCCAATCCCAAAAATACCGCACCAAACACTTTCACAAAACACGCTACCGCCAAAGCGCCCACGACCGCCAGCGCAACGGCTCCCAATGCGACCGCAGCCCAACCCCCTGCTGTCGCAGTGGCCGCCGACCGCAGTAATCCAAGGTACACCAGTAATTCACTGATAAAGCCATTCAACGGCGGTAACCCGCAAATCGCAATGGCTCCGATCATGAATAGCCCCGCACTCCAAGGCATACGTTGCGCCAGTCCGCCGAGCGAATCAATATCGCGCGTGCCGCCGGCGTGAACCACGGACCCCGCGGAAAAAAACAGGAGCGATTTAAATAAGCCGTGATTCCATACATGCAGCAAACATCCGGCAATTCCCAGCACCACCCAGACGGGCCGATGGATAGAAATCCCGATCATCGCTACGCCCAGCCCCATGAGAATAATGCCGATATTTTCAATGCTGTGATAGGCCAGTAACCGCTTGATGTCGTGCTGGCCAATCGCAAACAATACACCCAGGACCGCACTAATCGTGCCCAGTATTAATATCAGAACGCCCCATCCTGCGGGTGGATCCGGCAGAAGCGTCAATATGCGCAGCAGACCATAGATGCCCACTTTCAGCAATACGCCTGACAACAGTGCCGAGATGTGACTTGGGGCGTTGGCATGTGCGCCGGGCAGCCAGAAATGCAGCGGCATAATCCCCGCTTTAAGTCCAAACCCAAATAACGCCAAAAGAAAAATGGCGGTCTCCAGACTCAAAGCGGTGGTCGGTGGAACCGGTACAAGCAGAAATGTGCCCGATGCGTCATGCAGCAGGGCGAACATCGCAAATAACGCCAGCGTGCCAATATGCGTGGCCACAAAATAAACCCACGCAGCCTGCTGGCATTCCGGTTTGTGGTCTTCGGTGGCAATAAGAACAAAACTTGTCAAGGCCATGATTTCCCATGCCAACAGAAAGCTCAGGGCATCATGCGCCAGTGTTACCAGCACCATGGACGCCACCAGCAAACCGTAAAGAAATCGCAGTTTCCGTCCCGTTGTCGGATGTTCCGACTGCCGCCAATAACCCTGTCCGTATACCGAACCAGCCCCGGCCATTAAAAAAATCAGCACGGTAAAAAAGGCCGAAAGAGCATCCATCCGGAATTGCAGCGGCAACCCCGGCCATATACCCGGAAGCCAGGCCATGGAAACATGCCCGGTGACCAACGTCATGAATCCCGCGATAAGGCCAAGGACTGAGCCGAAAAGCGTCAACATCGTGGCCGTTGTTTGTCCCCATGCGGCGCGAGGGTGTGCCGCCAACCCCGGCACTCCGCTGATCGCAATCAAGGCGAGAGCCAAAAGTGTCAGAGATATTTCCATACCAACTCCAGCTTTCCGCGGTGCCGCATTGCCGCGCGATCAATCATCCGGCCACTGCGAAAATTCACTCGCATTGCTGCGCCCGCCGGGCGTTGCCGGGAACAATTAATCCTACGCCTCTATCGCATTTTGCGCCGCAGTTGCTCCTGCCCGTGCGTCTGCTGCCGCCGGCGGTGCGATTTTCGCCTCCGCTTTAGCTAGAGCCTGCATAACTTCATCGCGCGATGCCTGCCGCATTAGGGCACTGCGGAAATCATTATCCCGCAATACAAAGCCCAGCCGCGATAGCAGGTGCAAATGTGCCCGCACGGTGGGACTGGCAAATGTAAACAGTGTCGTTACTGGTTGATGGTCCATGGACCCGAATTCCACCGGGTTTTCCAGAAAACACAGCGCCACCAACGGCCGCGACAAATGCAAGACAATCGGATTGCGTACATGAGGAATCGCGATGCCATCGCCAATGCCCGTAGACCCCAACGCCTCGCGTGCCAGAAGCACCTGATATAAGAATTCTCTATCCACTTCTTCCGGCAACTTCATGACTTCCACCACCGAATGCAACACTGCGGCTTTGTCATGTCCGCCAATGCGATAATGCACGCCGCCTGCACGTAATGCTTCGGTTAAAGATGGCGGCGGTGAATCTCCCCCTTCCGGTTCCTGAAATATCTCCGGCGAAACATGAATCCGTCGAGAAGTCGCCCATTCCAGAAGTTCCGCGCGGTTAAATCGGTACTGATCATTGACCTGATAAGCGGGGATGGCCCCATCTTTAATCCATCTATAAATGCTTTTCTCTGAAACACTTAACAACCGAGCGGCATCTTTAACAGTTAATTTCACGGCCAGTGACTCCTTATGACAACAATGTTCATTATAAAGAAATGTCTAAAAAAGTCCAGTGATAAGAAAAAATGTACAATAAGTGATATATAAGACAACGCGAGATGGGTTATTATTTTCGTTTTGTGAATATTTTGGAAGATATTCATTCCGAAGGAGCCTAGGCTTCTCGCCCAACGGCGACCAGCCGAAAGTCAGTGCAGTGACGAAGTTGGCAATGCCTCTGTTTCCTAGGCCAGTTGTGTCACAGCGCGGAGCGGAATAATTGAAAAATAATACGTGAAACTATTGATTTTCCGGCATTGGGCCGATAATCATTTAGCGTCGGCACGCGGATTGCAATCAAGACGGAGAGAGTCGGACTGTCAATATAGCCGCGCGACAGTTATGGTCGGCTAAATCGCGTTATCCCTTAGCATCCGACTGTTATTGGCCGCAACTTACAGTAGTGCTCGAGCTACGCGGCGGTAGAGGCGTACGGAGTTTTTAATGAGTCAGGCACCGACACGGCCTCAATTTCCCCAGCCGAAGCATCACGATCCATTACCGGAGGATGTTTCCCGCCATACGGGGGAATTGCCGCCCTGGCTTGATAAAGGCTCACCGTGGATTGCCTCGGCGCTTTTGCATCTGGGATTGTTTGTTCTGATCTTTTTTGCTTTTGAAGCTATTCATTCTGCTATCACCCGGCAAGCACACTCGATTATTGTTCCCCAGGCGTGGGATCAGCATTTTTCAATCCATCCGGGTGGTCATCCTAACTCCGGAGCGAACCATAACCCGTTGCAAAAGACCCGGCAGAATATCAAGCATATCCTTTCGCATTATGCCAGTACCAATCAAACTTCGGTATCAGCGGTATTAAATTCGTCCGCCACCAAGGCGCTAAGTTTTATTGCTGTTGGTCCGCAGGGCGGTGCCTCGGGCGGCCCGCTGGCTTCGTTTGGTATCCCCGGCGGGGGTATGGGGTCGGGGCCGCCATCGCGATTTCTGGGCCGCGGCGGCAATGCCACGCGAATAGTTTATATCATCGATCACTCCGGATTGATGCTCTATAATTTTGAGCTTGTGGCTAAGGAGTTACGGAAATCTGTAGGACAACTGGTTCCAATCCAACGATTTTCGGTGATTCTTGTCAGTCGGCATGCCGGTTCATTGGGTAATCTGGGCCTCGTGCACGCCACAATGCCCGCCAAAAAAATATTCCAAAATGAATTTTCCAAAGTCCAACCCGCCGGCGCTGCCCGCGGCCTCTTGGCGGCGTATGAAAATGCGTTTCGCATGGCCTTTAGATTGCATCCGCAAATTATCTATTTTGTCAGTAATGGCGGCTTTGATCCTAGGTTGGCGGATTATGTGAAACACACGGATATCCATGGGACCCATGTGTTTACCTATACGTTTTTGAATGGGCATTCCCGGCAGTTTAGGGCGCAATTGCGGCTCTACTCGGGCGCTTTAAAGAAAATAGCCAAAGAAACCGGTGGACAATATCGTCTTATTAAGGAATAGTTTATAACTTCCGACGGCCAACGGGCCGTTGGAATTGTATGTAATTCCCCGGCTTTAGCCGATAATAAATTCAAAGGAGTCCTTTTATGTTCAGTCGTTATGCTCATTCCCGCTCCCGCATCATGCTTCTTGGTGCCTTGTTCTGCGGTACGCTTCTGGCCCTGAGTCGCACGGCCATGGCCCAAAGCGCCGGCGGCGGCGGGGGGGCGGGAACGTATCATCCCAATCCGATTCTTTGGGGTTTGGATATTACCGTTATCGTGGTGCTGGTCGGCTGCTCGTTGGCCAGTATCGCTTTAATCTTTGATGCCGTTTTGCATCTGCGTGAGACGAAAATTGCCCCCATCGAAACCACCGAGCATATCCGGTCACTTATTGATTCGCGGCAACTCAAGGAGCTTATTGATTTCACCGCCGCCGATCAGTCTTTTGTAAGCAAGGCCATGCAGGCGGGCATTCGTCGGGCACACCTGGGCTATGGTGCCATGCGGGAAGGTTTGGAAAGTGCGGTATCGGAAAACAGTGCGAATTTATTTCGACGCATCGAGATGCTTAACGTCATTGGAAATATCGGGCCGCTGATCGGGCTTTTAGGAACCGTGCTGGGCATGATCGAAGCATTTAATGCTCTGCACCATGCCGGTGGGCAGGCCAAAGTTTCTGATTTGTCGGTGGGTATCGCTACGGCCTTATGGCATACCTTCGGCGGCCTGGCTGTGGCCATTCCTTCGCTGATCGCGTTTGGTTTTTTCCGTATGAGACTGGATAAAATTGTCAGTCGGGCGTCGGTGCTTTCTGAAGAATTGCTGGAAAGCCTGCGACCGGCGGATAAATCTGCCGCGGCGTCGGCGTCGGAAAGCAGCAAACCCATGGCCCGGCCAGTGCCGCGCAGAACTGGCACGGGATCAGGTGATACCGGTGCGGGCGTGTAACGGCGGCATCGAATGGCCCCCAGCGTTCGCCGGGGAACCGGCTAAACAGGAGTTTACACCATGAAAATTCGCGGCATAAAACCGATGCAGGATACGCATGTGAATGTCACACCCCTGATTGACATTATCATGTGCCTGATCATCTTTTTTCTGTTGGTGGGTCATATTGCCAAGGCGGCTTCGGTGAAGGGAATAAAAATTCCCACCGCTAAAAACGGGAAAGATCTGCGTGATAAAAGCAATCAATTGATTATCAATCTTGTGCCCCCCACCGGCGGATACAGTAACGACACCGCGCCGGCGATTTTAATTTGGAATAACCGGATTCCCGAAAGCCAATTGGCGGCTTATCTGCGTAAGCAGAAAGGCGACAATCCTAAAATAAAAGTTGTTCTGCGGGCCGATCGGTCCATCCCGTATCGCTTTGTGGCACCGGTGTTGATCAGTTGCGCACAGGCCGGCATTGCCAGTATTCATTTTATGACCCGCAGGCCCGGCTGATTCCAGGGATAAAATAATGCTCAGAGGTTCCTATGGCACGATCCACAAAACATAAAAGCCGCGGAATGCACTCCGCCCATCACGTCGGCCCCAATATGACACCCATGGTGGATGTGGTGATGGTTATTCTGATATTTTTCATGCTGGGAAGCTCCTTTGTCAGCCCGGATTGGTATTTAACCAACAACACGCCGGCCATCAAAGGTGGATTATCCAATGTTAAAACCAATGCCATGCCCCCAACCCGCATCAATATTAAACTGCGGGTCCGGGGCACGCGTACTATTGCCATTTTGCCGGGCCTGCAAACCGCTGATCTTTCCGGCGAATTGGCTACCTTCCTGACCAACAAACATAAAGCGTTAAGCAAAGGCGTGCCGGTTCAGGTATTTATTTCCCCTTCCAACGGTGTGCCGTATAAAGATGTTATCACCGCGTACAGTGACTGTATTCAAGCCCGGTTTAAACAGGTGGCGTTTCGGCCACCGCCGGCCCAGTAATTACTTCCGGAGGAAGCGAGAGCGGTTGAGGCTGTGCGGCCCTGAAGGTGTTTAACGCCCCCATGCTTTACGGAACACCGTCGCCCCGTACATGCGGTTTTATCTGCCAATAAGGGATTTGTCACCATGCAAGGAATTCGAAAACACGTCGTCAGCCTGACATTTATACTTTCTTTGAACGCCGTGTGTGTGGTCCATGCCGCAGCAGCCCCGGCACCAGTGTCCGTGCTGCCGCCCAATGCCACAGCCGCGCAAATCGTGGTACAACTGGAACAACCCCATGCAACTGCCAAAATTGCCGCCGGGTTGAAAAAAGCCGCCACGCCCGCGGACAAGGCTCTGTATGGAGCGGCAAATATTTTCTGCACCTGGGATCAATTCAAAAATGATCCCGCCAGACAACAACAAATGGGCACAGAATTTATTAAGGATGTTGCCGCCTATCTTAAATCCACGAGTAACTCCGTTGATCCTGAATGGGCAAGCGTACAGGCGGAATTTATCCTGGCCCATCTAACCACCGATGCGGTCAATCAAATTGAATTCTGGTCCGGCACACCCAATCTGCGGCAACAACTCCTGCCCGCCGCGACTTTGGCCGGAAAATTATTAAAAATAGCGATTCAGCACTACTCGGCGGTAGTTACAAAACTCAATAACGCCACCACCTTCACCCATGCCGATGAAGCCCTCTACACCACGGCCCTCAACGGGCAGCGTGACTCCGGTTATTATCTGGCCTATGCCGATTATTTCGCGGGGCTTGCCTCACCGCCTGCCGGCAAGGCTCGCCAGGCACTTCTGGCTTCCGCCATTAAGCGTATCTCTATTTACGCCCGATCACAAAACAACGGAGTCTATTACCGCGCTGTGCTGCTTCGGGGCAAAGCATATCTTCATAATGGGCAATACAACAAAGCCATCCACGATCTCACAGCCGCTCAGAGCGTTCATGCTCCGGTGTGGTTACAGTACGATGCGCGATACCAGGAAGTTACGGCCTTGCTGCGCAGCGGAAAATACGCGCAGGCCGGCGCTAAGCTTAAAACATTCATGGCTTGGACAGCCAAACAGGCCGGAGCCAATTCCGTCAGCGCTAAAATGGGGGAACAACTTCTGGCTTTCCGCATTGCCACGGCATCGGCTAAAACTCTGAAGGACCCGATCCAGAGGGCTAAAGCTCAACAGGCGGCGGAAAAAATTGTCAGTGATGTCATCAGCAAAGCACCCCAATACCAAAGCCTGATCTTCACCCACTTGGCGCAAAGCATTCCCGCAAAAGCCGATTCAGCCAAGTTGCCGCCTCTGCAGGTGCTGGCTCTTGCGTGGCTTGATGCGCAAAGTCCGGCGCGCGTCAACCAACGCCAGTCTCTGGCCACCGCGGAAAGTCTGTTGAAGAAAAAAAATCTTCCTGTATCCATTCGGGCCGAGGCCACACTGATTGCCGCTATCACCGCTTCCCAACTGGGCCAAATGGAATTGGCCGCCCGTATGAATGTGGCCTTTGTTCGCATGGCTCCGACGGATCCACGGGCTAAACATGCCATTGCCATGGCCTTGTCAGAGCTGGCGCAACTTAATGAATCACGCCAGGTGCCCGCGAGCATCAGTTCCCTTACCACCGAAGCCATCAGTCTTGATTGGCGGCATTTTCATGATCCGCAAATTCGCTTTCCCTATGCGCTGCAACTGGAAAATTCCGGCCAATATTCTCATGCCATAAAGTTATTCGACGCCATTACCCCGACCGATTCGCTTTATCTTGATGCGCAATATCAGTTGGTTCGCGTGCGGGCGCAACAGCTTAGCGCCATGGGACCCAAAAAGCTCCCCGAAACGCAACAACGCGCCGCCGCGCGGCAATTGCTTAAAACCGCCTCGAATTATCTGCATCTGCTGAATCATCCTCCGGCATCCGCCGGTAAAGAAGCACTGGCCCGCGCAAAAAACTACCGCACCAATATTCTTTTGCTGGAAGCCGCGACCGCTATTGATCCCCTGCGAAATCCCTATCGGGCGGGGCAATTTCTTGATCAGCTCACCGCTATGCAAAGCCAACTTTCCCCGAAAATGCGCGGAATACTTTTACGTTATCGCATTCGTCAATACCAGTTGGCCGGGGAAAACAATAAAATTCTCCCGCTGGTACAGAAGTTTGCCGGGCAATCCACGCAGAATTCCGCGGATGTTATCAAAGGCCTCATCGGCCAGTATGATCAGGAAAGTCGCCGCCTGCGGCATACGGACCCCGGCAAGTCGCAACGGCTGGCCGCCAGCGCCGCCGCCTTGCTCAATCAACTGATCCTCTCGCTGCAAAGTCAGCCCGGTAAGAAAAATAAAGAAGACATATACGCATATAAGCAGATTATGGCCTCAGAACTCAGCCGCGCCGGCCAGGGCCAGCAGGCGTGGGAGATATTCAAAGCTCTGGAAAAGCAGCGACCCGGCGATATGACCAATTTTATCGGGGCCGCCCGCGCTTTATTTGCGGCGGGCCACTTCAATCATGCCCACAGCATTTATGTCCGCCTGATTCCCCAGCTTGAGCCGGGATCGGAAATTTATTGGCAGGCCTACTACTATCTCATTCGCTGCAATTTGCAAGCCAACGCCTATCAGGACCAGACCCGTGCCGCGTTGAAACAGCTTGTCGCGCTCTATGGCAAACAAATCGGCGGCAAGGAATATCACAAACAGTTTGAATTATTGCTGCACGAATTTAATCTGACGGATTAGTGCGGTCCAAGCAAAATGGCAGAGTAGGCGATGAATCGGTGGTCAATCCCCGGCTTTTCACATCCAGTAATACGCTGGTCCACGATTGCTCGCTTTCCCGGTAGCCATCGGCAATCGCCAGGATTTCTTTTTCGCCGGTTTCCGTAGCTCCCAGGAGCACCAGAATGCACGCCCTGTTTTCCTCCATACGAATATTGAAATAAATGCCGTCCGCCCAGATATACACGTACTGCTTGCCCGCCAGTGAACGCTTATTCCAATGAGCGTATTGCTTCTGCCAGGATTCGACCAGCCGGGATACCGTGGAAGGGGATACGCCCTTGGCCGCCGGCCCCAGCAATGATTCCAGCGGCTCGCCCATGTCATTGGTGCTTATTCCGTAGAGATACATCCACGGAATCGCTTCATCCAAGCTTTGCGTCCGTCGCAGGTACGGGGGCAATATCTTTCGATCAAACGTTTCCCGCTGATCCGCTGGACGGCGATCTTCTATTCGGGGCTGACGAATCGGTAACATCCCAATGCCGGTCATGACCTTCCGTTCCGGCAGATAGCCATTGCGAACCACTTGGCGATGGCCTTGGGCATCTACCTGATCGGCACGCGCTGCAACCCACGCTTCGGCTTCGATTCGCACCGCCTCGGC
>DAHVEJ010000043.1:19344-26675 GCA_027313145.1 Phycisphaerales bacterium | reverse complement strand
GACCGGCACGACCAATTACGTCCGGCTGTTAAATCAGTTCTTTGATCCGGATTTGGATCACGGCATATTTGGTAATGGTGCTCATAGCGCCAGCCCACAATCAACGGCCTGGTACACGGTATTTCCGGATATGGCAGCCATGGCTATCTCGGATCGATATCCGGCAGAACGAACTTTAGCAAAAATGTGCCGCGACACCGCCCAATCATGGGCCGATGCAATCCCCCATTTCCAACTGACTAACGGGCACTATGATTTCAATTACACTGGTTTTGATTTTTCCACGATGCGCCCGGTCTATAACGGAGTATGGCGCGAACCCAATATGGCGGCTGGGCTGGCCTGGTTGGAGTATACGGCCTGGTGCCGGTGGCACGATCCGACATTTCTTAATTCCGCGAAAGCATGCATGGAGTTTTTGACCGACCTGCCGCGAGACGACAATCCGAGTTGGGAGGTAATGACGCCGTTTGGTGCTTTGGCGGCGGTGCGCATGAATGCTGAGTTGGATACACATTATCCGGTGCAAAAATTGCTGCATTGGTGCTTCAGTTATTATCGAGCACGCCCGTCTTGGGGGGTAGAATCGGGAAATTGGGCGGGGCGGGACGTAGATGGATTGATCGGCGCGGTGAACGAAGCGCCGAAAGCCGCCTGGGCTCAAAGGGTGCGATCTTACATGGATACCAAGGGAAAGGTGAGGCCATGTTCACCTTGGCGGCCATGGGGCGTTGGTGGTTACGCCTTCTTTATGGAAACCGCCACGCAACTTGGGGCACTGGCTCCGGTGGCGCGTTATGACCAACGATACGCGGTGGCGATGGGCAAATGGTTACTAAACGCCGCCAACGCCAGCCGCTTATTTTATGGCAAGTTTCACCCAGCCGGTCGCCAGAGCGATCCGGGCTGGGCGCTGGGGAAATCACTGATTTCCTATGAGGGGCTGAAGTATCGGCGTGATAACCCGCACCAACCGCTGATCGCGACAGGCGACAACAAAAGCTTCCTTGATCCCCGATATGTCGGCTACAGTCATCAGTTAGACGCCACCAATTACGCTCTGTATGGCGGCGTATACATGGGCATACTCGGTGCCTTGGTTGAGAAAACCAACATTCGTGGTATCCTCCAAATAAATCTCCGCGCTACCGACACCGCCGCGCCCGCCGGGTATCCTACGTTTCTATTTTACAATCCATACCCCCGGACCAGGGTTGTGAAGCTCAACGTGGGATATGAGGCCTTAAATCTCTATAACACTATTACCGGCACATTTATCGATCACGATGTGCGCGACACTGTAGGGGTATCAGTGCCCGCGCATTCCGCGATGGTACTGGTTTATACTCCCGCCAAGGGAAGGGTGTCTTACCGTAGTCATCAAACATTGGTGAATGGCCGAGTTATTGACTATCTCCATGGCCAAGGGACAGGGCCTTGAGGGCATCGCGCAGGATACTGACCGTGTAATATGGAATTGCCGCGATGTTGTGGTATTTATGAACGCGGCGGAATTTAGTTTCCGCCTAAAACTGTATGGACTTTTCGGTTGTTTTTGAGGTAAATGGTTATGAATCGAAGAAAATTTGTGATGCTGATGGGTACCGCCGCGGCGGGGGCTGTTGTGGAAAAAACCAGAGGTTATGCGGCTGGAGCACCGGGGCGTTGGCGAATCGGGCCTTTTGTGCGGCCGGCCGGCGGTCGGCCGATTATCAAGCCCAATCCCAGTGCGGTGTTTACCGATCCCAACACGCGTCGCCTGTCGCACTGGGAATTTGCCCATACGTTTAACCCGGCGGCGATAGCGTGGAAAAACAAGTTGTATGTGCTTTTCCGTACAGAAGGGGAACACGGCGATGATATTGGCGGATATACAAGTCGCGTGGGCCTTGCCGAAAGTTCCGATGGCGTTGAGTTCACAGAGTTGCCGCATCCGGTGCTGTATCCCCAGCCGGGGCGGTGGCAGAAAGATGAGTGGCCGGGCGGCTGTGAGGACCCGCGCCTCGTTCAGGCGGCGGATGGAACTTTTGTGATCACGTTTACCATGTGGAATCGCAAAGTCGCGCGACTGGGCGTGGCAACATCAAAGAATTTGACGCATTGGACGCATCACGGGCCGGTGTTTCGCGAAGCGTATAAGGGCCGCTTTGCCAATACGTGGTCCAAATCCGGCGCGATTGTTACGCGGAAGGTCGGATCTCAGATTCTTGCCGCCAAAATACGGGGCCGCTATTGGATGTATTGGCATACGCTGGGGCAAACCTATCTGGCATACTCCAAAGATTTAATTCAATGGACACCGGTTTTAGACGCAACCGGAAACCCCGTATGCGTATTACCGAAAAACAAGCCGGGTCATTTTGATTCCTGGTTGACGGAATCCGGCCCACCAGCACTGCTGACTCCAGCCGGTATTGTGTTTTTCTTCAACGGCATGAGCGATGGCAAAATCAGCCGGGGGCCACGCATTCCGGCGCGGCAATATTCCGCTGGGCAGTCGCTATTTTCCGGTGATAATCCGGCCCAACTGCTTTATCGCCCCTCGGAGCCATATTTCTGGCCCGAAGAATCATGGGAAAAAACCGGTCAATACAAAGCGGGTACCACCTTTACTGAAGGGTTGGCGTGGTTTAAAGATAAATGGTTTCTTTTTTACGGCGGAGCGGATACTGTAGTGGGTATGGCGGTCGCCAAGTAGAGCTTCATTCTGTGGACTTGGCGCGATTTAATATATCAGGCGCTGTTTTGGCGGAGAATTATTGTGAGCGGAATATCCAGTTTTGAAGATGCTTCGGAAACCGGCCAAATTCCCGGCATGGGGCCGATTGTTTTTGCGGTAGCCGCCGCCGCTTTGGCCGGCTTATTGTTTGGATACGATACCGGCGTGGCGTCGGGTATTCAGGGGTATTTGCAAACCTATTTTCATTTAAGCAACACGCAATTGGGTTTTGCGATCGCGTGTCTGGAATTGGGGGCGGTGCCCGGTGCCATGTTTGCCGGGACGTTGGCTGATCGGTTCGGACGCAAGAAATTATTGATTGTTTGTGCCGTTCTGTTCGCGGTATCCGGCGTGCTTTCCGCAATCCCGCAATCATTGCTGCAACTGGTATTGGCCCGCATCATCGGCGGCGTGGCGATTGGCGCATCTTCCATGGTTGCGCCGGTGTATATCGCGGAAATTTCCCCGGAGCGCCATCGTGGGAGGCTGGGATCATTATTCCAGTTGGGCATTGTCATCGGTATTGCCGTGGTCTATTGGGTGAATTACTTTATCCTCAACGCCGGTAATCATATTAATGCGGTGCATCACGTCGCGGGTATGAACTGGAATCAAACCATGGGCTGGCGCTGGATGCTGGGATCGGAAACGTTGCCGGCGTTGGTGTTTCTAGTAATGATTCTGGCGGTACCGGAAAGTCCACGCTGGCTGGTGATTAACAATCAGGAGCCGCGGGGGCGAAATATTCTCACGCGCTTTATAGGCTCCGCGGGTGCCGATCGGGAAATTAAGGCGGTAAAAGAAATGGCCGCCCAGGAAGAGGGCCGATTTTCTGAATTATTCACGCCGCGTTACAGCCTGCCGCTGACGATCGCGCTATTTCTGGCGGTATTTTCCCAATTCAGCGGTATAAATTCCATTATTTATTATGCCCCGCGGGTTTTTGAAGCTGCGGGAATGAAAACGACCAATGCCTTCGGCTCAACCGCTCTGGTTGGAATGGTCAATCTGGCTTTCACGTTCATCGCTGTGGGTTTTGTGGATAAAGCCGGACGCAAATTGCTGCTGGCGATTGGGACAGCAATACAGGTTGTAGCGCTGGCCTCGGTAGGATTGATTTTTGCTTTTGCCAATCGCGTACCGGCAACGACGATGGTCCATGGCCACGCGGTACATTCAATGGTAGTGCATTTCAGCCACGGGCAGGTGCTGATTCTCATCACCAGCATTCTGACATTTATCGCGGCCTTTGCGATGGCGATGGGACCGATGCCATGGATCATCATATCTGAAATATTCCCCGCCCGCATTCGGGGACGTGCCGCGTCGGTGGGGATATTAACCTTGTGGGTCGCCATATATGTGGTAGCCCAGACCTTTCCGATGTTGAAACACAGTGTGGGCCTCACCGTCACGTACTTCATCTATTCCGGCTGCTCTCTGATAAGTTTCCTGTTTGTACTGCTGGTTCTGCCGGAAACCAAAGGCAAGACTCTGGAACAAATTGAAGCTTACTGGCACCATCGGCACGAAAATAAAATGGCGCAAAAGTAAATAGACAAGACCCGGTGGCCACTAAACATGTGTCAGGTTTCGGCGAGGTTCCGCGATGTCCTCCTTTGAGCAATTGGTCGTCGGGCTGCGTGCATGGCTGCCTTGGATACGTTTGCGCCGGCGTGTGAAATTCTCGGGCACATCGGACGTAGAGTCGGTCATTGTGCGACGCCTCGGCGTGAAGGTCGCAAGTAAGTAGAATGGGGGGGGGAACACACCTGCTGCTCCCGCCGTTGCCGCGTTTGTGTCGACGTGCTTATAATTCATCAGTTGAGTAATAGTATAAACTCACAGCGAGGTGCGAATCATTATGGAAGAAGTTGGAGCATTTGATCTTCAGGCGGCTTTTCTGCGCCGCGCTGAACGTGATATTAAAGCATTTCTTGAAGCGTTTGCCACGCGGCTGGAGCAATCTCTTCCGGGGCAGGTGCAGGTGCATCGGAAGAAGGATTCCTTATTTGCAAAAACGCAGCATGTAGTGGGAATTACGATTCATCTGGGGGCTAATCGCTTTGTGCTGGATAATTCGGGCCATGGCCTGCAATTAAGCCGGTGTAATGAAGTGCGCGGCATTGTGTTAAAAAACGAAGAATTACAACTGCCGGAATGGCTTTCAAGCTTGAATAAGGAACTTGGAGCCATGTCCACTAAGATGGCCGGCTCGCAAAGCATTTTGCATGAATTTTTGATGAATTAAACAAAATGTCTTGCATGCCCAGGCGCTTGTCGCTATAAATCGAATTAGAGAGTTTCTTGGACTTGCTTGAAAAGACCAAAAACCACCACGGCTCCTTTTAAAAGGGATTTGCCATGTCGCTGTTAGGCCGAGTATTTGGACAGAATTCCGATCCCGATCGGCAACAGCATCAGGCCCAGCAGTTGGCGCGCAATCAGGCGTGGGACACGGCATTAACCAATCAGACCTTGCCGGATTTTGTCAAACAACGCCTCGCTGATACCAAGTCCGGGAAGTTGCCTTGGATATCCACCGGTTCGGTTGGGGCCTTGCTGGCGCAAAGATCGCACGGCATTTATCCTCTGGGAATGGTTTCAGGGAATTGCTGGTATCATTACGGCTATTCCTGGACGCGCGGACATTATGACGGCTGGCACACGGCCATTGACCGCATGCGGCAAGAAGCGACGCTCATGGGGGCCAACGCGGTCGTGGATGTCAAAATGACTGCGACGCGCATGGAAGGCACCGGCGAAGATCAAATGGATTATGCCGTGATGGGTACAGCGGTGCGTATTGCCGGACTGGCCACCCCGCGCACGCCCGTGATCGCGACCGTCTCGGCCCTGGAGTTTGCGCGCTTAATGGAATCCGGAATATTGCCGGTGGGTTTGGCGATTGGAGCGCATTATAATTGGCATTATTCTTATAGAAATGCGTCAGGTCAGGGTACCTGGTGGAACCAGGAATTACGTGAGTTATCCGATTTTATGACGGATATTCGCCGCGCTGCCATAGGCCAACTGGCCAGTGACGCGGCACGAATCGGCACCGGTGTTCTGGCGCGCGTGCAGTTTTCCGAATTGTTGCGTGGCGAGCCGATGGAAAATGATCCGCGGCAGCGATTTCTTGGGCGGCATATCGCATTTGGCACCGCGGTGTTGCATGAACCAAGGCGGCACATATCACTGAAATTAAAACCCGTTTTCAGCGTCAGCGATGGAAAAATGACCCCGGTTATGCCTACAGAAAAGGAGATTATTTAAATGGCGGACGAAACAGGCACACAGGCAAATCCGGCATTGGCCGGTCTTCCCAGGCACGCCTTGGAGCGATTGCAGGGGCTGCGTGAAGCGGGCCAGAGTGGTGGCATATTTACTTCGGATTTATCCGTTAATGAATTTCTTATGGTGCGCGAAGCCGGCTTTGAACCTCTCGGGCTGGTGGTTGGCTCGTGTATTTATCATGTGGGAATTCAATACGGATCATGGGGACAAAATCAGGAATTAAATGTGATTTCCCAGGCCATGTATCAGGCCCGGGAACTGGCCATGACACGCATGGAGCAGGAAGCGTTAGCTCTCATGGCCGACGGCGTGGTGGGCGTGCGGTTAGAGGTTAAACGGTTGGGATGGGACAGCGATATTTTAGAGTTCATGGCCATCGGCACGGCCATATCACATAGCGCCGGCCACCCTGGATTTAAGGGGCCTAAAGGCATGCCGTTTACCTCGGATCTTTCCGGGCAGGATTTCTGGATGCTGCTGCGCGCCGGCCATCGTCCGTTGGCGATGGTGATGGGATCGTGTGTGTACCATGTCGCACATCAGGGCGTATTTAAATCCATGGGGAATGTCGGGCGGAATGTGGAAATCACCCAATTTACGCAGGCGATGTATGACGCCCGTGAACTGGCCATGGAACGCATGCAAAATGAGGCGAAAGAAGCCGGGGCCGACGGCGTGGTGGGTGTGCAATTGCACGAAGGATCGCATAACTGGCAACCACACGTGATTGAATTTTTCGCTGTAGGGACGGCCCTTAAACCCATTGAGGATAAGGCCCTGATTCCATAACCGGCTTCGCCGCAGATTGTCATACCAGTGAACGATTGAAAATATTGAGATAGAATAACAACCGATACAGGAGTTTTGCGATGAGTAACATGTTTCGCCGAGCCGCTGAAATTATTGAGGCTAAAGTCAACAAATTTTTGAACAGTGCGGAAAATCCTGATGAAGCCCTGGATTTATCGTATGAAAAAATGTTGAGTGCTCTGCAGGAGACCAAGCGGCATCTGGCTGATGTGGTCACCGAGCAAAAGACGCTTGAACGCCAAATGCTGGCCGCACAAAGCGACTCCCACCGGGCGGAAAATGATGCGCGCATGGCTTTGCAGGCCGGGCGAGAGGATCTGGCCAAAGCCGCGCTGACGGAAAAGCAGGCCGCGGATCAGAAGGCGGCATCGCTGAAAGATGCCAGTGAACATGTGGCGGCGCAAAGCCAGAAACTCATCACGTATGAAAAGCAGCTTGAAGACCGCATTGATCAATTCCGCACGCAAAAGGAAGTGATGAAGAGCCAGTATGATGCCGCGAAGGC
>DAHVEJ010000043.1:0-19334 GCA_027313145.1 Phycisphaerales bacterium | reverse complement strand
TGCCAAGGACAAAACCAATCAGATGCAGTCGCGCGCCGATGCCATGGAGTCGCTGACCGATGCCGGCGTGCTCAATGACGGTGTTGACGGCCGCACAAAAACGGAACGCGATCTGGATGCTCTGCGAGCCAGTTCCGGCGTGGACGCCGACTTGGCCCGCCTGAAGGGCGAAATGGGTCAAACCAAACAACTGCCTTCGGGATAATGGGCGTACAGGTTTACATCGACATATCCCCTTCGCCGGTTGGCGGAGGAAATCATCGGGCGGCTGCGCGGTCTTTCCGGCCAACCCACAATCCAGCAGCCCAGCACTCCAGCGGCAACTTCCGGGGCGGATCGGTCCTAAGTGGCACAAATTAGGCGATGCAATGCAATGCATTGCACCGAAGGCATCTTGCCTGCATCGGAAACACGACAAAAGCAGGCGGGATCCCGGCTCGCCGCGATCGTACAGATACTTTTCCTGCCTTTGTGACCAAGGTATCACCAATGGCCGCGCGGAGTATAGTTACCTTGCGGTGGCGACAGCGGTCTGGCTTTGGACGCTGGGTAATTCCTGCTGCGGGTAGGCACGCTGCAAGGCGGCGCTAACGAGTCCCAAAAACATGGCATCGGGTGTTAATGGGCGGCTGGTCAGGCACGGGTGGGCTTGCGTAGCGTAAAAATAGGGATGTATCTCCGGTGGTAATTCCAGCATCTGCATGATGGGTTGATGGGGTGCGTGTCCGCTGAAAATCAGGCCATGTTTGGTAAGCGTTTCAATGTACCGCGGTTCGACTTCATAGCGGTGGCGGAACCGCAGGCGGACTTGGTCCACATGGCCGTAGAGAGCGGAAACGCCGCTGCCCGGTTGCAGGATCACATCTTTTCCGCCCAGTCGCATATTGCCGCCGAGGCCCTCAATTTTCTTCTGCTCCGGCAGAATATCAATGACCGGATGGCGGCAATTGGGTTCAAATTCGGTGCTGTTGGCATCTTCAAGTTTGCAGACATTGCGCGCGAATTCCACCACCGCCATCTGGAATCCCAGGCAAATTCCCAGATAGGGAACGTGGCGTTCCCGCGCGAAGCGGACACATTCAATTTTGCCTTCCGTCCCGCGTGATCCAAATCCGCCCGGAACAATGATACCGTGGCATCCCCGGAGAATATCCGCGGCATTTCGGGAATTAATTTCTGTGGTGTCCAGCCATTGAATCTGAATTTTGCAGCCGAGATTTACTCCGCAATGTTCCAGCGCTTTGTCGATACTGGCATAGGCATCACGCACGGCGGCGTATTTTCCCGCCAGCGCGATGGTGACGGACTTTTCCGTCGGTTCAAGGAGTTTATCGACGTAGTGTTGCCACCGGCGACGGGCCTGATCTTCCATGCGCTGGTTGACGCGCTCATGCAGATTTAACAGCGTTAGCACCTCGCGGTCCATTCCGGCTTCCCGCAACATCTCCGGCACCAGATAAATGCTGGGTAGATCATGCATGGAAAATACGCGACGCATGGGCACATTACTGAACATGGAGATTTTTTGCCGCACCTTTTCCGTTGCGGGTGACGGGCAGCGGCACGCAATAATATCCGGCTGCAGGCCGGTTTGCATGACCTGTCGCAGGCCAAGCTGTGCCGCTTTGGATTTCTGTTCGCCCAGCGATTGCGGTTCAATGATGTACGTTAACGCCACCACACATACGGAATCTTCGCCTTCTTCGTACGCCAGTTCACGCACCGCTTCAATAAAATAACCGTTTTCATAATCGCCCACGGTCCCGCCGACTTCCACAAATACCAGGTCGGCCTTTGATTTTATCGCCAGTTCGCGCAGCGTGGTTTTTACTTCACCGGTGACATGGGGAATCATCTGCACATCACGGCCCAGATATTTGCCATGCCGTTCGCGCTCGAGAATGCGCGTAAAAATCTGTCCGCTGGTGGTGAAATTGGCGCGTGACAGATTTTCATCGAGCATGCGTTCATAGGTGCCTAAATCCATGTCCGTTTCCATGCCGTCATCCAGGACAAAAACCTCGCCATGACGAAACGGATTAAGCGTGCCGGAGTCTATGTTCAGATAGCCCTCCATTTTGATGGGGGCGACGCGCAGGCCTTTGTCTTTGAGAATCTTGGCCAGGCTGGAACTGAAAATGCCTTTACCCAGTCCGCTCATCACGGTGCCAAGGACCACCACATATTTGGTGCGGCCTTTCTCATAGCCTTCGGGGAAGGGCGTGTAAAATTCAGTATCCTGCGTGGCGTGGCCCACCGAGGCCAGCAGGTCAGGTTGGGTTTCATTATTCATCGCAGACCTCACGAAAATAGTAGGATAATCGATAATGCTCTTTAGGGAAAATCCGGCGGCTAAAAATTCCGGGAAACTCAAGGCCCTTCGCCGGCGTACCGCCGGACAAAAGCTTCATAATCTTCCGGTGTATCAATGCCATGATGGGCCTGCGGTGTGTCATGGACAATAATTTTGGCTCCCAAATATAGCGCGCGCAATTGTTCGAGTTTTTCAAGCTTTTCCAGTTCGCACCTCTCAGCGCGGGCAAGTTGCAGCAGAAAATTCTTCTGATATGCGTAAATACCCAGATGCTTCCGATACAATCCCGCGAGCATTAACGCGCCGGCACCCGCCGTTTGCCCGTCACGATCATGGGGAATCACACTGCGGGAAAAATACATGGCGAAGCGGCGCTGATCAATGACGACTTTGACGATGCCGGGATTTACAATTTCCGCCGCATTGTCAAAGGGGGCCGCGGCGGTGGCCATCTGCACATCCGTCTTTTCCAGCAGGCGAATAAGAGCATCAATCAAATTTGGATCAATTTCCGGCTCATCCCCCTGGACGTTGACGATGGTGTCAAAATGGGCGAAGTCCTTCATGGCGGCAACTTCAGCAATGCGATCGGTTCCGGATTGATGATCCGCGGACGTTAAAACAACCTGCCCTTCAAATTCGCGCACCGCGTCCGCAATCCTCCGGTCATCGGTGGCCACCACCACCGCCGAGGCGCGTTTGGTTTTCAAGGCCTGCTCGTAGACATGCTCAATAAGATATTTTCCGGTTTGCCGCAGTAAGGGCTTGCCGGGCAGTCTCGTGGAATCATAGCGCGCGGGGATGACAATTAAACTGGACAAAGCACAGCCTTTCCTAAAGCTTCAATTTCCAGAGCAACGGTATATCCGAAACTGCCCTGCGCGGCAATTTGCCGTGGCCGCCAAAAGAGCACGAGCAATATTTCCGTTGCGATTTTTAGAAGCTCATTGGATGCGTTATAATCATCCGCGGTTATATTCCCCACGGAGACGCACCGCATGTCAGGTCATCAGGATTCTTTTGTTCATTTGCACGGACACTCGCATTATTCACTTCTGGATGGCGGTGCCACGCTGCCGGGGCTTTGCGCCAAGGCTGCGGAAATGGGTATGCCGGCCCTGGGATTGACGGACCATGGCAATTTATTTGGTATGGTGGAATTTTATCAGGAAGCAAAAAAGGCTGGCATTAAACCGTTGCTGGGGTGCGAATTTTATGTGGCTCCCGGCTCGCGCTTTGATAAAGATGCCCATGGCATCAGCGAGGCGGCGTACCACCTTGTGGTTCTGGCGAAAAATCAGGCCGGCTATAAAAATATCCTCAAACTCGCCAGTTTGGCCTACACCGAAGGATTTTATTACCGCCCGCGCGTGGATAAGGAAACACTGGCGCGCTATTCCGAGGGTCTGGTGGTCATTAATGGCCACTTCGGAACGGAAATTGCGGCATGTCTGCAGCGCGGTGACATGGCGGCGGCGGTGGACGTGGCGGGGCAGTATAAAAGCATATTTGGCGATGATTTTTTCGTAGAATTGCAGAATCATGATGATCCGGCACAAATTTCCGCCATTCCGCAACTGCTGGAAGTAGCCAAAAAATCCGGGTGCCCGGTGGTCGCTACCAATGACCATCATTATCTGCTGAAAGATGACTATGACGCCCATGATGTGCTGTGCTGCATCAGCATGGGTAAAACGCTTGCCGATGAAAACCGCCTGCATTATTCCCGGCAACTGTATTTGAAAAGCCCTGCTGAAATGCGCGCGATTTTCCGTGACATCCCGCAAGCGTGTGACAATACGCTCAAAATTGCCGAAATGTGCGATGTGCAGTTGGACTTTTCCAAACGCCACGCTCCGGTTTACACCCCGCCGAATAATCCAACTACCGGGGAGGCGGTATCCGCGGATGATTATCTGCGGATGCTATGCGAAGCCGGGGTTATTGAACGATATGGCGAATTCAATGATGTTCTGCGCCAGCGTCTGGAGCAGGAACTGAAAGTTATTCAAAGCAAAGGCTTTTCCAGCTACTTTTTAATTGTCTGGGATTTCTGTAATTTTGCCCGGCAAAATGGCATTCCCGTCGGAGCCAGAGGGTCCGGTGTCGGCACGTTGGTGGGATACTCTCTGGGATTATGCAACGTTGATCCGATTCGCTACGACCTGCTTTTTGAAAGGTTCATGGATCCCAGTCGCTCGGAAATGCCCGATATCGATATTGATATTTGCCAGGAAGGCCGCGGTAAAGTTATTGAGTATGTGCGGAAAAAGTACGGCAATGTTTCGCAGATCATCACATTTTCCACGCTCGGCGCTAAAGCGGCCATTAAAGATGTCGGGCGAGTTCTGGCCATGCCGCTGTCCGAAGTGGACAAAATTACCAAGCTGATTCCCGGCGGCGTAGGAGTCACACTCGACAGCGCTTTGCAAGTGGCTGATCTCAAAAAGCTCTATAAAGAAGACCCCAATGTCATGCGACTCTTTGACATTGCGCGACGCCTGGAGGGGTTGTGCCGCAATGCCGGAATGCACGCGGCTGGCGTGATTGTCTGTGATAAGCCGCTGGATGAAGTTGTGCCGCTGTATAAAAGCGGTGATGACATCATGACCCAATGGGACGGTCCGACTTGTGAAAAGGCCGGCCTGCTGAAAATGGACTTTCTAGGTCTGCGCACCTTGACCATTGTGGAGCGGGCGCTGGCGCTGATCGAAGCGGATTATCCCAACGGACTGCCGCCGCGCCATGCCATGGGGGTAGATGGTAAGACCACCCTGACGGATCATCCTGCCGGCCCGCGTCCCGGCAGACTGGATATTGAAAAACTTGATCTCACCGATCAGCGCGTTTACAAGCAGGTGTTCCAAAAGGGACAAACCAAAGGTGTGTTTCAGTTTGAATCTCCGGGTATGAGAGAACTGCTTATTAAAATGAAGCCGGATCGCATTGAAGATCTCATCGCCGCTAACGCTTTGTTCCGGCCCGGTCCCATGGATCTGATCCCTGATTACTGTGCCCGTAAACACCGGCGGCAGCCCGTGCCATCCGTGCATCCCATTATGGATAACATCCTGGCCGAAACGTACGGCATCATGGTGTATCAGGAACAGGTGATGCGGATATTCAACCAGTTGGGCGGCATCCCGCTGGCCAAGGCGTACAAGATTATCAAAGCGATCAGCAAAAAGCAGATGGATGTGATCGCCGCTGAAAAGCAGCATTTTGTGGAAGGGGCGGAAAAGAACGGAATTAAAACCGAGCAGGCCGTCCAGATTTTCGCGCTCATTGAAGAGTTCGGAAAATATGGCTTCAACAAAAGCCATTCCACACGCTATGCCATTGTCGCGTATCAGACCGCGTATCTGAAGACCTATTTCCCTCTGGAATATATGGCAGCGCTACTCACGTATGAAATGATTGATCAGGCCAAAACCACAGAGTACATTGAAGACTGCCGATTTCTGGTTCGTCCGGATGGCCGGGTGGGCATTCCTATTTTGCCCCCGGATATTAACCAGAGCGTGGCTGACTTTGGCGTCGTGGACGCTACCATCTGTTTTGGCCTGGCCGGAGTGAAAGGTGTTGGCCAAAAAGCGGTGGAATCCATCATCGCGGCACGCGGGAGCCGAGCTGATGGGAGCCACAAACCCTTTACCAGTCTTTTTGATTTCTGTGAGCGCGTGGACCTGCGAACGGTTAATAAGTCCGTCATTGAGTCTTTGATTAAATGTGGGGCTTTTGATGCGCTGCATGAAAATCGGGCGGCTGCGACCGCGGCCATTGAAACCGCCATGCAGTCCGGCAGTTCCGCGCAGATTGCCAAACGGGCCGGGCAGGAAAGTCTGTTCGGCGGCGGTGGTGGCTCATCCGCGATGGCGGTTGCGGCGGTGGGCTATAAACTCCCATCCATACCGGAATGGCCGCAAGGGCTGAAAATGGCCAATGAAAAATCCGTACTGGGATTCTACGTTACCAGCCATCCCCTGCGTGATTATGAAACCATGCTGCATGATTTTACCACCGTCAATACTCAGAGTATTAAAACCGCCAAGGACGGGAAAGAAGGAATCCTTGGCGGATTGATTTCCAAAGTGGAATCGCGCATTGTCCGCTCCGGTCCAAGCGCGGGGCAGAAATGGGCCACGATTATCCTCGAAGATTTATCCAGCAATGTAAAAGTTACGATGTTCGCCGGTGAATTTCAAAAATTTGGTGATTTAATCAAAGCCGATGCGGTCATGTTTTTCCGCGGCAAAGTGGACCGCACCCGCGAAGAACCCGGATTTCGCGTATATGAAGCCTTTACGCCCGAGCAAGCGGTGCAGAAACTCGCCCGTGAGGTTCTGATTTGCGTAGATGCCCAGGCCGTGGATGCGGATTCGATTGAACGCCTGGGAACTGTTCTCAAAGAACATCCCGGAAAATTACCGGCCAAAATCCAGTTAGCTATGGCCGAAGCGGACATGCCGATGAAAGTAACCCTTAATTTAGGCAAAGCGGTCAGCGGATCGCCGGACGCATTAAAACATTTAGAATCATCAATGCAGGGAGCCGCCGTGCGCGTGCTTGGTCCGGGAACGTATCTGAATGCCGCCCGTGCGCAAGCACTGCAGTTGCAGACCGTGTAAATGCCTTACCATCGGTCCACCACTGAAGCGACGACCTTGGCCGGCGAAAGCGCGTGAATCGTTTCCGGGCGGCAGGCGGCATAGTGATATGCCATGTCGGCAATTTCCGGTTGCAGTCGCGAGAGTAGTTTTAATATCACCGCGTCATCCAGGGGAATCGCGGTGACCGCGGAACGGATAATCGCTTTCGCGGCACTAAACAGACACATGGCAATGGCTCGAACTTCTTGGGCGGTGGTTTCGCTTACCAGGGCACCAAAGGCCATGGCGTGATGCAGATCAGTGGGCAGTGCCAAAGAATCTACCTGACCGTGCATGGCTTGTGCCCAATCCCAGCGTCGTGAAAGTTCCCAAAGATGCGCCCCCAACTCCAGTGAGGCTACCCGGATATCCGCCGACACCTGCGGCCCCGACAGGCAGGACGCCAGTTGCGGCAATTCCGCTAAATCACCCTGTCGCGCCGCCTTAAACGCCCAGCCAACAGCTACGCCATCACTGGGGCCAATCGACGATTTTAATCCGGCCTCAAGAAGTTGACCGATCTGCTCCTCCGACCGCAACAGGCCGCGCCGGGCCAGATCATTAATTTGAAAACATTGGGCGTAGCCACCGATGGTGGGGGCGGAATCAACCAATTGCATCAGACCAAGTAAATTCAACGCCTGAATCTCCGGTACAGTGCCATACACTCGCTCGTTTCCACCTCGCTGTATATTATTGTATCGTATCAAAACCGTGGATTACAATAACATTTTTCCAAAGTGGGGCGAATTGCCGCGCGGTTACAAACGCGGGACTTGTGCGCCCCGGCAAACCACGTTGTGCCGGTACCTCAATGAATCTGAAATTTGAAATTTCAGATTTGAGATTTGAGATTTGAAATCTGGAAATTGGATCTTTCTGGACGCGCACAATTATTTTGTTCGCTAATCGCCCTTGGCGATTCCGCCTTCAAACTCCCAACTCCTAACTTCCCCGTCCTATGCGCTCCGATGCAGCGTCCGCACCGTACCGTCAAAGTTTGCCACCAGAACTTCATCAGCCGTATTGAGAAATAGACCGGTTTCAATGGTGCCGGGGATATTGCGTATGGTCTGATCGAGAATTGCCGGTTGCAGGAGTTGCGCATCGGATGGATCAAAGCGGGCGTGCAACAGCGGATTGCCGTTATCGGTGCGAAAAAGTTCACCGCTGGCGGTCATGCGCGGCGTAGTGGTAGCCCCGATAGCGGCCAACGCGCGTATCACCGTCGGCATGGCGAATTCCACCACTTCGACAAAAACCGGGAAGCGCGATCCCAGATGTTCCACCAGCTTTTCCTCACCCACCACTACCACATACCGCTGTGCTATGGAGGCGATCACTTTTTCCCGCAGCAAATCACCGCCTCCACCCTTGGTAAGGTTCAGCGTGGGGTCAACTTCATCGGCACCATCCACGGCAATATCCAGGCGCGTGATATTGTCCAGGCTGCCCAACGGTATGCCCAGTTCTCTGGCCAGCCGGGCGGTGGATTCGGAGGTAGGAATACCGACAATATTCAAGCCATTTTCCCGCACCCGCCGGGCCAGCATTTTTACAAACGCATGGGATGCCTTGCCGCTGCCCAGACCTACCGCCTGTCCACTGGTAATTAGTCCCGCGGCGATGGCCCCAATGGCGTGCAGTTGTTCCGGGGTGGCGCTTCTAGCGGCTTGTGTCATTGAGTATCCTTTCAATTTTATTTCTGTAAAAGCGTTTACAACTTCATTAATACTGAATCAGCCGCATCCGCCGCGGTAGTTTCACCATGCACAGGTCGCCCGTCGCTGCGGGAAAAGTCAATGATACGCAATTCCGCCTGCGGCTGCTGGTAATAATGACTCACACTGGCATGGACCACCAGGTCGAGCATCATTCCGACCGTAAGCAGCGGTTCGGCATCGCCTAATCCAAATCCCACAGCTCGGCAACGGCGGTCGTTTATTTTCAGTTGCAGTGCCACATGCGTGCCGCGCGCGCCCATGCGGCGCGGTGGGGCGGCAACTTGGACGTTGCGAATCAGAAACTTCGGTTTCGTATTGCCGCAGCCAAAGGGAGCCAATGTTTCAAGTTCACTAAATGCCTGACAATCAATATCGCAAGGCTCCAGTTCTTCATCAATATCTAAACAGGGTATCAAGGCGTCCGCAGGTTGCGACTGCGCGGTATAGTCGCATAATTTCCGGGTAAACGCCGCGAGTTGCGCGGTGTGCATTTTTATGCCGGCGGCCGCCGCGTGGCCGCCGCCGCTTATTAACAGATCGCGGCAATGGGCAATGGCTTCATGCAGGGCAAAGCCCGGCACACTGCGACCGCTGCCGCTGATGGTGTGCCCATTATCTATTAGCACAAAGGCGGGGCGGTTGAAGTGATCCACCAGGCGTGCGGCGACAATTCCCGCCACGCCGGGGTGCCAGTGCTGTTGGCAAAGCACCAGCGCCGAGGGAAGCTGCGGCATCTGCCGCACAAACGCAATGGCTTCAGCGGTTATTTTCCGTTCAGTGTTCTGGCGTTCCTTGTTTTTTGTCTCCAGATATTCCGCCAGTTCATCGGCCCGGGCGGCGTCTTCTGTAGTCAGCAATTCCACGGCCATATTGGCATGACCCATTCTGCCGGCCGCATTAAGCCGAGGTGCCAGCGAAAAACCCACCGCCGTTCCGTCAATGCTGCGATTCTCAAATTTTGCAACGCGGATCAGCGCTTGGATACCCGCCATATTGGATCGCGACAGTTGCTTTAAGCCGTAACTCACCAGGATACGATTTTCGTCCAGCAATGGCACCACATCCGCTATCGTGGCCAGAGCGGTCAAGGCCGTAAAATCGATCAACATATCGCGATATGTTGGTGTAAGCTTATCTGAACCGCACAGCCTTGCCGCGACGGCCCAGACGAGTTTATACGCCACGGCAGCCCCGCATAAATCCGTATTTCCGGTCGTTGATCCGTGCAAACGCGGATGGGCAATGGCATGCGCCGGCGGCAACGGGGCCTTATATTCATGATGATCGGTGATGACAATCGTCATACCGGCGTCGCGTCCGGCCTGTACCGCCTCCACAGCGGTAATGCCGCAATCGACGGTCAGTAACAGGCGTGCTCCGCGCCGGGCAATATCTTTTACCGCATCAATCGATAATCCATAGCCTTCATCAATTCGATGGGGGATATACGTATCGAAATCGGCACTCGCCGCCTTCAAGAGCCGGTGCAGCATCGTGGTTCCCGTAATTCCGTCCACGTCATAATCACCGTAGATGGTGATTTTTTCCTTGCTTGTTATCGCACGCGCCACCAGGTCCGCACAGGCCTCAAGACCGGGAATGCTCCGCGGCGGAAGAATGTTCTTAAATTGCGGCTCCAAAAATTGGCGGGCTGATTCCGGATTGTTCAAATTCCGCGCCAGCAGCAGTCGCGTGGTCAATGGGTGGCGGCCCAGACTACGCGATAAGCTATCAAGCTGTCGGCTATCTGCAACCGATTCCGGCAACTTCCATCGTCGTTTGAGAAAGCTGTGCGGTGCTATCGTGGGCGTGCCCAAAACGCTGACCTCCGTGTCGGTATACCGGTAAAACCGCCGGTATTAAACGCTCACTGCCATCGTGCTGTGAACGTACTTAATTGCATTTTCAAATAATTGCAGACCATCCGGTGCGGCCGCGCCGTCCAGCCGAGTCCAGTATGGGTGCTGCCGGATATTAATAAACCGCTCTGGATGCGGCATAAGTCCTAAAATTCGTCCGGTGACATCGCATATTCCGGCGATGGCTCCGGCACTCCCATTGGGATTGTCGGGGAAATCTTTCGCGGGTTTTCCATTTTCAGAAACATAACGCAAAACAATTTGATCATTAGCTTCCAGCGCATCCATGATCGCCTGATCGCGCACCGCGAATCGTCCTTCTCCATGGGCCACCGGCAGCAGCAGAGTTTTACCCGGTTCGATCCATTTGCAAACAGATGATTGAGATTGTAACCGCACCCATCGGTCTTCAAAGCGGGCTTGGGAATTATGCGTCAGTGTGGTAGTAAACAGGTCGGATGGGTCCAACTGCGGCAACGGCCCCGGCAGCAAGCCGGCCTTGACCAGAACTTGAAATCCATTGCATACGCCCAGAATCATTTTGCCGTCGCGCACCCATTGCTCCAACGGCTCGCGCAGGTGGTGCAGCAATTCATTGGCCAGGATTTTTCCGCTGGCAATATCATCCCCGTAGGAAAATCCACCGGGAAAGCCCAATATCTGATAGGCTGTCAATTGCCCAGGTTCGGCCAGCAGGCGGTGTATATGCAGCGTCTCTACCTTGGCACCAGCCCGCTGAAAGGCCAGAGCCAGTTCTTTATCACAATTCGTGCCGGCCGTTCGCAGCAGCAGCACTCGGACAGTTGATGATTCCATGAAGCGATCCTTTTCCAACTTGGCGCATTATCGCACCGAAGTGGTCGAGAACTCAAGCGCCCCCGGGAAATTACGCCGTCGCGGCACCAAACAACACCGCCGCTAACGCCGGCGTTCTCATCAGTGATGGCATTTCAGGAATTGTGCGGGAAATGGGCGGAACCGCCCGTCATCGGGTGGGCCGACAACTTACCTTGGAACCTGTCCTCTATCCCCCTGTCACCTGTAACCTACGCAGCGTTCTGCGCCTGCCGCTAACTGGTCGACGGGGATTTCTGCGGTGCCGGCGCAACTGGCGTTTTCTGAAAATGGCCCCAGGTCAGAAAGAAAATAATGATCGCAGTTGTGGCAGCCCCGGAAAGTTGCACCATCCAGTCAATCCAGCCGTGGGGCTTGGCCAGATAGTGGATGCTTAAATAGAGCGTAGCGACCGCCGTCAGCAAGGCCATCGCCCAACTGAGCATATTTCCAATCATGCGTCTGCGATTCATAATCACGTACTCCATTATTTCGCCATTATGTCGGCGGCTTTAATGATAATACTTTAGTAGTTGCAACTTCATCAATATTTCCGCGGTGTCCAATTGCGTATCAAACACCTTTTGCGGCGGAACCTTAAACGCAATGGGGCTGGTCTTGGCCGCGGCTTTGCCGGGGCCGGCAATCAGGTCATCATTCAACCATGTTGCCTGCAGTTCCTGCAGTTGCAACGGCGAAAACCAGACCGCGACATTGGGTTTTACACCCCATACGCGGGCGTACGGTTGCCGCTGAATGCACTCGCCATCCGGCAGATAATAATATTGTTCCGTGAGTTTGAATTCGGCCGTGTCGTGTTCTCCGATGGGGATTACATTTTGTACGCAGCCTTTGCCATACGTCCGGTGACCGACAATCAGGGCGCGGTGGTGATCCCGCATGGCTCCGCTGAAAATTTCCGAGGCACTGGCACTATCCTGATTGACTACCAGAATTACCGGCATATTCGGTGGAATCAGCGGGGAACCCTGGGCCGACCAGGCCTCCGGCGGTGCCGTGCGGCCACGGGTGGATAGGATGGTTCCCTGGCTGATAAACATATTGCACATGCGCACCGCGGTATCCAGATAGCCGCCGGGGTTATAGCGCAGATCGATAATTAGTCCGTGCATGTGTTCTTTAAGTAACCGTTTGAGAACTTTCTTTAACTGCTGTGCGGTATCCGCCTGAAACTGCGTTACCCGCACATACGCAATGCCTTCCTTGGGGTCAATCATAAATCGCCATTTTCCCGTCGCCGGGTTACGGGCGAATCCCTTGATGGAACGAACATGAATAATCGCTCGCGTAAGATGGAAAATCAGCAGTTTGGGGTCCGTGCCCCGGCGAATGCCCAGAACAACTTTCGTGCCCGGCTTTCCCATGATCTTGCGGACCACTGTATTAATGCCCAGTCCCATCATGTTTTGCCCGTTGACCGTGACAATAACATCCCCGGCCTGAATCCCGGCTTTGTACGCGGGGGTGCCGCTAAGTGGGGAAACCACTTGCAGGAGGCCGTTGTCCATTCGGATCTGTATGCCCACACCGCCGAACTGTCCCTCCATTTCCTTGTTGAAGCCCTGCACCTGACTGGGCCAGAACGGCATGGTGAACTTGTCGGTCTTTTCCATGCACCCTTCGGTAAATTCTTTAATCAGCACGGGCAACGGCAATTTTACGGTGCTCTGGTTCATCGTCACCAGTTCACTCCACAGGCGAATCATGCCCAGAGAGTCAATGGGTTTGGTGGAAGCGGTGCGTCTAAGAAGTGTGTTGATTTCCGAGACAAGTTGATCGCGCCGGGCGGTCTGTTTTAAGCCAGGAAATGTGTCGCCCAGCATCGGTGTATCGGCCATAAGTTTCACCAGATGCAACCCGCCGGTCAGCAGCGTGTTGTAGGTGATGGGTAATACCCAGTCGTGTTCGGTAAGTTCCAGGCACTCCACAAGCATATCCTGATGAATGCCTTTTACCGTGTGCTGCCAACGTGAATAAACCGGGGCGTGATTCTGCTGCTCCTCTTTGATTTTTGGTTTGGGGGTGGTCGAGGGCTTTTTGAAGGCATGATCTTTGGCCAACTGGGCCTGCATGGCAAAAAATTCTTTGGGTGTGTAAGTTGCCAGCAACATGGTGCGGCGGATCACCCGATGCAGATCACGGTGATATTTCCGGGAAATGCGATACATGGTGTTAAGCTGATTATAAAGCTGTAAGGATTCCAGCCAGCGATGCTGCTTATCAAACTGCGCCGCTTTGGCGGCAATTTGTTTCGTCAGCGTGCCAACCCAAGGTTGCTTTTTAAACGCCGTTTTATCCGTTGAAAATCCGTAGGCGGTGAGCATATATTCAAAGGCGGGAATCAGTTTTTTAGCCTTAAAATCCTTTTTCCCGGTGGCCAGCCACTTTTTATAAAACTTTTGATTTGCCACGCGAGCCTTTGCCATCGTGGTCACATAAGCCTGCCGCCAGCGGTTGATCATTGCCGCATCAGTTGTTGCCGGTGCCGCGGGAGATAACGCCGCCAACGCCGCCAGATTCTGGGAGTGGATTAGTTCGCTAACCTTCTCGGCGTAGCTTTCGGCAGGTGAGGCGGTCAGCATTGTTGTGGCCGGTGCCGCCGCCGCTGGGTGAGATGCATTCGCCACCCAACCCGTTAAAAATATCAGAGCCGCCACGGCCAAAAGTCCTGCCGGCATTCTGCCACTAGCCCCAAAGGTTTGAACCCCAGATCGCGTGCGTTGTTGCATGAAAAATCACCTGATCAGACGAACATAAACCCGCGGAATTCCGATATTCCGCCTGGGTAAGCAATCCTGTGCCGTCGCATTTTTCCTCGCACACGCGCACTGGAATCCGCATGGTAACTATACGCTAGAACTCCGGTCAAGGGACAAAAATTTTATTCAAATCCCAAATTTATCCCAAAACGTGGGAAATACGTAACCCGGTGTTGAGGAATTCCGGCAAAAATCCGGTATGATGTCGTTTGGCTGAACCACTGCTAAGGAGCTTTCCATGCGTCTAGCTGTCCAAACCTACACCCTGCGCGATCAGATGAACAGTGACTTCTGGGGCACGTTGCGAAAAATTGCGGCTCTGGGTTACGCCGGCGTGGAACTCACGGATGTGCGCGGCATCATGCGGGCTGAAGACCTGCAAAGTCGCCTGGAAACCATGAGCCTCTGCGTGGTGGGTGTGCATGTGGGCGTGGAGCAAATTGAATCAGAGCTGGACGCGGTTCTGGATTATTACAGTGAAGTTGGCGTTGATCATATTACCATTCCCTATATCCCGCCCGAGCGGCGGCAGACGGCCCACGACTGGATGGCCCTGGGCGGATTCTTGTCCGATGCCGGCGCTCGCGCCCGTGAGCGCGGTATGATTCTGGGCTACCATAACCACGATTTTGAAATGAAAAAATATGATGGCGTAACAGGTCTTGATATCCTGTTGCGCGCCGCTGATGGGCGTAGTCTCCAATGGGAGCCTGATACATTCTGGATTCAATATGCCGGAGAAGATCCCGTGGAATATATCAAGCGTTATGCCGGTCGCATTGGGCTTATGCACATAAAAGATATGGCCGCCGGGCCGGAAAAAAAGTTCGCCCCGGTCGGGGCGGGCATTTTAGACTGGTCGGCGATTTTCCGGGCCGCTAAAACCGCCGACATTCCCTGGCTCATCGTGGAGCAGGATGATTGCTATGGCGCTTCGCCACTCGACATTATTGCCGAATCCCTGCACAATATTATGAAGATGAATCTGACTTAAAAGTCGATTCAGTAAACCCGATGTAAAGATTGTTTCCCGCAGCGCCGGGAAATAATAAAAGTAGTCTTCCGGAGTCTATCCATGAGTCAATCATCACCGCCGACAGTTGTTTATCAAAACGTCGCACCTAGACCCAACCCTGTTTTCAGAGCGATTCTGATTGTGCTTCTTTTGCTTTCGCTGGCGGCCAATGTGGTGTTATTTCTGGCTTTGGCGGGCACTATAACACTGAAAACCGGGTTGATGCCCTCGGATCAATTGGAAATGAAGGTTGTCCGTCACGGCAGCTCGGATCAGATTGCATTGGTGCGTATCAGCGGCCTGGTGGATGGCTCAATGGTAAAATCAGTTACGGCACAACTCCGGGCAATTGATCGCGACACCACCATCAAGGCGGTGGTCCTGCGGGTGGATTCACCCGGCGGCGGCGTGACCGACGCGGACGAAATCTATCATGCTCTGCAAAGACTTCGCTCCGATGGAAAATCCATTGTTGTAAGTATGGGGGCCTTGGATGCCAGCGGCGGCTATTACATCTCCATGGCCGGCCAGCAGCTTTTCGCGGAACCGACCAGTATTGTGGGCAGTATCGGCGTGATGATGCCGGGATTCCAGGTGACTGATTTAATGAAAAAAATTGGCGTTACACCGGAGTTTCTCACTAGTTCGGCCGCGGTCTGGAAAGAGGCCGGGTCACCATTTTCCAGTTACACACCGGCGGTAAAAGCCTATCTGATTGATATGCTCAATACCGACGCCGCCCGTTTTATCAGTATTGTTCAGACCGGCCGATCCACACATCTGAAGGTGCCCATTACCCAGGTGGCCAACGGGAAAATCTGGCCCGCTGCGCAGGCGCTGAAATTGGGACTTGTGGATCACATCGGCTATTTATCCGCAGCCTATCACGCGGCCGCTAAGCTGGCCGGCATTTATAATCCCACGGTCGTTGAATTTCATCGCCCTGCGAGTCTGCTGAATTTGATTAATGCGCAGGCTGCGGCAAGCCAGCCCAAAATGCAGCTTAGCCCCCATCTGATTTATGAGTTGCTTAAGCCGCGCGTGGAATATTTGTATATTCAATAAGGGCCGGCCATTACCGCATCCTGAGCATCGCCAGATATTCCATATTGCCGCTTTGTCCGACAATCGGACTAGGGATAATTCCTTCCACCGCCCATCCGTTTTGTTGAATGTCGGAAATGACATGGAATAATTCCGCCTGTGACTGTTCCGGCGTCAGCACGCCGCGCTGAATTTTCGCAATTTGTGATTCGTAATGGGGTTTAATCAATGTAACAATAACGCCGGTGGGCTTAAGAAGCGTTCGAGCCGCGGGAAGAATTTTAGATTGTCGTGTCCAGCCCGTATCAATGGTAACAATATCCACCGGTTCCGGCAGTTGCGTGTGCAGAGCATTTTGGCGCTCCATGACCACGACATTTGGATTCTTGCGAAGTGTCCAGGCCAGTACGCCGTAACCTGTGTCAATGGCGTAGATTTTTGCCGCGCCATTGCGTAGCAGGCAGTCAACAAAGCCGCCTACATTGCTGCCCAGGTCGGCGGCAACAAGGCCGTTGACATTCAGTGAAAAGCTTCTTAGCGCAGCACTTAACTTCAAGCCCGCTCGCGAAACAAAACTTTCTTCCAGTCCCGTTGCCGGGGGGGGCATTGGCCGATCTGGAAGATCATCATTCATTTACCGGTTTTCAGCGCATTGAGCTTGCGCATCATGCTGCTTTTGCGGCGTGCCACGGTGTTCGGGTGCAGTGTTTTGCGTGAGGCCATGCGGTCGAGAATCTTAATTGCATCCTTAACGGCCGTCTGTGTTTCGGCCACGTCCTTCTTCGCCAGGGCGCTGGTGACTTTCTTGATCTCCACGCGAACGATTTTCTTACGGTCGCGGTTGCGCAGACGACGCTTGGCGGTCTGCCGAATTCGTTTCTTGGCCGAGAGGGAATGTGCCACTTACGTGCTCCTTAGCTTACTTCAAAAATCTACTACAGCTCCGCCTACACCCGATAGCTTCCTACCTCGGTGGCGATAATTCAGTAGTATCCCACCATTTGCCGCCCCACGCAAGCGCCGCGCGGCGGCCCCCGCCGCAGCCTGTCGCGTGGCACGGGGCAGGAAGGGCCGTGCCAATTTTTCCGGGCGACCCCATCCGTGATGTTAGCTGGCGCATTGCATGTGCCGCCGCGCCCGCAGGAAGCGAATCTCACGGTCACAAGAGCAGGACAAGCTCGCCCTGGCACGCCGTGATTCCGGCACAAGCAGGATAGTGAACTGCCGGCGTCGTCGAACCCCGGGGACGGACGGTCATTATCCCGCGATGGAGTACGCCAAGATCAGCCCGGCCCGCAAGATTATTCGCGACCGAAAGGGGCTGGGCCTATCGCAGGTTGAACTGGCCGGCGCTTGGTGTCCCGAAATTACCCCGGCGACTTGGCGTAGCACCGAAAAATCCCAATCGACCAGAACATGGTGGGGTCTCGGCGGCAGCTCCTCTTTTGTCCCATCCCTATTTGCTCTCCTGATCTCCTGTTCTAATTTCACCTGCTCTATTTTGGCCTACGGCCAAAATCGGGGCGACAGGACACCAATAAAACTTTTTACCAGTGGGTACAGGGAGATTCCTGGGTTACGTTTGGGACGGCCCGTGGCCCCTGAATGGTGGTGGGGGGCTGTTGAAGCCACAATCGCCGATCTGAGAAACTTCTCGAACGTATCTAAATCGTTTTGGCGACGGCCTCTAGGCCGACGAACTCATCGACCCACACGATTCCCCGCCGACTTATTCCGCTTGCGGCTCAACAGTGTTATTGCTGCCGCTCCGGCGGCGAAAAGCTCCACCGATGTCGGCTCTGGTATGGTCAGTTCGTACACGGTACCGAGATTGTTGGTTCCGCCCTGTTCCGTCGTGCCATAAAGGGTGTTGCCGGCAACGGTCACGCCGGCAACCGGATATGCACCGGCAGTTCCATAAAACGAGACCAGAACACTCGGAGTCCCGCCGCTAATTGGCTCGGAGAACACTTCGCCATAACCGAGAGAACCACCCGATACCGTTGTGCCGTAAAGAGTATCCCCTGAGACAGCCAGGCCGCCCCACGGGTCTTGGCCATCGGTGCCGTTAAACGACACCAGCGTCGTTGGCTTGCCTCCGCTAATTGGCACGGAGAACAACACACCATCGTTATTGGCGCCGCCGGAAGTGGTTGTTCCGTAAAGCATGTCTCCAACGGCGATCACGCCGCCATAGGGCATGAAACCATTAGTGCCATTGAACGAGGCCAGCACGATAGCGGTGCCCCCGGTAATCGGCACGGAGTACACGGTACCGTCGCCGTAGGCACCGCCGGAAGTCGTTGTACCGTACAAATTATCGCCCACGACAATCACACCCGCGCGTGGACCTTGCCCGCCGGCGGTGGTAGGCATCGTGGCTAGGACCGTTACTGGGGCCCCAGCCGCCGGTATCGAGTACACTATGCCCATCGGAAGCACCGCCGCCGCCCATCGACGTTGTGCCATAGAAAATGCCATTGGAGAGCGTAAGGCCGGCATAGGGCCTTTCTCCATTTGTACCGTTAAACGTCACTGTCGCCGCAGGAGTACCACCCAGTGGCGTCCGGAACTAAAATAACTCGGTCTTAATATTCGCAATCGCGAGAGTTGCGCTGGCGCGTATTTTGTGGTTTACTCTCGGGCATGGTGAACGCAGGGCCGCAACATCTTACGAACCCGTCTTGGCCGCGGAAGCGCCGGCGGCACGCGGGGCAGGCCAAGGCATTCAGCGCCGCAGTGGTGGATGCTGCACCCCGCCGTAAGCCGTTTCGGCATCTGGCGGGGCGCAAATACGTCAAGCAGTTGGAGAGGTTCATCGGCGACCTGCGTGCGAATAACCCGCATCCCAATCGGGATCTGTATTTTGATGATGTTGTCACCATTCTGCTGTTGGGGTTTTTTAATTCTGACATCCGGTCTTTGCGTAAGCTCGAAGAGTTCAGTCAGGTGCCTGGCGTTAGGCAGAGTTTGAATGTGGAGCGGGTATGTCGCAGCACCCTTTCGGAGGGACTCAAGCTCTTTGACCCATCCCTGCTGGCTCCCGTGCTGCAAGAGGTTTATCAGGCTCTACCCAATCGGCATAGTCTGGATCCGGAGTTTCAGGGCCTATATG
>DAHVEJ010000042.1 GCA_027313145.1 Phycisphaerales bacterium | reverse complement strand
CAGCTTCACTTAAACGCCACGGCCCTACAACAGCACGGAAAACTTCTAACCCTTCCGTTGCCGCAAATTGCGCCGGGACAGTATGGTGCAGAATTGCCACGAAGTGTTCACGCTTTTTCCGCCACCGTCTCGCAGGTGGCGGCCTACACACCACGGCAACGCGAGACCATCATCGGCCGCATTCAGTCACCCGGGCTGCCGAATGAATACTACCCGGCAACGGGCCGGATTAAGCCATGTCCATGGCCTGCGGCAACTCTAATTCCCGGTAATGCTCCATCCTCTGTGCGTTGGCATCCCATGGAGAGCACTGAACGTTTTCACTTTTCGGTAGTGCTGTGGATACTAGCCTTGTTGTCCGCCTTGACGGCAATATTTTTTGCCGCCCGGCAGAGCCAAACCGCTTTCTGAAGCCAACTGTAGATATTTTCCTTTATGGCGTGCCGCATCAAACCACGACGCTTCCGAGTCGGGCGGGCAATGGGATTATCTGAAATTACGTTCGCCGAATTGGGGTGTGGAGTGTTTCCGGGACCGCGTTGAGCATCGAACCACGACGCTTCCGCGTCGGGCTAAGGGCCGGCTTTCGTAACGGCATTGGGCGTGTGCTACGAGCTTAATTTGGCAGCGTTGAGCTGACCGCGAAATGCGGCCTGCCGGCACGCCCCGAGCCGTCGCGGTTGATTCGGCACATATCCCGTTCTTTGGTTGCCCCCGCCGATTCTCTAACCCGGCAAAAGGTTATCCATGATGATGGGACATAATATCAAGGCCTACCACCATCAGATCGTAGCCGGCGTGTGTCGCGACATCAATACCGAAGCCGCGGAAAATAAAAATCCCGGCAAAATAGATGCCGGCGATGGTTCGGATGACAAAGGCACCCCATGTCGGCTGCTCATTTCCCAGAAAATGATAGAGTGAAAATAAAACTGCCGATGCAATAATAATGATGGGAATGGCTTTTGCCACCGAAAGCCCGAACAAGTCCACGAGAATTATATTTAACACCGTGATTAAAACCAGGCGAAACAGTAGTTCTTCATATATTCCCGCGCCAATGGACAAGACAACCTGAGATTGCCAGGAGAGTCGTGTCATGGCGTGTTCCACGGGATGCGTAAGCGCCTGCATGGCGACACCGTGCGCCACGGCTACAAACAAAATTACCAGCGCTACCGCCCAGAGAAAGCTTTCCGCCGCCATGGCCACATAAAGCCCCGGCTCAAATTTTAAGGGATCCTTACGGGCGACATGCCAGCCCAGCAGAATAGCCGCCACGGCCAGGGGCGGCAAATAATTTCCCACCGCTCCAAACAGAGAGAAAAAATTCAGCATCAGTTCAAAGGCGATAATATTGTGGGATTGGCTGTGCGCCGGACTCCATGGGTGGAGCACCGCCCCAATCTGATAGATAACCAGCAGCGGCGCAATAAAAATAAGGCATTGCAGGGGCCGATGGCTGCGGTCGAAATATCCTTCACCGGAGCCAAATCGCAACCACTGCGGTTCCTTTCTTGCTTTGCTCATACCAAAACGCCTCGGACCAAACCGGGCGAATCATATACGCCTGCGGCGGTTAGTGTAAATCAATGTCGAGAAAAATCCTTTTGCGCTGCGTAAAATTATTATTCAAATGCCGCACGGACTTGCCGCAATTCCTCTTCGGTAAGTTCAAACGTCATTGCCGCGGCATTGTGGCTTGCCTGCTGTGGATTGCGGGCACCTACAATCGCGGCCGTCAGTCCCGGCTGCCGGATGGTCCAGTTAATCGAGATCTGCGCAAAACTTTTGCCATATTTGTCGGCAATCGGCCTGATTTTTTCCAGTGAGGCGAGCACTTTTTTACGCGTCTGCGCGTCAAATAATTTATGCTTGGAGCGATGATCCCCGATGGGAAACGTTCGATCCGGGGTAACGGTCCCGGTAAGCAGGCCGCGCTCCAGAGGCGAATAGGCCAGCACCGCGATCTCGTGTTCCCGGCAAAACGGAAGAATGTCCTTTTCAATATCCCGCCGCAGCAGGCTGTAGGGCGGTTGCACACTGGCCAACGTGCCCGCAGCCACCTTTGTCAAAAGGTCGATATTAAAATTGCTTACGCCCACAGCCCTAATTTTACCCGCACGCCGCAACGCGTCCATTGCTGCGAGAGATTGCTCAATGGGAGTCGAAGCATCCGGCCAGTGTATCTGGTAAAGGTCGATGTAGGACGTACCCAATCTTTTGAGGCTCTCTTCACATTCATAAATGATACTTTCCGGCTTGGAATTGCTGCGAATGGTAATGGGCTGACCGTTGCGATCCACCGTTTCCGTGGGGTTGGAACCCTGCTGTGCTGGATCATCCCATCGTCGCCCGCATTTCGTGGCCAGCACGACCCGATCCCGCGGAATATCTCTTATCGCTTTTCCAACCAGCTCTTCGCTGTAGCCCTGCGCATATATGGCTGCCGTATCAATGCAGTTAATACCCGAATCCAGAGCCGTTCGAACAGCGCTAATGGCCTGCTGTTCATCGCTGCCGCCCCACATCCAACCCCCGATCGCCCAAGTGCCTAAGATCAGAGGTGTGATGTTAATTCCTGATTTTCCAAGTGGACGTAAATTCATTATCGTTCCAATCCTTAGCTTCTTAAATGGTACGGCATTTTCAGCCCCTGATGTCTGTTATCGCTCGCCTTTGATCATCGATTGGGCCAGCGCCGCATCGGCCCGGTCTTTCAGTCTGGCAATCGCTTCCATAATTTGTCGTGTAATGTCGGCCAACAAAGCAGGATTTTCGCGTGGCTCGGCCAAACCGCTAAAAACAAGTGGAGCGCCATAAAACACCCGGACTTTCGCCGGACGCAACCAATCCTTTTTACCACTCTCATGCGGCCGTGTACCGGTAATATATACCGGAATGACGGGAGCACCAGTGCGCAAGGCCAGGATCGCCGCCCCATTGTGCCCGCCAGGCAAGCTATTGCTGTCGCCAATAATTCCTTCAGGGAATATTCCAACTACATGCCCCTGTTTTAACTGCTGCATTGCCGCATCAATGCCCGTGCTTTCCCGTTCGGACAAATCAACGGGGATAAAGCCTAGGGCGGAAAAAAAGTTTTTCAGTATCGGCAAATTGTACGTTTCCCGCGCAATGAGAAACCGCACCAGACGTCGCCGACTTCCAATCCCCACGGCCAGCGGATCCAATGAACTGTTATGATTCGCCGCGACGATGGCCGGTCCGGTTACCGGAATGCGGCACGCATTGCCCCGCCGCCACCGATGAAACAATTCCATGTAAACCGCAGCCAGTCGCCGCGCGATCGCCGAGCCAACCGGAAGTGGCTGCCGACGGTAATAAATGATCAGCAGCCCAACGCCCAGTATGGCGATGACCACGCCAGTGCCAATAATGATATTCATGATATAGGAATCGACATTTCTCCAGAATGCAATGGGCACGGTGGGCACAAGCAATCCAAAAGTTGTAATCAGATCGCGCGCCCCCATGACTCGTCCGCGGATGTAATCCGGCACCACGCGCTGCAGCAGGGTATCGACTGTGATGAACATGATGGCCCCGAACATCGCCGCGATAGTCAGCCAGACCAAAAATGTTTCCCAATGGGCGGCCCAAGCCGCCATCAGCAGTCCAACGCCGATCGCCACGGTAGACCAGCCGATTCCAATTTCTTTCGGAATTCCATTGCGTGCTCTACTGACCAGGGCGGCACCGACAATCATGCCGATCCCGGCAACGCCCAGAAAATAGGCGAAATCACTATTGGATAGTCCGAAGCGCGCCGTAACAATGGCGGGCATACAGTTGAGTATCACTGCGCTGGCGGTAGTAAACGCCAATTCCAGCAAAATAGCCTGAAGCGGATGTTTGTGGACTTTGAGATAACCCAAAGCAGTTTTTAGTTCCTTAAGGAGACTGTTGTGTTTCCCCCCACGCACCGGTTCAGGTCGATCCATCCCCGGGCGCATACGCATGGAAAATACCGCTAACGCCGACAGGCAATATGTGCCGGCATCCACGTACATGGCTATTTCCAGGCCGAATTTCAGCAATAATCCGCCGAGGATAAAGCCCAAAAGTGTGGAAATAGTCCCGGCAACCGAAAGAAAAGAATTGGCTTGCAATAACTCCTTTGGATGCACCAGATTCGGCACAATGGCGGCGCGGGCCGGGGAAAACATTTCTCCAAAACAGGAGAGAATAATCTCTGATCCAAAAAGCATGACCAGTAGTGCCGGCGTGGAAAGCGAGCTATGATAGGCCGCCACCAGTAGCACGGTTCGGGCAATAATGACAATGATACTGCGCACCAGATCGCAGGAAATCATGACCCACCGGCGCGGCAGTCGGTCGGAAATGGCCCCACCCAGGGGAGCCAGAAGTAAAAAAGGTAAAAACATGGCTAAGTTAAGCTGTGCCGCGTGCTGCGCGGATTCCACATGGCGTTTGAGTACCACGTAGCAAAGCAGTTCCAGCATCACGAGAAAATGTACCCGGTCTCCGATAACGGAAACCACGTAGCCACTCATTAATAAAAAGAAATTACGGTTGCGCAGCAGGGGCGGAAATTCCTGCAACAGCGGTGTATCCGCCGAGATACTTTGAACTGCGTTTTGCGACATTACCTCTCCGCGCTTGCAGGAAAACGCCTGCACTGCACATTATCAATTCCAGATTGTGGACTCTACCGCCCGCCGGTGCAAGGCCACCGCCATAGTTAGCCAAACGCACCGCAGCCATAGATGATGCGGGCAAAGTCAAATTATGACAAATATACAAGCGATAGCTATCCAGAAAGTTATGTGCTTCATGCCAATGCCAAGCTCCCATTCGTCGCGACCGCCGGCATGTCGTTGGGTGTTGTCGCGAGCAAATTGGCGGTAAATATGTAATAGGTTATCCTCCATCGTGATAAAAGCAATGAGAGTTTGCGGAACCCCGTCAGTTCGAGATAAGTCGGCCGTTGCGGAGTTTTAACCCTCATCGCGGCATGTGGCCGGAAATATTTCGGTTCCTCCATACACGAATCTCCGCGCTATCAGTGGTCACACAGTCTGGTAAATATCTGTCAGCTTAACCGTCGATGAGCTGACAGTAGATCGGTCCTTGTAATAACACCGATTACGTGATCCGGATTCTTGGGTTCGGTAACAATCAGGTGGCCTATGTTATAGCGCGACATGAGATTATCCGCCAGCCGCAGCGGGCTATCCGGCTCAATAATCACGGCTTGGCGTTTGATTAAATCCCGCACCCGTGATGCCGGATTCACGCGCGTGTCGAGAATTTCACGATAAGACAGCACCCCGATGAGTTTTTTATCGTCGTCGATAATGGGAAATTCGTGGTGCTGCAATACGGACCATTTCGCATAAATAATCTCGCGTGTTTCCGCCACAGTTTTTGAGGCGTCAAGGCATACCGCCTGCCGGGTATAAGCATCGCGCACAAAAAACCGGTCCAGAAAATCTGTGGAGTATTCCGTCTGCACACGGATGCCCCGGCGGGCGATTTTTTCGGTCATAATCGTATCGCGCATCAGCAGGCAGGAAACCAGAAAGGCGGTGGTGCAACCGGCTAACAACGGCAGCAATCCGTGCGGCTGCATGGTGTTTTCAAAAGCAAAAACGATGGAGGTAAGCAAAGCCCTGGACGCACCGGTGAACAATGCGGCCATACCTACTAAAGCGGCCACGCGGACATCCACGCCCGCATCAGGAAATAGATGCGCCGCCGCCATGCCCAACAGCAGCCCCAGAGCACTGCCCAACGTGAACAACGGTGCCAACGTACCGCCTGACGTGCCACTGCCCAGGGCCACGGTCCAGGAAATCCATTTCAGAATTAAAAGCATCAGAATCGCTTTGAGAGCCATGCCACCGGTCAGCAGGTGCGAGATATTGTCATATCCCACACCCATGGTGTGATTATCAAAGTATCCGCAAATACCCACCACGACGGCACCCATCGCGGGCCACCACATCCAATGGACGTGGCTATATTTTTCAAAGCCATCTTCCACCAAATACAACAGGCGCGTGACGCCGGCCGCGGCCACACCGGCAAATAAACCAATGATCGCATAAATCACCAGCGACCAGTGTTCCGCCGGGCCTACATTGGGCATGTAAAAAATCGGTTTGTCGCCCATGAATATGATCCGCAAACCCGCGGCGGTGGCACTGGCTAAAGCCACGGGTACCAGAGATCGTGCGCGAAATTCAAATAACAGCAATTCCACCGCCAGCAGAACGGCTGATACCGGAGATCCGAATGTTGCCGCCATGCCCGCAGCCGCACCGGCAGAAAGCAGAATTTTGCGTTCATCGGCTGTGGTATGCAGAATCTGCCCCACCAACGATCCAAAGGCCCCACCGGTTGCAATAATGGGACCCTCGGCACCGAATGGACCGCCGGTACCGATGCTGATGGCGGCAGAAAGAGGTTTCAACAAGGTGATGCGCTTGGGAATGCGGCTTTGATTGGTCAGAATGGTTTCCATGGCTTCGGGAATGCCATGGCCGCGGATTCCGGCGTGACCGAAACGCGCCATAAATCCCACCACGATCGCACCGGCAATCGGTACGGCGATTATCCAAACCCCCAGGTGGGCGGATGTCGGGTCTGCGAAGGAGAAGGAGAACCGCCCATAAAAGCAGAGATTGGTCAGCAGGCCGATCAAACGCAACAACGCGATGGCAGCCATGGCCGCCACCGCCCCGATGAAAATTGCCAACCCTGCCAGCCGCCACACTTCGCGCCCGAAAAGCGTGGCGTGGGCGGCCATTTGTTCATATTCCATAACCGGGCCAAGCGAGGGTGATACCCCGACACCTTCGGTGGTAGACCCGCGATTTTCAGGTGATTTCACAGCTTGAAATTCCTCCGAAAAATATAGCGCTCGCTCGGCGTTTCCACCGTAACATACCGCTGGAAAATGCCCCCTATTTTCAGCCGGCACTTGCGAGCATAGGCCCGCGCTCCATCCTGCCGGGGCTTTTAAAAACAGCCCGATTATCCCGCCGAATCCGTCAGCAGATTATGCTGCTTCATGGCGGCATCCAATACGCCATTAATAAAAGCGGAACTATCTTCCGTGGAATATTCTTTAGCCATGTTGATAGCCTCATCCACTACCACCTTGCCAGGTGTTTCGGACTCGTGCGTGAGTTCCCACAGCGCCAATCGCAGAATATTGCGATCCACCGCCGCCAGACGAGTAATTGTCCAGCGAGGAATTAACCGCGACGCCCATTGATCCGCGTCGTTGCGATAGTCCCAGGCTCCGCAGGCCATGCGGGTGGCAAGTTGTCGCACATCATTGTCATCGGTAGCCTGATTGATAAACGTCGGCAGCATCTGCGCGATAAATGCATCGCCTTGCACCTCCGCCTGGTAAATTGCTTGAAGGGCAATGCGGCGGGATGTGGATCGCTTTTGATTGATTGTATTCACATTATTTCCTGTTATACGTTCTCTGCCGGGGGCAACTGCTGCATCACACCGGCCATTTCCATGGCAGCGCATGCGGCGTTCCAGCCGGCGTTACCCATTTTTAATCCCGCGCGATCCATGGCTTGTTCGACAGTATCGGCGGTGATGATGCCGAAAATGGTGGGTATTCCGGTGGCGGGGCCAATTTCCGCAATGCCGCGGGCGGCCTGTTGGGCGACGTGGTCAAAATGAGCGGTCTGGCCGCGGATGATGCAGCCCAGGCAAATAACCGCGGTAAATTTTCCACTTTTAGCCAGCCGGCCGGCGACTGTTGGAATTTCAAAACTGCCCGGAACAGAGATTTTAGTAATCTGTTTTTCGGTTGCACCATGGCGCAAAAGTGCTTCGACAGCGCCATCGGTAAGCCGCGCGGTTATTAATCCGTTGAATTCAGCGGTGATAATGGCATAATGCTGCTGCGGTTGAACAGACAATTGACCATGCACTTCAGAAATCATTGAAACAACTCCACCAAAACAAGTCAGTTAGTGTAGCGGTTTGGCAAAAGACAGTCCAATTCAAGATCAGGCCACCAGCTAAAACAACAAAGGAAGGACGGATGGCGTTTGCAAATCCGGTTAAAAACAGCCTTTTCGGAGGACTCGAAAAAAAATCGAAATTTTTTGTTTTTTTATTTGACAATTAACCTTGGCCGAGTTATATTCAATTAATGGAGTAGGTCTGATGAAGGTGAGGGTTTAGCAGCAAAGATCTGTAGGGCCCTTAAAAAGACAACAACGTTACAAATATAGCAGAAATCAAACGATATTTGGTTTTTGCCACGGTTTGTATATTGTTAGTATATCTCAGGCAGGAGCGTGCAGATTGTTGTTGTCAACAAACCGCTTCTGATCTGGCTTGTCATTATTTTTTTATGGGAGACCTCACTATGAAGACCGCAACATTATTCGGAATCGCCGCAATGGGATTAACGACGTTTGGAGTCGCTGGTGCCTTTGCCACGCCTACCCTTACAATAACTACGCCCAGCGGAACAACCACCGAAGCCTTCACAAACGTATCCGCCTATCTTGGGGCTGGCTCTTACGTTGCTTTGCCAGGAAGTTTTGGCGGCTTTTCCTGGGGTGGCATTGTAGAGCAAATTGGATCCACGCAAATAACCACCAATCTGACCTCGGTTTCCACTTCCAATGCCGGCAACAACATGATTACCTTTGCGGTTGCGGACAGCGGAATATCTGGTACCGGTATCGTATCAATGCAGTCTTCCGGCGGTGTAACCGCAACGGGCGCGACTTCTTTACAAACTGCGGACTTGAATGGTTCGGTCTATTCTTCCAGTATGGCACGGCTGGGATCAGAAGACTCTGGCAGCCTTTCCATGAACTCCGCCAGTAATCCAACGCTGCCGTCATCGTCCGTTGCGTTTAATTCCCACGGTGCGAATTTGACCGGATCCAGCTCTACCTTAACTGTAACCAATTCGTTGGCTATTACCCTTGACCCCGCTTCTTCGCTAACGGGCGGTCTGGTAACTACCAATATCAGCGATACAGCAGTCACCACTCCCGAACCGGCAACTTTAGCGCTGTTTGCGGTTGGCGGATTGGCCTTACTGACGGTTGGACGGCGTAATAAATCGCGATCCTGATACAACAACTTAAGATCAAGACTAATTGAAAGGCCGTAATGATAATTCCTTACGGCCTTTTTAATGCGCAGTGCCCGTTAAGTAGTTTGACATAAATACGAATTTTATTTATGAAAAAGCGGCCATAGCTGCCTCAAAAAAAAACTTTAACATTTTGTTAATTATTTCTTGACTTCGCGCTGTTATGGGATTATATTCTATCTAGTGCTTGAAGACGCTTGAACGAAAATTTCGATTTTCGGCTTGTTTCTGTCAAGGAGGCGATGTAGATGATTGTCAGTCTGTCGCATGTAGAAGCAAAAATGTGATCATAGGTATATAGCCCATTGTAGTTCGATGAGCGGCCAATGATCTGAAGTTATTATCTTAATCCTTTTATTTGGAGACGGCTATGAGAAAGTCAGCATTGTTCGGAATCGCGGCATTGGGTATGGCAGCAATGGGTGTCCCTCATGCATTTGCTACCATTGAAGTAACCCTCAATGGACATGTCATCGGATTAGCGTCCCCGAATTCCTTTGCCAGCTCAAGCAGCTACGGCGGATTTTCATGGAGCGGGTTGAATGCTACCGAATCCGTCACCAGTTCCGGAGCCTATCAATTCAGCTTTACGATCACTGGCCTGACCAGCTCCAATTCGGGTACGACCACCGCGAACCTTCAGGCATGGGATGACAACATTACGCTTCCAACGCACATGGGTATAAACCAAATCCAGGGAGACGTTACTGCGAATATCACCGACGGGACATCTTCGGAATCAGTAACGTCTGGTGGTCAGTTGAATCCGGCGACCAGCGGCGGATCGACAATGCTGCCGACTATCAACTTCGTTAGCAATTCAGGATTGGAGGGCTACAGCGGAACAGGCCCTGTGGTGGCAACTTCGGCCGCCAATAATATGGGAACCATTGAATTGCTGACTTCTGACTCGGTTACACTGGCCCCATCAACAATGGTCAACAGTATTAATTCCGTTATCATCGCTTCGACAACTGCGGTGACGACGCCGGAACCGGCCACACTGGCTCTTTTTGCTCTTGGTGGCTTAGCCCTGCTTGTCAGCACTCGCCGGCGCAGCAATAAGGCTTAAATCGCTCTGCCCCACTGAACGTTACTAAAACCAAAAAGACCGCCGCAATCATGCGGCGGTCTTTTCTTTTGTGCCAAGCATAATATAGCCTTTATAGAATGGCGGACTTCATTAATCTCCTGTGCCTCCGTCGTGCGGAGACTCAATAGCCGTTAATCCAACTTCATCCAAATTGCGGTGCCCAACCACGGTGCCGTCATCAAGCGCGTTGCGCTGCACAATTTTGAGCCGGGCAAAGAGCTTTTTCAAATCAAGAATACTGCCCCAGGTAAACCAAACGGTAACGGTAACACCGATGAAAAATTCAATGAACACATAGCCCACATAACTGAAATTCACCCACCAATGTGTAGGCCACGGATGCACAATATTCCATATCACAATAACTACAAATGCCACGAACCAGCCAAAGCGATAGATAAACAGACTCCAGGAGATGGCCAGATCACTGGTTGTGAAATCCTGTGTGATGCCCATCAGGGCTTTTATGGATATCTTCCGGGGAATTAAAGCCTTCGCCGCGGCCTCTTCCGGGCTGGCATATTCCCCCCGGTGCAGCATCTGATCAAGGTTAAACGGCTGCCGATACGTCAGGACCGACAATCCCAGATAAAATCCGATGGCGGTTAGAATTGAAAAAAACCAGATCCAATTACTGTTAAACGGAAAGCGATCCGGGCGTATACTCCAATTTAACTGCGGCACATGCGAGGAAATGGTGCCCAGCACGCCACTAATGCCATGGAGAAATTGCGGGTGATCGTGAAGCAACCACGGGTACAAAAACGGCTGCCATGATCGCTGGAGAATAAATCCGCCGATGGTTATCAGCAAACCGCTGACCATGGCTCCCCAGGCCCCGGCCGCGGTTCCGCGCTTCCAGTAAAAGCCGCCGATGATAGTGGCTCCCGCTCCAGAAAAAATGGCCGCAGCCAGGGCCAGAAACATCATGATATATTGCGTTTGAGGGAAAAATGCGCTAAATAGAAATGCGAAAACCGCCACCCCCACCACTGCTGTGCGCAAGACAAACAGATGCTGCCGAGTTTCCATTGGGCGTTTGCGCAGCGGCACGACAACATCCTGAATAAAGATGCTGCCCCAAGACTGCATCATGGTGATGTCCGTGGAGATCTGCGCAAAGAGCATGATCGCCGCGAACATCCCTTTTACTCCGATCGGCAGCATCAGGCTCAACGCCACCGGCCCGACGAGCTGTGCACGAATGGCGGGATTATGCACAGAGTGCAGGATGGCCAATACCTTTCCCGCGCCCGCCGAATACAATGAATAATGCAGGAAACAGAAGGCGCACATGGCGGTGACGGTCAGCAACAAGGTGCGAGCCTCATTGCGCCAAGGCCCCAGAATGGCCCCCATTTTCTGTTCATGGGCATTAATCGCGGCGGAGCGAAAGCCGTAGCCCGCCTGCTGACTCTGCCAGCCGTAGGCAAAACCAAAAATTTGAATCGCCATGTACCAGAAATTGAAGCTGCCAATCTTTGATTCATCAAACGGATTGAACATGGATTCGCCGGCGGGCCGCTGCAACATGCTATGCGCCACACTAGACCAATGGAAGGTCATCAGCAGAACCACCACGACCACGATATAAAATATCATGGAAATAAACCCCGCAAGGCTGTCAACGACCATGGCGGTGAGTTGCCCCCCCATGGCCGTCAATACGACGCCGGGAGTCAATAGAACGACCATCATAAATAAAAAGCTGGGAATTGCGTGGCCAAAAATATGCACCACCGGCGGCAACCCGCAATAATAAATAAAGAAGCGAGCCCCCACCGCCGGATAAATTCCGTAGGCCACAATCCCGGATAGAAAAGCCAGTGAACCGGCGAACACTCGAAATGATTTGGAGTAGCGGATTTCAAAAAACTGGCCCAGGGTCATAACCCGGCTCTCACGATAGCGGTAAATAATAAATCCTGACAACAGGATAAAAAGCCAGACCGCGTTGTTGGCTAAAATCCAAAAGTTATAAGCCGCAAAGCCGGATACGAAGAATATCTCGAATTGCCCGATGACATTGGTAATTCCAAAAACAGCCTCATTGCTGGCGGTAGCAACCAGATATCGCCCGGCCACGCGGCTGGCCGACATGAAATCGGCAACGCTACGTGTATATTTCTGGGTTTTAACGCCGATGATTGCGGTAATCAATACCGGCACGGCCAGCATGATCCAGTCCAGCATTGACATACCCATCACCTCGAAGCGCAAAATTGGCGTTACTGTTCGCCCAATTACAGCGACAAATTTACAAAACCGCCTTAAGAATATGAATCTTTAACACACCGTGCCAATTATTGCAATAAACTTTCAGAAAATTATTGTGCAAGCTTTTCCGGCGCTAGTCGCGGCCGCCATGTTGAACCGGTTGGCGTGTCTTTAACTTCCACTCCCAGTGACATGAGTTGTTTCCTTAGTAGATCGGCAGCGCTGAAATCTTTTTGCTGGCGGGCCGCCATGCGCTTCTGCATAAGTTGCGAAACTTGGCGTTTTGTGTCCTCAGGCACTTCCTGCAATTCAACAAAAATAACTCCCAGCACATGATCCACCTTCTTTAGGCTCTGTAATGCCGACCGTGCCTGCGGGTAGGCGAGTTTTTTTTGTTTATGTAAACCGTTCCTCCAGGTGAACAACGCGGCCAACGCGCCGGAAACGTTCAGATCATCGTCCATCGCGGAATTAAATTCCGCCAGCATTTGCCGATCACCGGGCTCCAGCGATGGATCATGGGCCGCCTCGGTGGGGGCACCGGGCGCGGCAAAATCCCCGTCGCCGGCGGCTTCATCCACTGCGGCTACCGCGGAGGTCAATTTTTCGGCAAAATCCCGCAGCGTGGTGATCGCCGCGGCAGCCTCATAAAGACTTTGTATCGTGAAATTTAACGGCTCCCTATAGCGCGTACTGATAAGCCCCCATCGGATCACCACGGGGTCAAATCCCTTGGCCATAAGATCACGAATGGTAAAAAAATTCCCTTTGGACTTGGACATTTTTTCGCCATTGACCATTAGATGGCGCGTGTGCATCCAATATTTTACAAACGGCTTTCCTGTAGCCCCTTCCGATTGCGCGATTTCGCATTCATGGTGTGGATGAATATTGTCTTCTCCACCCGTGTGCAGATCAAACGACGGCCCGAGAGCACGCATTGACATTGAGCTGCATTCAATATGCCAGCCGGGATACCCCTCGCCCCATGGGCTGGGCCATCGCATGATGTGATGCGTATCGGGCTTCCAGAGGAAAAAATCCGAGGGGTGTTTCTTAGCGGCCTGCTCATTGGTTCTGCCACCAGCTCCGTGTGATAGCTGTTCCAGCGAATTACCGGAAAGTTCACCATACGCCGGGAAGCTGTGAATATCGTAATAAACGACTCCGTCGGCACCGACATAGGCATGCCCGCGGTTGATTAACAACTGGATCATGTCAATAAATTCCGGTATATGCCGGGTGGGCCGCGGAATAATTTTCTCTTTGGATTCCGCAGTGGTGGCGGCGTCATAATCCGCAACGACGCCCAGGCCCAGCAGGCGGGCGTCGTGCAGAAACGCCTGCGCGAAATAATCCGCCACAGCAAAGGGATCATTGGGATTTTCAATCAGGGCTTTACCGGTCTTTTTATTTTCTTTCATTTTCTCCACGGCCACTTCAAGCTTGTCGCGGCCCGCACCGTCGGCGAGTTGGTCGTCGGTCATGTGGCCGACATCGGTCATGTTCATCACATGGGTTACCTGCGCACCCCGCAATTCAAGATAGCGCCGCAGCACGTCGGCAAATAGAAAGGCGCGAAAATTACCGATGTGCGCGTAGTCATAGACCGTTGGACCGCAGCTATAAATGCCGACACGGCTGCCGGAAATCGGATTTGCCGGGTCAGGGCCGGGATGCAGTGGAAGAAAATCTTCAAGCCGATGATGCAATGTGTTATATAAGCGGGTGGGCATAGATCTGTAACGTTCCTTTCGCCGATAAAAGCGTAATCCTGTAAGGCATTCTATGCGGTTGTTATGTATTTAGAAAATCCATACATGCCCACGCGAAGCCGGTCTGACTAATCCAAGGGCGAGACGGCCACCCTTTCGGCGCAACTGCCATTTCAACGCCCCCCCGGCCGAGCGTGCTGGGTATGGCTCGCGGCCTTCAACGCCTGAGCCAGGAGTTTATCCACCGATTTATGGTTGGGGATTAACGCAATAACCGTGCGAAACTGCTGGGCGGCCTGCCTGGGGTGCCCATGATTCAATAAATCCAGGCCATAAAAATAATGGGCCTGGGCCAATTGAGGATTAAGCCCCAACGCCTGCCGGTAGAGAGCGATGGCCTGATGCCAATGTCCGGATTTATCCAGAAGCACCGCGAAATTATAGCGCGCGTCGGCATTACGGGGATTGCAGGCAATAGCGTCACGGTATGCCTTGCTGGCAAGGGTGGTATTACCTAAATGGCTTTGCGCCACGCCGTATGCCAGATACAGTCTGCTAGAGTTGGGCATCAACTCTATTCCCCGGTGCAAATCCTTGATCGCCATGGCCCAATTTCCCAACTGCTCATAGCAATAAGCCAATTTGGCAATTGCTTTGGACTGATAAGAATCCACTTGAAGTGACGCTCGCAGATAGGGCATAGCCGAATTAATGTCGTGCCGTTTCTCCAGATACAGCGATCCCAACAAATAATTCGCCAGTGGATCTTTGCCGTCTGTCAATTTCAGGGCGGTCTGACAATTGACAAATTCCTGGTGGAAGTGCCCGTGAGCTTTGTCATGTAAGGCCAATATTTCATACGCCTTAAAGCACTGTTTGTCATACTGCAACTCATGGACCCATATTCCAACTGGAGGAATGTAATTCAGACATTGGGAATAACTCACCGCGCCCAGCCCCAGCAGTACGACTGTGGAGATTCCAACGGCCAATGGGTTTTTATAACCGGCGACTACGACCTGTGAAGCCGTCGGCTGCATGATGCCCGACTCACCCGTTTTTCCGACCGATTGCAGGCGTTCTAACGCTATCGCCCCCACCTGTGTCACCAGCACAATTAAGCTGATACAACCAAGATAAAAATAATGATCCGCCACAAACGTGATGGCCATGCCGGCAAAAGGAACGAATCCCAGGGAAGGGGAAATCATGATGCTGTAAATGGCAACGGCCGCGAACAATCCGCGTCCGCATCGCTTTTGTAGAGCGAAACAGGCCGCCGCCACCAGAACAGCGGTGACGGGATACAAAACATCCACAGTGGTAAAGCCGTGCACATGCCAACGCGGATAGACCATTAAAATCGGGTGCGGCCACAACAGTTTTCCGGCGTAGAACCAAATATCCTTGCCCGCAATGACCAGATGTTGGAACACTGAAAAATGATACGCCTTGCCATGCGCTCCGGCCCCGTAGCGCTCCCGCCACGCCGCCATCCACCCCGCACCGGCGGTAATGATAAATAATGGTACGCTGGCTAAAAGATGCTTACGGGTAACGCGCCCGAGTTTCCACCATGTCAATACCAGTATCGCGGCCGGCAACGCGCAGACAAACGTTTTTGCGCACACCGCCAGAAGATAAAACAGCACCGCCAAGCCGTAAAATTTCCAGTGATACACGGGTTCCGCGGATTCTAATGCATCATCCGGACGGTCCAGTGAGGCAAAGCGTATCCAAGCCCACACAGTTGCCAGCACGGCTATTCCGGAAATAAGATTCTTTTGCTCTACCACCCACGCGACAGATACGACCACCAACGGATTGATCGCAAAAATCGCCGCCGCCAACCACGCGGCTCGCAGATGCAGCCGCAACAGAATTCGCCACAGTAACACCGCACAAATGACCTGAAGGAGTATGCTCACGACGTGATACCCTAAGGCATTAGCGCCCCACAACTGATACTGCAGAAAATAGGCCGTCACTGATAACGGATAATATTGCAGGAAGGTCATCGGATTAAACCAGATCACCGCCAGATCCCGCCAATGATGCATGGTGGGATTATTTAAAATCCAGTAACCGTCATCCCAGATAAACCCGGCCGCATGTAACGGATAGTAAACCACCAGACATAAAATCAACATCCCCAACGCTGGAAACATTGTGCTCCCGGTAAATTTAGATCGGGTGACAGCCTGACCGGCAGGCAATGGGGAATCGGAATTCTGACTTTTCCGTTGCGGGTTGTTGTCCCCTGGTTGAATCTTTGATGGTTGTAAATCTTCCGCCATGGCACACAATTTAACCCCAAGAGCGCAATATTTCATCCCCGCCCGGCACATTTTCCGCTATTAACATTCCGCGCGCCGACGGGGGCAACTTCTGGTGATATTTCATGGGGTGTGTACCGCTCTTACTGCCGAACCTTTGCCCGGTAATAGAAACGGAACGGCGGCGCACAATCGCCATTGAGGTAAAAATCCGTCCAGCGGCCATTCTGCCGGATGTTGTCGGCCCATTTGAAGTGAATTTCATTGGGCATAAAACCAGCAATCCCCAGAGCGGTGCGCGGGATCGCCATTTGCATCTGATTACCCTTGATATGGATTTTTGCCTGACCAACCGGCTGCCATCGGTACTTTCCATTAATATTTTTTTCTATAACTGAGGTATGCGCCGTAACCACACGCCGATCAATGAGATAATTATAACCCATCCATTTCCTGCTGCCCGGATGAGGAACATGCAGGAATAGCAACATCCAGGATTTATCCTTCCAAGAGGTCAGAGGCTTACGGGTCTTTACCCAGAAATAGAGGTTCTTGAGATCGTAAGTAAATTTACTGGCGACAATATCATTGCGGCCCGTGTTATTAACATAGCGCCGATTTCCCCAGCCCTGCGAATTGCGGTGCACGGCCAGTCCGACATTATTAACAAATAGCGGGCCGATGTTTTTCCATTGTGCAAACGAGCCATCTACAGCAATGGTGGAGGGATGCACAAATGGCAACGGATTAACACCCTTATACCGGCGAATGTAAGAAATCATCTGGTAGTAATAATTATCCCCAAATCCACCGTACAAGCCTCCCTTGTCATCGCGCATCGGTTCGGCATCGCGGCTGTATTCGGGGCTGTATTCATCAACAAAAATTGGAGCGCCCTTATCCACCCAATGCCCTGCGAAATATTGGCGGCCCGGTTCGGGCCAGCAGCCGGCGGTCCATTCATTCCAGCCCGTAATAAACACAAATGGCGGGTTGACTTTCAGCACATGCCGCCACTGCTGAGAAAAGCAGATTCCAAGGCCCGGGCGCTGTTGATCAAGGGACGGTTCATGGCCGTTGAAATAGCTTCGCCCTGTCGTGTTATTGGCCCAGCCGGCAACCGAGGCGGGCATTTCCTCGGGGATATGTGGATTATTGTGCCAGGCATAGAGCCATGGATTGGCTGAAACATTATCCCAACCCCATTTATCTTTCCCCCCTGTCCAAGCCCAGCAATAGCGCAGGGTAAAAAAATGCTTGATGGCGGCAGGCAGCGTATGCATATTGCCGTGAATGAGCATCAGCGGCTTACCATCCCAGTAAAACCAAAGCTTTTTGGCCAGGCCGGGGTCATAAATGTTTTTGTAATCCGTGTTCCATGCCCCATGGCCCGCGAAACAGGTAAAATCCGGCACCGGGTTACCCAGAGCTTTCATGCGTAACCAGATTTTAAAAAGCGATTTCTGAACACTATTGAAATACGTTGGGCCATTGGTGTTATCGAAAATCACAGTGTTGATTCCCGCATCACCCAGCATGGCGGCATGTTCCCGCAGTACGAACGGATCGGAACTGATGTAAAAGCCAAACAGCGGCTTACCCCACCAATGCTGGGAATACAGCGGGCCAATAATCGCGCTGGGATCCTTCGCCAAAATCGCCGCATTATTAAGAATTTTATGTCCCGGCTCATTGTTGGCCGTGAAATAAAATATCCCAACCGTTTTGTTTGGCTTTGGTGCCCCCACTTCATGATTATCGGGCAACACCCGGCCCAAGGCATCGACCGCGCCCCAAGTGTCCGGCCCGGCTATCGGCACAGCAACCCGCCGAGCTGGTGGCGTTTGCGCGCCAGCCGCATACGATGGAGCGGACAAAAAACTCGCACCGAGTACCATGCCCGCGACAAGGATTATTCCCAACCAAGAGTGCGGGAAAGCCTTATGGCCCATTATCCTGTACTCCGTCGGTTAGGGCTTTTCAGTCAACATGGATCGGAATCGGTAATTCCCCGATTCCAGCATATAAACGGCTCGGCCATTGACATACGCCACGAATTTAATCCAAGGTTTGTTGCTGATCTTATGGCTATCAAGTGTGACGGCGTTGGCCGCGGCGGCGGGAACTTCCACGGTCGCGAAGCTATTGGCCGGGACTTGCACCTGCCAATGGAATATACCCTTGGATGTGATTTTCCAGTTGCTGATAATTCTGCCATACGGGGAACGGTGCCAGGTATTTACGTATGTCAGTCCGTTTAAAAAATGTGGTTTCATCATAATGTGCTCAAAGCCGGGACTGCGAGGATCGCTTTGGATGCCTCCGACATATTGAAACAGCCAGGTGAGCATGTCTCCAATGAACATGACATGATCCTGTGAATTCATTGCGGGATTGGCGGTATTGCCATTCCAGAGTTCCCAGATGGTTGTGGCCCCATGTTTAACCATATAGCCCCATCCCGGGTACGTGGTCTGGTTAAGCATTTTCCAAGCCAGGTTGGCCTGCCCATAGCGGGCCATGACATTAAATATCCATTGCATGCCGATAACGCCGACACCCACGTGATCATCCTGCCGTTCGTTCATTCGCCACAGCAGACGCTTCATAACACGCGAGCGCCGACTTTGGGGCACAATCCCCGCCGCCAGCGGTAACACGCAGGCGGTATCCGAGCCATTACCATAGTAGCCGCCCTTGGCGTTCCATAAACGCTTATTAAAGCCCACATAAAGTTTATGCGCATCGGCCAACCAATGTCTTTGTCCAGCGGGTTTATGCAGAACTTTGGCATACATGGCCATAAGTTGCAGGTCTTTGTACAGGGTTGCCGTAGCCAGCAGTGGCCCGGGAGTGGCACGATTGGGGTCTTTGGAGTGGATATTGTGGGGCGAGCGCGGTGGTGAGCACCAGTCGCCGTAGGTATCTTGATTACTGATTCCATCGTGTACCTTGGCCAACTGGTAATTGATCCATTTGCGCATCGCGGCATAGTGATCGCGAATGGGGGAGACCTGCCCATATTGCAAATATAAGGTACCCGGCAGATAAATAAATGTACTGGGCCAGGTGACATCCTTGGTGTAAACGGCCCAGTACGGGGGATTTACATCGGACACATCGCCGCTGGGGCGTTGGGCATCCTGCATATCCCAAAGCCATTTGTCATGAAAGCGTTCCGTGTTAAACAGGAATGATTCACTGCGTGATTCCATGCCGCGATCCCCCATCCAGCCTTGCCGCTCATCGCGTTGCGGGCAGTCGGTGGGAATGGAGCGATAGTTATTTTGGATGCCCCACCGGGCGTTATGAACAATTTGATTGACCAATTTATCTGAACAGGCAAATCCGCCGATAACCGGTAATGCGTCATGAACTTCCTGCCCTTCCAGTGTGGCCAGTGTCGGTGTTCCGGGATAACCGGTAAGTTCCACAAAGCGAAATCCGTGATATGTAAATATTGGGTGCCATGTGATGGCACCTTTACCATTTAGGATGACCGTATCGGTCTGCTTGGCGGTGCGCAGGTTGGCCACATACAGATGGATTCGGCCTTTCCCGGAGGTATTTAAATCCACGGTTTGCCGGCCATTACGCACGAGGCTTTCTCCGTGCCGCAACACCACCTTGGTTCCAGCCGGGCCATTGGGTATATGGATTTGGCACCAGCCCACCATGTTTTGCCCCATATCAAACATCCACTTGCCGGGGGCAATTTCTGCAATTTTAACGGGATGAAGGATCTGCGTGACACGGATCGGCTGTTGAAATTCCGCCACCAGCCGACCGCCGGGGGAACGCACGGGAATTGCAGATTTCCAGCCTTTGGCCGCAAAGCCAATCTGATTCCAGCCCGGCATACGCATGGCGACGTTATACGTTTCGCCGTTGTATTCATTGTTCATTCGAATAGGACCCCTATCGGTCATTTTCCAGTGCGTGTTGCTGGCAATAATAGCTGTAGTGCCATCTTGATAGGTGATGTGCAGCATGAGTTTCATGCGTGGGGAAATATGGATCGTATACGGCGCGACACCTCCCATACCATACATCCGGCCGTCACCGAGAATAACGCCCAAGGCATTGTTTCCCTGTCGCAGCAGTTTTGTGACATTGCGGGCGACGTAATAACATCGTTTCGGATACCAGCTTAATGCCGGTGAAAGTTGCGTATCGCTGGTGCGTTTTCCATTGATATACATGCGTCCCAAACCCAGGCCGCTGAAATACGCCACGGCACGTTTCACGGGTTTGGACACATTGAATTGATCACGCAGATAAATTGCGGGCAATGGGTGTTTGATGCCCATTTTTGGAGCCGGCTTCCAGCCGATCCATTGCGCACCCTGCCATTGGCCAACTGCGAGCAGTCCCTCCTGCCATTGGGCGGTTTGGCTCCAATGACTGGCTTGACCGGCCTGATTCCACACCCGCACCTTCCAGAAGCAGCGCTCGCGCGATTTCAGTGCTGAACCCGCATAACGAATGTTAATGGATTGTCCTGACATGACCTTGCCGGAATTCCAGATATCGCTCCGGTTCTGTGCCAGAAGCTGCGGCGACGATGCCACAAGAACCTCATAAGCGCTTTGGAACTCTCCGCGACCTTTCCACGGCAACACCCAGCCCAGGCGCGGGTGAATGGAATTAATGGCCAGTGGATTTTCGCGTAGCTGCGTCTGCAGGTGCGTTGGTGCCGCCGTGGCGTCCAATTGCGCTGCAGTGCTGTTTTGCATTGCACATCCCCCGAGCGACAGCGCCATCAGTGCCGCTGCGCCCAGGGCGACGCGTTGACAAGTTGCGGAACTCATTCTCAAGAGCCCCAGAGTGGAAAATCCATTCATTTTTTTCTCCAACAAAAAGTTTCTGCGTAAACCGCGCGTTCTGTTGAACCAACAACCGGTAAGATAGCGGCTATCGCAGTATTCAACAATCAAACTGGGAAGTTTTTACCAAGAACCATTCCGAGGCCTCGATGGTCTCTGGCCGCATCACATATTTTCCAGCACAGACGTAAAGTGATAGCTTCCCGACATAACAGAAAATATTGCGTATGAACCGTCCATTCGCACGAATTGGACATGCTGGTTCCGCGACGCAACAGGCCGTCCATCTTCCCTAACATCGGCACGACGACGCGCGGGAATAGCCACTTCCGCGCTGGTATTGGGTGGAATTGTGATGCTCCATGCAAACTTTGCCCCCTCTCTCCGCCATTGGCTGCGGATAACGCCATACATACTTTGGTAATTGGCCCGCACCGATGTCAATTGTTGGAAATTGTGCGGTCGCAGCAGGAATCGCTTAAATCCCGGTGCTGCTTCAAGCGGTCGAATGCCGGCGACGCTTTCATGAAACCAGGCCGCGAAGCCACTCTGCATGGCGTGGTTGTAGGAACAGCCGATCTGCACTTGATCTAATGGCGTATTATATTGAATTTCCGGCCAGGTGGTGTCACCACGGGAAAGCATAAATCCATAACTGGGATAATCCAACTTTTTCATCATGCGATAGGTTAATTCATCGTAACCGTGGTCGTTGAGCACCGTATATAGCGGACGGGAGCCTAAAACTCCGGTATCCGCATGATCGTGCTGCGCATGAATTTCAGCGGCCAGTGCGGCCGCGACGGATTTCTCCGTATCTTCCGGAGCCAAGCCGAATCGCAGGACCACAGCATTGGCGGTTTGCGAACCATATCCGCCGGTCTTAGGATCATAGAATGTACGATGAAAGGCCGCTTTGACCATGGCGGCTTGGCGCTTAAACCATTTTTCATCGGCACTGCGGCCCAGTAATGCGGCGGTTTTGGCCATGATATTCAGACTGGAATATTGCAACGCGGTGGAAGTCAATGGCACCGGGCACTTGGGGTTGGCACCGCCGATACCGGGTGGGCACCAATCACCATAACCATATTGCACAATACCATTCTTACTGACCGCAGCCGAGGCTGCATAACGCACCCAGCGTTTCATGTGCGGATACTGCCGAATCAGTGTGGAGACATCACCGTAGTAAACATAAATGAACCAGGGTATGGCCACGAGTGCAGCTCCCCAATCCGGATTGGCTTGATCACAAAGCCTGCGCCCGGTGGCAATGTTACAAGGCAACCCAGGCGACGCCGGGGTGTTCCATGGGGTGGCTCCCCCCCGCCCCAGCGTGGTGTCCATATCGCCGGCCAGCTTGTTATACAGCGGAGCCATGTTGAGACTGAATATGGCAGCCTGGGCGGATATTTCCATATCTCCCAGCCAGGAACACTTTTCCCGCTGCGGGCAATCCTCCGTAACGCTGTGCATGTTGCTTTCAAGCGTCCAAAGCGAGGTTTGGTAAATGCGATTGAGTTGCGCATCAGAGCAGACAAAATCCCCCCTCTTTTCAGCGCCGGTGCGCAGTTGGATGCCTTCCATAAAACTTAGCGGCGGTTTGCGTTTTAATCCGGTGACCTCCACAAATCGGAATCCATGATAGGTAAAGCGTGGCCGCCATTGTTCGCCGCCGCCTTTACACACATATATTTCCGTCTGCACCACGCCGGTGGCGTAAACACCCGTCGTGGAAGGATCAATTTCCACACCATCGGGTGCCAGTATCTCAGCCATACGCAGTGTGACTTGTGTGCCCGCCGGTTCATTGAGCGTTAAACGTACACATCCGGCGAAATTCTGCCCCAGATCAACAATCCATTTGCCGCCGGGGGACACAATGATGCGCTTTGGTTTGATGATGCGGGCATCTTGAATGGGCTGAATCATCTGGCTTTGCAGTTTCACAGTGGGTGACTTGGCAACACGGGCCGATTGCCAATGTTTATCGTCGAGGCCATGCTCCGCCCATCCGGGAATCTCCAGTCTGGCGTCATACGTTTCACCGGCATACACGTTGTCAAAAAGCACCGGTCCGGTAGTAGCACGCCAACTCTCATCGGTGACAATCGTTTCAAAGCTGCCATCGGTATATTCGATAACACATTTAGCCAGCAGCACTGGCGGCCCCCAGGCCATAGCCGGGGTCCACACGATATTTTGACTGTAAAACCCGTTGCCGAGCATAACTCCAATGGCATTTTCACCCGACCGAAGGGCTTTGGTGACATCATGCGTGACATAGAAAGCCCGGGCGTCGTAGGTGGTCATGCCGGGATCCAACTGCTGATCTCCCATCCGCCTGCCATTCATAAATAGTTCGTAATACCCCAGGCCACAGATATACATCCGTGCTCGTGATACCGCCTTACCGATGGAGAAAGTTTTGCGGAACAAAGGGGAGGGAAAGGTCTTGACCATGGTCGGCTTTTTCATGGGACGAGTTTGGAGCGGGCGTGTTGTCAGTTGGGATGTGCGGGTATCCTGTGCCAGTTGAATCCATTGCGCGGGTTGCCAATCCGCAGGTTTGAGCATTCCCATTTCCCATCGCGCCGGCGAGGCCCATGGGCTGGCGATTCCACTGGCATCCCATGTTCGTACGGTCCAGAAATAGCGCCCCCCGGACTTTAAGGTAGAACCGGCGTAAGGGACTAAAACGCTCTGATCCGATGCGCAATGTCCAGAATCCCATACGTCCGCCTTGCCGGGATTCAGCAACGCCGCTTCGCGCGCCACCAGAATTTGATAAGCGGTTTGACGAGCACCTTTAAGATCGGAGTTGATCATCCAACTCAATCGCGGATGCGCGACATCCACCGTCAACGGATTAACAAGATGTTCGCACGTAAGCCCGGTCGGCGGCGCAAGGATATGTCTCGCGTTCGCCGCTTGAATTTGGCTAGCTCCCGCAGCAACCGCTACCGCGGATGCTTTCAGCACATCGCGACGCGAAGCCGTGGCCATGGATGATTGAGTCAGTGATATTGCCATTTGGTTTTTCATCAGTCAACGCCGTCTTTCAGAATAAGCCACGGTGTTATTCCCATATGCTACGGCGGCTTGATCGGTTACGCCATAGCGGGTTAAACAAAACCAGAAGATCAAGAATCTGTTCGAGTAATCACCATGATGTTTACCTTACAAAAAAAGTGACTCGCGCTGCCGCCGGAATGGCAGGGTGCAGCCGCCGGGCCACGTGCGAATACGAAAGTCGGAAGAGACTCACAGCGCCAATGGCCCGCAATGCCAGTTCATGCCGGCCAGGTTTTAGTCCTTTCAAGCGCACGTTGTAAGCCCGCGCCGCAGGGTTAATATCGCCGCCAACTTTTCGGCCATCGATCAATACGGTGAAACTCTGCGGGGGCTTGCCAATACACGCCCATCGGACCGGTAGAATCGTTCCTGAAACCGCCGCATTCCGATCCGGCGAACCTATTGTCAGAACGGTCGTTCGCGGCACCTTTTGATGATACACGTTGATGCACGCACGAGTCAGATTCAGATAATAAAATCCCCAGCCGCCGCAGCCGCGGTACGCGCAGGAGGTCAGCGATGTCGGCTCAATATCATTGTTGAGATGATTATCGTAACAGTCAACATAAACGTTATGCCCCGGCCCGTATCCGTGGCCAATGGTTTGGCCGGCAAATTCATTCCATTGGCAGATATTTAAAAATCTCGGTCGATACCGCAAAGCGGCATTAAATTCTCTCACATAGGTAAATCCATTATCTCGCGCCCGCGCGGTTGGAGCGAGCCAGCCGCCGTCGGCAAAATAAGCCGGTGTAATGGTCAAATCTTCGCATTGGCCGTGACGATAAACCGGAATTGGATGAATGGAACCATCCATCCAGGACCAGTAGCCAGCTCGTGCGAATTGTGGCGCGTTCTGCAATTGCGATGCCATCCAGCGTACGGTGAAATCGCGGGTATTGATCGGCGGCTCACCGGCGGCCAATTTACCGGCCAGGAAGGTCTGGCCGCCGCCGTTGAATATCACAATTAACGGCTTTTTGTGATAGTCCAGCCACAAACCGCCAAAGCGAGGATTCCGAATGTAATTTTGATAAATCCACGCCAGCTCTCCATTGATTGCGGTGGTGGTGGTCACAGGTCCATTGTCTATACCCAGTAGCAGGGTCACTTGGGGTGTGGCAATTCCCTGCTTCCGCATCTGCGCGTAGGTTTTCAATAGCTGCGTTGTTGCGGATATCAATTGCTTGGCATTAAGGGGGCACTGACTGAACCGCGTCTTGCCCCAAAGATTGTTCGACCAGTCAATGAGAATATAGTTAATCCCCATTTGATCCAGCCAAAGGGCATGTTGCCGAATGACCAACCGATTGAAAGATGAATATTTCCCGAGTAGTGGAATTGCCTCGGCGGTGTTCCATCTCATGTTCAACGGTGTAAACCAAGGCTCATAGTCCATGCCAACCAAATGCCGCCGATGTTTGGGAAAGCTGAATTGCCGAGCCGTCACGCGCACCTCGATGGTATCGGAAGCCTGCGATTGGTTAGGCAGCGGTTGTCCAACCGGGAAGTTTAGCCCAGCAGGCCCTTTTTCCGCCACCTGTATTAGGGCGGTTCCCACCTCAGGCAGCGGAATCATAAACTTCGCCAAGCCGTGCTGATTGGTCTTTTCAGCAGCACCCCATTGTCGACCATCGACGTAAGGCCACAACGACAGGTCAGTGATTCTCTTCTGCCGAAGAGAGGCTTTGACCTTGGCGGTAATGACCACCGATTGGCCTTCAGCTATCGCAGTCCGGTTCGCCTGTATCGTTATGCTCCGGTAAGCAGGGTTCGCATTTCGTCCGGAATGCGCGGGCACCGCGGGAGCACTACCCGGCAACGCACTACTGCGCGAAGCCGGTGTTTGGTCACCAATCAGGCGAATACTCTCCGCGTGGACCGTCGCGCCACCCGCACAGACCAAGACTATTCCAAGTGCCAGCGCGGTTCCCGCCGCCAAGTCAGACATGTGGCGAAATCGCCGGCGATCCATTCCCACAGGGGCTGAACCGGTGCCACGCATGGATCGCAAATTTAATGCTTTTTGTGCTTTTAACGGCGTGTATGATTTACCGCTTTTCACAATTTTCATGATACTATTTCCCTAACAGTCAGCCACACGACGACGCCAACGGCATCGCCGCTTGGGAGCAATTGGCAATCACCACACCAGCGCTTTATATAATGGCTCATTGTGGCTGGACGTTCCCACGGCCACGCGATAGGCCCCCGGGGGAACAATCCAGGAATTTTCACGGGTGTCAAACGTGGCAAAAGCCTTCCAGTTCAGCCGCATGGTTACCGTTTTGCTTTGACCGGGATTCAAGGTTACTCGCGCAAAGCCCTCCAATTTTTGTACGACGCGGCGGGGCAAGTCGCCCTGCGGCGGATGCACATATAATTGCACCACCGTCGCCCCGGCGCGGTGGCCGGTGTTGGTCACTGTTACATGCGCGATAACTAGTAGTGTGATTCCAAAATAACATATCAATAGTTATGGGGGCGTAACCGTGTCGAGTCGATACTTCCACCGGA